>NZ_ATHQ01000005.1 GCF_000523275.1 Lebetimonas sp. JH292 | reverse complement strand
GGTCTCTATCAGGACGGTAAGAATAACCCTGATTTTGCAAATCTTCTATAAATTCCCTCTCAAGTGCCGCTTCGCTTTGATAATTTTCGTTTACCGCCCATGTTTTTTCGTATCTATCAAGCACGATGAAGTTGTTTGTATTTGCTATTGGTTTTGTGTATGTTTGCATTTTTTATCCTTTATGTGCGAATAAATTCGCACCTCCTTGGAGAAGCGGTTTTAACCGCTTATATATTTATTTCCGGAGGAGCGGTTTTAGTCGCTTATATATAGGAGGTTAAAACCTCCTCTCCTTTTATTATATTTTACTCATAAACCCCATAAAATCTCTCTTTCCAATCTTTAAGTCCTGCTTTAAAACCATTAAACTTTATATAGTTATAAACAATATTAAAATGCTCCTCATTCCTTATAACTTTGTCATAATAATTTTTTTCCCAAAATTTACCGCTTTTATTTAACATTTTATTTATTCTATAAGCACTTTCACCCTTAATTTTTTTTATAATAATGTCTAAATCTTTTATCTGTTTAAAAAGTAAATGTATATGATTTGGCATAATGGTAAAAGCAATTAATTCATAAAATATTTTATCTAAATTTATCAAAAAATCTTTCAAAAATTCAAATATTTCATCATTTAAATATGCACCTTTTAAAGAATTGTCTAAATATTTATCGATTAGATATTCCTGTTTTTTATTTTCAATATTTTGAGCTCTAATTTTTCTAATATAACTATCTAAACTATCTTGTGTCCTAAAAGTTACAAATTGATAATATCCTTTTAAATTAATGTGTGGTAAAGTTTTTTTTATTTGCATTATTTTTCCCTTTTTTACTTCGTTTATTATTTTGTGAGACTAAAGTCTCACCTCCGATTTAATTTAGTATATTCGGAGAAGCGGTTTTAACCGTTTATATATAGGAGGTTAAAACCTCCTCTCCAGGAAAAGCGAATTTATTCGCTTATATTTAATTTCTCTTACATTTTAAAATCCAAAAGTAAATTTCTGTAATACTCATACTGTTTTTTTCTAAGTTCTATCTCTTTTGGTAAACCCTCGCTTATAGAGTTTGCAAGTGTGTCAAATTTATCGAGGATGGAAACTATCTCTTTTTGTTTTTCAAGTGGAGGGATTGGGATTTTTATATTTGAAATTTCACTTGTTTTTAATGCCGGGATACCTGCTCCATGTTGTTTATTCATGATTTAGTTTTAAAAAATTTAGGTAAAATTACATAACAATGAGCATTAGCCCAAAATTTAGTAGTGATTTATAATCATTACTTCCCCCAGCTTTTTCCACTCAACTTCATCACCAAAAGTTAAAAGTTTATCACGATAATATTCATATTGTTTTTTTCTTGTTGTTAGTTCTGTTGTTAGTTCTGTTGTTAGTTCTGTAAATGTGTCAAGGATTTTTACTATCTCTTTTTGGATTTCAAGTGGAGGGATTGGGATTGGAATTTTAGCCATTTGATTACTCATAAGTTTTGGATTGCCCATACCTGAATATACATGTTTTTTTGCTTCAATTGTTAACCAATAATATAAAAACTCATAAGTGTTTATTTTTCCAATTTCACCATTATTTACAGTTTGAGAACTATATACCGGATATATTCCTTTATTATCTCTCAAATATCTTTTTGAAATGACTTTTCCTCTTTTTAATTCAGCTATTTCTCCCAACTTTCTCCACTCAACCATTATTTAATTTTTCGATAGATTTTCTATTCCCGAAATTATCTCATCAATCTCTTTTCTTAATCTATCAATTCTTTTGACTGTTGTTTTTATCTCTTCATTTAACTTTTTTATATCTATTTTTTCTCTTGTATCTTCTGGTTCTACATAAGAGCCGACTGATAGATTATAGTCATTTTCTTTTATCTCTTCCAATGAGGCATTATGTGAAAAGTGTTTTATCTCTTCTTTGCTTTTGAAAACTTTCAAAATCTTATCTATATGCTCATCTTCTAAAATATTATTATTTGTAGCTTTTTTGAAAAGTTTGCTTGCATCGATAAACTGGGTTTTGGTGTCTGGCTTATGTTTGGAAAGCACGAGAATATTTACCGCAATTGAAGTTCCGTAAAACAGATTTGGTGAAAGTGATATTATAGTTTCTATATAGTTGTTGTCTATTAGATATTGACGAATTTTTTTCTCAGCACCGCCTCTGTAAAAAATCCCAGGAAATGTAACGATAGCGGCTCTTCCTTTGGCTGAAAGGTAGCTTAAAGAATGCAAAATAAAAGCAAAATCGGCTTTTGATTTTGGAGGCAAAACACCAGCAGGTGCGAATCTGTCGTCATTTATAAGTGTCGGGTCATCACTTCCTATCCATTTAATAGAATAAGGAGGGTTTGAAACTATTGCATCAAAAGGCTTTTGGTCGTTGTGTTTGGGGTCTGTTAGAGTGTCCCCGAGTTTTATGTCGAATTTATCATAATTAATGTTATGCAAAAACATATTCATTCTTGCAAGGTTGTAAGTGGTGTGGTTTATCTCCTGACCGAAGAATCCTTCTTCTATGATATGTTCATCAAACTGCTTTTTTGCCTGAAGCAGTAAAGAGCCACTGCCGCAGGCCGGGTCGTAGATTTTATTAACTTTTTTTGTCCAAGCAGGGCGAGTTTGGCTATGAGTTTTGATACCTGCTGAGGTGTGAAAAACTCACCTCCGCTTTTTCCGGCGTTTGCCGCATATTTGGAAATCAAAAATTCATAAGCATCTCCGAAAAGGTCTATATGGCTGTTTTTAAAATCTCTAAAATCAAGTTCATTTACCCCTTTTAACACAGCACAAAGTCTTTTGTTTTTTTCAGCAACGGTGTTTCCGAGCCTGTTGCTTGTGGTGTCAAAATCGGCAAAAAGCCCTTTTATATCGTCTTCGCTTGGATATCCGCTGGCGGAATTTTCTATATTGCTGAAAATTTTTGCCAAATCCGTATTTAGGTTTTCATTATTGTCGCAGTTTGCCACAATATTGCAAAAAAGCTCGCTTGGATAGATGAAATAACCTTTTTCCTTTATTGCGTTGTCTTTAATTTCCGGTGTAATCATATCATCATTAAATTTTGAATAATCTATATCTTCCCCGCCTTCCATATAAGAAGCGAAATGTTCGCTTATAAAACGATAAAAAAGGCTTCTCAAAACATACTGCTTAAAATCCCATCCGTCAACCGAACCCCTCACATCGTTGGCTATTTGCCAGATTTTTCTGTGTAATTCCTCTCTTTGCGCAATACTTGGCATATATATTCCTTTGAATAAGATTTACATATTATAATAAAATTTAGACGTTTTTATTCAATATGTAAATGATTGTTATTTAAAATTAAATTTTTTAAAAATTAACTTTTTTTCTCTTGACAATAAAATGTTTTTTACTTATAATTTCAATCCACAAACGATGCCGGCGTAGCTCAGTTGGCTAGAGCAGCTGATTTGTAATCAGCAGGTCGGGGGTTCGAGTCCCTTCGCCGGCTCCATTCAGCGTTTGACCAGTTAGAATAAAAGGTGGGGTTCCCGAGTGGCCAAAGGGGACGGGCTGTAAACCCGTTGGCGTTCGCCTTCGAAGGTTCGAATCCTTCCCCCACCACCATTGAGTCATGAGTTTTCAAAAATGTGCAGGCATTTTTGGAATATATGCGGGTGTAGCTCAGTTGGCTAGAGCGTCAGCCTTCCAAGCTGAGGGTCGCGGGTTCGAGTCCCGTCGCCCGCTCCAGTCATGACAAACTGGGAGCTGAGCAAACTACGAGTATGGTTGTCTGCTCATAAACTCCCGAAATACTATTGTTTTGTAAAACAAAACATTGCTAGCAGTGTTTTTGCCCATATAGCTCAGTGGCAGAGCACTTCCTTGGTAAGGAAGAGGTCGCCGGTTCAATCCCGGCTATGGGCTCCAGCAAGGCCTTGTTGGAGTTCATAAATGAGCTAAATAAAATTTTAAACATGGAGGAAGAAATGGCAAAAGAAAAATACGTAAGAAATAAACCACACGTAAATATTGGTACAATCGGTCATGTTGACCACGGTAAAACTACTTTAACAGCAGCTATTTCAGGTGTTTTGGCACAAAAAGGATTTGCTGAACTTAAAGATTACGATCAAATCGATAACGCACCTGAAGAAAGACAAAGAGGTATTACTATTAATACATCTCACGTTGAATATGAAACTGAAAAAAGACACTATGCACATGTTGACTGTCCAGGACACGCAGACTATGTTAAAAACATGATTACTGGTGCCGCTCAAATGGACGGAGCTATCTTAGTTGTTGCAGCGACTGACGGTCCTATGCCACAAACAAGAGAACATATATTGCTTTCAAGACAAGTTGGTGTTCCGGCTATCGTAGTATTCTTGAACAAAATGGATATGGTTGATGATGAAGAACTTCTTGAACTTGTTGAAATGGAAGTTAGAGAACTTTTAAGCGAATATGAATTTGATGGTGATAATGCACCTGTTATTGCTGGATCAGCTCTTAAAGCTCTTGAAGAAGTAAAAGCTGGTCAGCTTGGTGAATGGTCAGAAAAAATTATGGAGCTTATGGATGCAGTTGACGAATACATTCCAACACCAGAAAGAGATACTGATAAAGATTTCTTAATGCCGATTGAAGACGTATTCTCAATTTCAGGAAGAGGTACTGTTGTAACAGGTAGAGTGGAAAGAGGTGTTGTAAAACTTGGTGATGATGTTGATATTGTTGGATTTAAACCAACAAGAACAACAAAAGTTACTGGTATTGAAATGTTTAGAAAAGAACTTGATGAAGGTCAAGCCGGTGATAACATCGGGGTACTTTTAAGAGGTATCGGAAAAGATGAAGTTGAAAGAGGTATGGTTCTTGCAAAACCTGGAAGTATTACTCCTCATCATAAATTTGAATCAGAAGTTTATGTATTAACTAAAGAAGAAGGTGGAAGACATAAACCGTTCTTTAACGGATACAGACCACAATTTTACATCAGAACAACTGACGTAACAGGAAGCATTCAATTACCAGAAGGCGTTGAAATGTGTATGCCTGGGGATAACGTAAAATTAACAGTAGAATTAATTGCTCCAATCGCACTTGAAGAAGGTACAAGATTTGCTATCAGAGAAGGTGGTAGAACTGTAGGTGCCGGAGTTGTTACAAAAATTATTGAATAAGGGTTTCCCCCTTATTTTTAAAGGATAATGATGAGAGAAATTATTCATCTAAAATGCACAGAGTGTGGTAGATTTAATTATCATACTACAAAAGAAAAAAGAAGACATCCTGAAAAATTTGAAATGAGAAAATATTGCAAATGGTGCAATAAGCATACTGTTCATAAAGAATCAAAACTTTAATTGGGTGCTCCCCGCAAAAATATAAATTTTTGTGGGGTTTAATATTAAGTTCACCCTCTTTCCAGGCTGTTAGATATAGCGGCCTGGTGAGCGGGTGTAGCTCAGTTGGCTAGAGCGTCAGCCTTCCAAGCTGAGGGTCGCGGGTTCGAGTCCCGTCGCCCGCTCCACAGGGCAGTAGCTCCAATGGTAGAGCGGCGGTCTCCAAAACCGCTTGTTGGGGGTTCGAGTCCCTCCTGCCCTGCCATTACCAATTTTTGGAAGAGGTATAAATATAGTGAGTAGTGAACAGTAAAAATGGGGAATAAAAAATGAAAAATGAAAAATTTAATATTAGAAGCTTGAGCGATTATATAAAAGAAGCAAAAATTGAATTGGATAAAGTAATTTTCCCAAGTGCAAATGAAGTTAAACAGTCTTTTATTTCAGTGGTTGCTGTAGTGACGGTCGTTACAGCATTTTTAGGTCTAATTGATCTGATAATGAGCGGAATATTAAAAGCTGTATTATAAGGAATATTATGGATTGGTATGCATTACAGGTCTATTCTGGAAGTGAATTGGCAGTTAAAAAAGCAATTGAAAATTTAAAAAACGAAGAACATTTAGAAAATATTTCTCAGGTAGTTGTTCCTACAGAAGAAGTATTGGAAGTTAAAAATTCTCAAAAAAAAGTTTATGAAAGAAGCATATATCCTGGTTATGTGTTTTTGGAAGCCAATTTAGATACAGCGCTTTGGCATAAAATACAATCTCTTCCAAAAGTTGGTAGATTCATTGGTGAATCTAAAAAACCAACTCCTCTTAAAAAAGAAGATGTTGAGCTTATTTTAGAGAAAGCTAAACAAAAAAGCGCACCAAAACCAAAAGTTTCTTTTGAAGAAGGTGAAATAGTTAGAATAAACGAAGGTCCGTTTGCGAATTTCACAGGGGAAGTAGAAGATTTTGATTATGAAAAAGGAATGTTAAAACTTAACGTTACAATTTTTGGAAGAAGCACTCCTGTTGAAATTCATTACACAAAAGTTGAAAAAATCGTATAAAAGGACACAAGATGGCAAAAAAAGTAATTGATGTATTAAAACTTCAAATCCCGGCAGGTAAAGCAAATCCGTCACCTCCAGTAGGTCCGGCTTTGGGTCAGAGAGGTATTAATATTATGGAATTCTGTAAAGCTTTTAATGAAAAAACAAAAGATATGATGGGATATAATATTCCTGTTGTAATTACTGTTTATGCAGACAGAAGCTTTACTTTTATTACAAAACAACCACCTGTGACAGACTTTTTAAAAAAAGCTGCAGGTATAGCGAAGGGTAGTTCAAATCCCCTTAAAGACAAAGTCGGAAAAATTACCAAGGCGCAATTAAAAGAAATTGCAGAGAAAAAATTACCTGATTTAAACACAGACGATGTAGAAGAGGCAATGAAAATTATTGCCGGCAGTGCAAGAAGTATGGGAATAGAAATAGAAGATTAATACCACTGTGAGTGGAAGTAAGAAATTTACGAGGAGTGAATATGGCAAAAAAACATGGTAAAAGATATTTGGAGCTTCTGAAAAAAATAGATAAAGATGTATATTCTTTAAAAGAAGCTGCCCAAAAAATAAAAGAACTTAAATCTGCAAAATTCGATGAAACAGTCGAACTTGCATTAAAACTTGGCGTAGACCCAAGACATGCAGATCAAATGATAAGAGGAAGTGTAGTGTTGCCTCACGGTACAGGAAAAACTGTAAAAGTGGCAGTAGTTGCAAATCCTGCTAAAATAGATGAAGCAAAAGAGGCAGGTGCTGATTATGTGGGTGACGAAGTATTCGATATGATTGAAAATGGAAATTTAGATTTCGATATTTTAATTGCAACACCTGATATGATGGGAAAACTTGGTAAATACGGAAGAATTTTGGGACCAAAAGGCCTTATGCCAAATCCAAAAACCGGAACAGTTACAATGGATATAGCCCAGGCGGTAAAAAATGCAAAAGCCGGTCAGGTTAATTTTAGAGTTGATAAAAAAGGTAATATGCACGTTGGTATTGGAAAAGTAAGCTTCTCTCCAGAAGCACTTTACGAAAATGCAAAAACATTTATTGAAAAAATCAATAAAATGAAACCGGCAAGCGCAAAAGGAAGATACCTTCAAAATGCCGCATTCTCACTTACAATGAGTCCTAGTTTAAAACTGGATGTAAATGAATTAGCGGAATATAAATAGGCATTGGCCTAAGTCTAAATGACTTAGAAAGCAGGTGGGTAACCTTAATTTCCTGCCGAGTCTGAGTGAAAGGAGCTTTATGAAAAAAGAATTAAAAAAACAAATCGTTGAGGAATTAAGCAACGAATTTAAAAATGATGTAAGTGTTTTTTATGCTGATTATAAAGGTCAGAGTGTACAAAACCTTGAAGAGCTAAGAATTGCAATAAGAGCTGCTGAAGGAAAAGCTAAAGTTGTAAAAAACACGTTGGCAAAGCTGGCTTTTGCAAATAACGGTGTTGAAGTTGATTTTGAAGAAAATAATATTTTTATCTGGGGTGAAGACCAGATTACATTGGCAAAAATATTAACTAAACATGCTAAAAATTATAAAGACACTTTTAAAATTAAAGGTGCGGTAATTGAAGGTGAAGTAAAAGATGCTGCATATGTTGAAGAAGTAAGCAAACTTCCAACAAAAGACGAATTGCTTGGTATGGTTGCATTTATGATGAAAGCTCCTATTGCAAAATTTGCATGGGGACTAAATAAATTAATAGAAAAAAAATCTGAAGAAAATTAAAAGGAGAGATAATGGCTTGTACAGTTGAACAAATTTTAGAAACTATAGAAAATTTAACAGTTAAAGAATTAAATGAATTAGTAAAAGCATTTGAAGAAAAATTTGATGTAAGCGCACAACCTACAGTGGTTGCGGGAGCAGGTGCAGCAGGTGGAGAAGCAGCTGAAGAAAAAACTGAATTTGATGTAATATTAAAAGCACCGGGTGCTAAAAAAATTAATGTAATTAAAGTTGTAAGACAAATTACAGGTGCCGGATTAAAAGAAGCAAAAGCTATGGTCGATGAAACTCCATCAACTATAAAAGAAGGCGTTTCTAAAGACGAAGCTGAAGAAATTAAAAAACAATTAGAAGAAGCGGGAGCAGAAGTAGAAGTAAAATAATCCTTGCTTTTTTTCTTTTTTTTTGATACACTTACAGTTTGTTAACCTCTACATAAATTCTGCGCAGGAGAGCCAATGTTAAACCAATTAAAATCAGCCAACAGGTTAAGATTAGATTTTTCAAAAATACCTCAAATAGTTGATATTCCAAATTTATTACATTTACAGCAAAATTCTTTTAGAGACTTTATTAATTTAAAAGAACCTGAAAAAAGCGGTATTCACAATGTGTTTAAATCGATGTTTCCAATCAGTGATACACAAAACAGAATCACGCTTGAATATGTGGGTATTGAATTTAAAAAACCCAAATATACGGTTAGAGAATGTATGGAAAAAGGTCTTACTTATTCTATTCCGATAAGAATAAAAGTCAGACTTATTGTTCATGAAAAAGATGAAAAAACAGGTGATAAAATAGGTATAAAAGACATTAAAGAACAGACTCTGTTTATCAGGGACATACCTTTAATGACAGAAAGAACGAGTTTTATTATTAATGGAGTAGAAAGAGTTATTGTTAATCAGCTTCACAGAAGCCCTGGTGTTATCTTCAAGCAGGAAGAAGCACAAAATTCAAACAAACTTCTTTATTCAGCCCAAATAATTCCGGACAGGGGAAGCTGGGCTTATTTTGAATATGATGTAAAAGATGTTTTATATGTAAGAGTGAATAAAAGAAGAAAAGTACCTGTTACAATACTTCTAAGAGCTATGGATTATTCAAAAGAAGATATTTTAAGAATGTTTTATCCTGTAATAGATATTAAAATAAAAGACAATAAATTTTTAATGCCTTCCAATCAATTGGAAAGCGGAAAATATGATTATGATTTAAAAGATGAAGACGGTAACGTTTTATTAAATGCAGGTAAAAGACTAACTGAGCGAAAACTTAAAAAATTAATTGAAGAACACAAATATGTTGAATATCCTCTCGAAGAGTTAATGGACAGACATTTAGCCGAGCCGATTTACGACCCGTTAACCGGTGAAGTGCTTTTTGACACATTAACTATTATTAACGATGTTAAACTTAAAAAAATTATTGAATCACAAATAACCGAATTTAAAATAGTAAATGATTTGGCAAGTGGTGTTGATGACGGAATTTTAAGAGCATTCCACCAGGATATTGAAACACTCAAAATTCTTAAACAGACAGAAGGCGTTGAAAACGAAAATGATTTGGCAAGAATAAGAATTTATAAAGTTATGAGACCGGGAGAACCTGCTACACCTCAAACTGCAAAAGAACTTTTTGATAAACTGTTCTTTGATCCGGAAAGATACGATTTAAGCAAAGTCGGCCGTATGAAAATGAATCACAAATTGGGTCTTAATATTCCTGATGACATAACAGTGCTTACATACCAGGATATTATTAAAACCATCCAATATTTAATAGGGGTAAAAAACGGCATAGGACAAATTGATGACAGAGATCATTTGGGTAACAGAAGAATCAGAAGTATAGGCGAACTACTTGCTAAAAGGCTTCAGGAAGGCCTTGTTAAAATGCAAAAAACAATTAAAGACAAAATGACCACCGTTACCAATGTAAATGAAGTTATGCCAATGGATTTGGTAAATACAAAACTTATTACCACCACTATTTTGGATTTTTTTGCAACAGGTCAGCTTTCTCAGTTTATGGATCAAACAAATCCACTTAGTGAAGTAGCCCATAAAAGAAGACTCTCAGCCCTTGGTGAAGGCGGTGTAACTCGTGAGAGAGCCGGTTTTGAAATCCGTGATGTCCATCCGAGCCATTACGGAAGAATTTGTCCTATTGAAACACCGGAAGGACAAAATATCGGTCTTGTAAATACTTTATCTATTTATGCAAAAGTAAATGAATACGGATTTATTGAAGCGCCGTACAGAGTGGTAAAAAACGGACGTGTCAGTGATGAAATTGTTTATTTAACGGCTACTCAGGAAGAAGAAAAAGTAATAGCTCCCGCAAGTGTAAAAATAGATGAAAAAACAGGAGAAATAATTGAAGATTTGGTTGAAGCCAGAAAAGACGGTGAAATAATTTTGGTGGATAAAAAAGAAGTGGATCTTTATGACCTTAATCCTAAAATGATTATCGGGGTAGGGGCAAGCTTGATACCATTTCTTGAACACGACGATGCCAACAGGGCGTTAATGGGTTCAAATATGCAGCGTCAAGGAGTACCTCTTCTTAGAAGTGAAGCTCCGATTGTGGGAACAGGAATAGAAAAATATGTGGCGCGTGATGCCTGGCAGATAATAAAAGTAAAAAGAGGCGGAAAAGTAATAAAAGTTGATGCTACCAATATTTATATTTTAGGCGAAGATAAAAATGGAGCATATATAGACCATTACGGGCTTGAAAAGTACTTAAGAACCAATCAGAACACATGTTTTGACCAAAAGCCTATTGTAAAAGAAGGTGATATAGTTAAAGTTGGTGATGTAATTGCCGATGGTCCGAATATGGATAATGGTGAAATAGCACTTGGTAAAAATGTAATGGTGGCATTTATGCCTTGGAACGGTTACAATTATGAAGATGCCATTGTTTTAAATGAAAAATTGATTAAAGATGATGCATATACTTCCGTTCATATTTATGAAGAAGTTTGTGAAGTAAGAGAACTTAAACACGGACTTGAAGAGCTAACAACCGACATTCCCGGAGTTAAACCGGAATATTTGACCCATTTGGATGAGAGCGGAATTGTTAAAGTGGGAACTTATGTAAAACCAGGAATGATTTTGGTTGGAAAAATTTCTCCGAAAGGGGATGTAAAACCGACTCCTGAAGAAAGGCTGCTTAAATCAATTTTCGGAGATAAATCCGGTCATGTTGTAAACAGTTCTTTATATGCGCCTGCAAGTATGGAAGGTGTGGTAATAGATGTAAAAGTATATACCAAAAAAGGCTACGAGCTTGATGAAAGGGCTAGAAAGGCCCATGAAGAAGAAAAAGCAAAAATAGAAGAGATTTATAAAAACAAACTCTCAATTATCGATAAAGAAGAAGTATTGGCTTTGGCCAATCTTTTAAGTGGAAAAGAGCTGATAAAAAATGTTGAACTAAATTCCAAAAAATATAAAGCAGGAAATAAAATTCCAAAAGAAGATTTAATAAACATTAATAAATTTTTATTATTAAGTCTTGTTGAAAATTATGATGAAAACACTTCTAAAGAATTTGAAAAAATTACCAATAAATATTTAAAAGAAAAAGACAATATCAGACAGGACTATGATGAAAAAATCGAAATTTTAGAACGTGACGATATTTTACCGAACGGCGTTGCCAAAATGGTAAAAGTTTATATCGCCAACAAAAGAAAAATTAAAGTCGGTGATAAAATGGCAGGACGTCATGGTAACAAAGGTATTGTGAGTATAATAGTTCCTCAGGAAGATATGCCTTATATGGAAGACGGAAGGGCTGTGGACGTGGTTTTAAACCCTCTCGGGGTTCCTTCACGTATGAATATAGGTCAAATTTTGGAAGTGCATTTGGGACTTGTGGGTAAAAAACTCGGTGAACAGCTTCAACAGTTGTTGGATGAAAAAAGAGCCGATATGGCTCAAAAGTTAAGAGAAAAAATGATAAAAATAGTTGAAGTTGCCCATTTTGGTGAACATTATAAAAATTTCCTTAACACTTTAACAGATGAAGAACTTCTTAAATATGCAAAAGACTGGGCCAAAGGCGTTAAATTTTCAACCCCTGTTTTCGAAGGTGTAAACGAAGAAGAGTTTAAAAAACTGTTTGAAATGGCTGGAATTCCAAATGACGGAAAAATGCAGTTATTTGACGGAAGAACCGGTGATCCTATAAAAGAAAGGGTTAATGTCGGATATATGTATATGATGAAACTGCATCATTTGGTAGATGACAAAGTTCATGCAAGAAGCATAGGTCCGTATAGCTTAATTACGCAGCAGCCTGTAGGAGGTAAAGCCCTATTTGGTGGACAAAGATTTGGGGAAATGGAAGTTTGGGCGCTTGAAGCGTATGGGGCAGCTTATAACCTTAAAGAAATGCTGACTACTAAATCCGATGATGTTGAAGGAAGAAATAAAGCATACAGAGCTTTGACAAAAGGTGAAAATGTGCCAATTGAAGGGCTTAGTGAAACATTTTTTGTTTTAAGTAAAGAACTTCGTGCACTCGGGCTTGATTTAGAGTTTTATAAAAAGGAAGAAGACAATGAGCAAATATAAATATATAAAACTTGACTGGGACGAAGAAAACAGACCAAAAGATATTGATGCCGTTCAGGTAAAAATAGCTTCTCCTGAAGAAATTCTTTCCTGGTCTTTCGGCGAAGTTAAAAAACCGGAAACCATTAATTACAGAACCTTAAAACCTGAAAGAGACGGTTTGTTTTGTGCTAAAATTTTCGGTCCTATCAATGATTATGAATGTCTTTGCGGAAAATATAAAAAAATGCGCTATAAAGGTATTGTTTGTGAAAAATGCGGTGTAAAAGTAACTTCATCTAAAGTAAGACGTGAAAGGTTCGGTCATATTGAGCTTGTAACTCCTGTAGCGCATATTTGGTATGTAAGCAACCTTCCAAGCAGAATCGGAACTCTGCTTGATATTAAAATGAAAGACCTTGAAAGGGTTCTTTATTATGAAGCCTATGTGGTATATGAACCGGGAGACGCTCCAGTAAAAAAAGGTGATGTATTGGTTGAGGACGAATACAGAAAACTTGTCGAAATTTACGGAGATACCGGTTTTCATGCAGAAATGGGAGCCGAAATAATAAGAAGAATGCTTGAAGAACTTGATCTTGCCGATATGTATCAATCTTTAAAAGAAGAGCTTAAAACAACAAGAAGCGAAGCAAGAAAAAAAGAGATTGTTAAAAAACTTAAAATTGTGGAAGGATTTTTAAATTCTGACAACAGACCGGAATGGATGATTATGACTGTTATTCCTGTTCTTCCGCCGGATTTAAGACCTTTAGTTGCGCTTGATGGAGGAAAATTTGCGGTTGCCGATGTAAATGATTTATATAGAAGAGTAATTCACAGAAACCAGAGATTAAAAAGACTGCTTGAACTTGATGCACCGGAAATTATTATAAGAAATGAAAAAAGAATGCTTCAAGAAGCGGTTGATGCTTTGTTTGATAATGGTAGACGTGGAAATACAATTAAAGGTGCAAATAAAAGGCCTCTTAAATCACTCAGTGACATTATTAAAGGGAAAACAGGAAGATTTAGACAAAACCTACTTGGAAAAAGGGTTGATTATTCAGGAAGAAGCGTTATTGTTGTTGGGCCAAATCTTAGAATGGACCAATGCGGTCTTCCTAAAAAAATGGCGCTTGAGCTTTTTAAACCGCATATTATAGGAAAACTTGAAGAAAAAGGTTATGCCACAACAATTAAACAGGCAAAAAGACACATTGAAGAAAAAACACCTGAGGTGTGGGAATGTCTGCAAGAAGTTGTTGATCAATATCCAGTTTTATTAAACAGAGCGCCTACACTTCACAAATTGTCAATTCAGGCGTTTCACCCGGTATTAATTGACGGAAACGCAATTCAGCTTCATCCATTGGTTTGTGCCGCATTCAACGCAGACTTTGACGGCGACCAAATGGCTGTGCACGTGCCTTTGAGTCAGGAAGCGATAGCGGAAGCTAAAATTTTAATGCTAAGCAGTATGAATATTTTGCTGCCTGCTTCCGGTAAAGCTATAGCAGTCCCATCTCAGGATATGGTTCTTGGAATTTATTATCTCTCTTTAATGAAAAACAAAGTAAAAGGAGAGCATAAACTGTTTGCCAATCCTGAAGAAGTTCTTATGGCACTTGATGAAGGGGCAGTGGATTTGCATGCAAAAGTAAGAGTAAAAGTGGACACTATCGTGGAAACAACTCCGGGCAGAATGATATTGCATTCAATTGCCCCGGATTTTGTGCCGGTTGAAATGTATAACAAAATAATGAAGAAAAAAGATATTGCCAATTTAGTTGATTTTGTTTACAAAAAAGGCGGACTTAAAGAAACAGCCGAATTTTTGGACAATCTTAAAAATCTTGGATTTAAATATGCGGCAAAAGTAGGGGTATCTATTTCCGCAGCCGATATTGTCGTTCCCGGTGAAAAACAAGAAATTGTTCAAGCCGCACTTGTAAAAGTAAGAGATGTTCAAGAACAGTATAGAAAAGGTTTATTAACCGACCAGGAAAGATACAATAAAATTATTGATATCTGGACAAAAGCAAATAATGATATTGCCGATAAACTGATGGAAATTATGAAAAAAGATAAAGACGGATTTAATTCAATTTACATGATGGCCGACTCAGGAGCCAGGGGTAGTGCAAGCCAAATTAAACAGTTAGCCGGTATGAGGGGTCTTATGGCCAAACCTAACGGAGAAATTATTGAAACACCTATTATTTCAAATTTTAAAGAAGGTTTAAATGTTCTTGAATTCTTCTTATCAACCCATGGTGCAAGAAAAGGTCTTGCGGATACAGCTCTAAAAACTGCAAGTGCCGGATATTTAACAAGAAAACTTGTCGATGTTTCGCAAAACTTCAGGGTAACTATGGAAGACTGCGGAACGCACGAAGGAATCGAAGTAACAGATATTACAGACGGGGCAACATTGGTCGAAAGCTTGGAAGAGAGAATTTATGGAAGAGTTTTAGCAGATGATGTGTATGACCCAATTACAAATGAAGTTTTATTTACAGAAGGTACATTAATTACCGAAGAAGAAGCAAAGGAAATTGTAAGAAAAGGCGTGAAATCCGTCAAAATAAGAAGTGCGCTTACCTGTAAATCAAGTAAAGGTATCTGTTCAAAATGTTACGGTATGAATCTGGCTGAGAGAAAATTAGTTAAAGTGGGTGAGGCTGTGGGGATTCTTGCGGCACAATCCATTGGTGAACCTGGTACTCAGCTAACCCTTAGAACATTCCATACAGGGGGTATTGCAGGCTCAACCCAGGAAGAGAGGGAAATTGTTGCCAAAAAATACGGATATATCAGATATTATAATATAGCAAACTATGATAGAAACGGTAAAAAAATTGTTGCAAACAGAAGAAATGCCGCAGTACTGTTAGTTGAGCCGAAATTAAAAGCTCCATGTGACGGAATAGTAAATATTGAAACCCAGCATGAAGAAGTGATTGTTGAAGTTAAGTGTGACGATGGAAGTGTCAAAAGATATTCACTTAGAAAAAATGATATAGTAAAAGGTACAGAACTTGCAGGAATTGCGGGTAAAACAGAGGGAAAACTTTATATTCCCCATAAAAATCAAAAAATTGAAAAAGACGAGGCGATAGTTGAAGTTATAAAAGAAGCCTGGTATATTCCTCAAAGGATTCCTTACGGGGCAGAGCTTAAAGTTGATGATAATGAACCTGTTCCAATGCAGGTAATTGCCGAAAATGAGGGAATAATAAAATATTATAAATTATCAGGGGATCATTTAGAAAGAGTATATGATCTTAAAGCCGGGGAAGAAATCGGATTTGATAACGCATATAAAGGTCTTTTTGCCGTAATTGTAGATGAGCATGACAGAGAAGCCGGAAGATATTATATTGTTAGGGGAAGTAAAATTCTTAAAAGTGATAATGAGCATATTAAAGCCGGAGAAATCATAGCCAAACCTATCAGCGGTGAAAATAAAGTTATTGCGGAATGGGATCCGTTTGCCAATCCGATACTGGCAGAAGCCGACGGTGTGGTTAAATTTGAAGATGTAATTGACGGATTTACTGTAACCACTCAGATTGATGAGTTAACAGGTGAGAGCAGAATTATCGTAAAAGAATATCTGCCTAAAGGTTATCAGCCAAGAATTTTACTTGCGGGCAAAGACAGGGTATATGAATATGTACTTGAACCTAAAACAGTTATTCATGTTCAAGAAGGCGTTGAAGTAAAACAGGGTGATATTTTAGCTAAAACACCAAAAGCAATAGCAAAATCAGCAGATATTACAGGTGGTCTTCCAAGGGTAAATGAATTGTTTGAAGCAAGAAAACCAAAATCACCTGCAATTATCAGCGAAATAGACGGAACAGTGAAATTTGGAAAAACAATCAGGGGAAAACAGAGATTAATTGTTGAGGGTGAATCAAGCGTTAAAGAATATCTGGTGCCGGCTGAAAGACAGATTTTAGTGCATGAAGGAGACTTTGTGCATGCGGGAGAAAAGCTTACAGACGGTATTGTGTCAAGTTATGATATTTTAAATATTTTGGGAGAAAAAGCGCTTCAGCAATATATTGTAAGCGAAGTTCAAAAAGTTTACCGACTTCAGGGTGTTAATATTAACGATAAACATATAGAACTTATTATAAATCAGATGTTAAGACAGGTAAAAATTGTTGACAGCGGGGACACTAAATTTATCGAGCGTGATTTGGTAAGCAGGAAAATGTTTAATGAAGAAAATGAAAGAATCAAAAAATTCGGAGGAGAACCTGCCATTGCCGAACCGGTTCTTGTAGGTATTACAAGAGCAGCCATCCAGTCAGACAGTTTCATTAGTGCCGCTTCATTCCAGGAAACAACAAGGGTTCTTACAGAAGCAAGTATTCAGGGTAAATTTGATTATCTTGAAGACTTCAAAGAAAATATTGTCTTAGGAAGAGTTGTACCTGTTGGTACCGGAATGTTCTATCATAAAGAAAGAGATGTTAAAATAGAAGAAGAATAATCCCTCTTTTTTCTCCAATTTTACTTTTTATAAACTTCAAAAATCTTCATTTATCATATTTTTTTATTTTTTAGAATATAAATTGCATATATAAAATTAAACAATTTCAATAAAGGTTTATATTAATGAATTTTGCAACTGTGGAAGGAACTTTTTCATATATTAAAAAATTTCCTAAATATTCAAAAGATTTTTATAACTTTAACGGTGATTTTTTTATTTCTTCATTGGGGCTCGGAAGTTTTAGAAAAGAGCCTGGAAAATTATCCAAAGCAGCAGCGTATACAGATATCAGGAAAGTGAAAAAGAGATAGGAAGGGCTGAGTTTCCTTTTCCGGAAAATCCTTATGAATGGATGGATGAAAAAATAATAAAAACAAATCTTGCTGCAAAAGAGGAAATAGTAACAGACCAGCACTGTATGTATTGACATTTTCTTTTTGCACAATCCTTTGAAAGAAAAACCGTAATTGAAAAAATTAAAAAAGAGTTTGAATTTTTTGAAGAAATGGTTGAAAAAAACAAAATAAAATATTACGGAATTGCCTCATGGAACGCATTTTTATATGAAGAGACCCATCCTGAGTAAAATATTACACTTTATATCAATAAACTCATCACCTCCTTTTTAAAGGAAAATTCATTATTACGGCGTTACAGTTTGCAAGGTCAAACGGCGCCTTAAGTACAGTATTTGGCTCTATTAATCCTGAACATGTAAAAGAGAATTTATTGCAAAAGAAGCAGGTTTAAAAGCGCCTAATATTATAAACGAACTTATCAGTCTGGGGGTAAAATATTAAATAAAATAGATGATAATAAAATAGCGCAAAGGGCGTTTGGAGGGGGAAGTAAAAAAAGAACGTGTTAGGCAGGAGGGGGATATGCCGGTATTTTTAAAGGTTTTACAACTAATTCTCAGGAAAGCTCCGGAGATTTAATAGCGGCCGCATTCAGAGCCGGCACTAAAAGGCAGCGGTTCTTTAATATCGAGGGGGGAAGGCGCCTATCTGGTTGATGAAAACAATGAACGTTTTACAAGTGAACTTGCCACAAGGGATATTCTGACAAGGGATATTTTAAAGCATATACAAAACGGCCACAAAGTTTATCTTGATTTCAGGCATCTGCCGGTTGAAATGATAGAAAATAGACTTCCATCAACATATAAGACAGCTTGCCCATTACACCATCGGCGGAATATGGATAAGAGACGACGCTTCAACCACAATGGACGGGGTGTATGCATGCGGGGAGTGTGCAATGAGCGGTGTTCACGGGGCAAACAGACTTGGGGGAAATTCTTTGCTTGAATCGTCATATTTTGGAAGAATTGCCGGAAAAGAAGCTACGACGGAGTTTATACAATGTGAATTCGTTAAAAACAAATCTCGGAAAAAATCTTTTTATAAATGCGGGACCTTTTAGAAGCGAAAAATCACTTCTTAAGGCATATGATTATATTTCCTATTTAAGAGGTCTGAAACTTGGAATATGCTGTATTAATAAAAACAGGGAAAACAATGTGGAGCTGCCTTTGATACTTGAGTTTTTAAATTCTTTACTGATTGCGGAAGTAATGGTCCATTCCGCATTATACAGGGAAGAGAGCAGGGGCTGTCTCTTATACACATCTCTGAG
>NZ_ATHQ01000004.1 GCF_000523275.1 Lebetimonas sp. JH292 | reverse complement strand
TATATTCTTCAATGTTTAAAATACTCATGTGTAAATCCTTTACTTTTTTCTTTCTTTTATCCTCAACATCTATATTAGGATTTACACAGTTTTTTTGATGGGGCCGAGTTTTTAAGAAAAGTTTAAACTCCGCAACCAGAATTTCCTCCTCTCCAGTATTTTTTTTCCAATTCTAAAAATTTCTGTTTTTCAACTTCGCTCATTATTCTTTCATTATATTCCAGTTTTAACCCCATATTTTCAAGGGGTGTTTTTACAGAATTAATAATTTGCTCTTTTATAGGAATTCCTTCGAACGGCCATACAAATGTGGCTTTAACTGTGTTTCCTTCAAAATCAATATTTTCCAGCATACCAAGATTTACCAGACTTGTGGCAATTGCCGGATGTTGGATGCTTTCTATTGTCTGAACTATTTTAAAAAAATCCATTTTTTCTCCTTAAAGGTATTTTTTAGAAATTTTTTTAATTTCTTTGTATATTTTATCAAAATCTGCACTGTAAACCCTGGTTTCAAAAACAGTTGTCATCATATTTGTATCTCTTTTAAACCTTGGGACCAAATGCAGATGTATATGCCCTGGAATTCCGGCCCCTGCGTCAAATCCCAAATTCCATCCCATATTTATTCCATCCGCTCCAAAATCTTTTAGAATTTTACATCCAATTTGAGCCATTTTCGCAATGTATGTTACTTCTAATTCATTTAAATTTTCATATTCTCCAACATGTCTGTTTGGAATTATCATAAAATGCCCCGGATTATAAGGAAACCTGTTCATTACAAAGAAGCATATTTCATCTCTGTAAAATACCTCATTTTCATCATCATATTCTGGAGATTTTGCAATATTACAAAATACGCATTCTTTTTGTTTTTTAGTATGGTATTCTCTTCTCCAGGGAGCATAAAGTCTATCCATTAAAAAATCTTTTTAAATGTTTTTCATTTAAATTAAATAATTTATTTATATTTTTTTTGTTTAATATATTTAAATTTCCTTATTTAAATATTTTACCATTATTTAACATAATAATATTCCTAAATAAATTATTTATTTCATAAAAATCATGGGTGATTAAAATAAGTTTTTTATTAAGTGTTTTTATAAAATCCCAAAATTCATATTTTGCTTTAATGTCAAGTCCATTTGTAGGTTCATCTAAACATAAAATTTTTGGATTATG
The DNA here is from genome assembly GCF_000523275.1 of Lebetimonas sp. JH292. Lineage (NCBI taxonomy): Bacteria > Pseudomonadati > Campylobacterota > Epsilonproteobacteria > Nautiliales > Nautiliaceae > Lebetimonas > Lebetimonas sp. JH292. The sequence continues at coordinate 37,955 of NZ_ATHQ01000004.1, read as the reverse complement.
TATCACTGCCCTTGCAATCAATACTTTTTTTATTTCACCAAGCGACAGAGTAGTTATATCCTGATTCGGGTTAAGATTAAATTTTTTACAAATTTCATAAGTTTTTTCTTTTTCTTTTTCATTGAATTCAAAAAAATTATAAACAACCAAAGCTTCTCTAAAAGATGAAATAATAGAATCAAATACGCTAATATGTTCGTTTTTATAAAAATATTCCAAATCAGAATTTACAATCCCAAAAATTTCCCTAGCCTCTTTTAAAGTTATTTTTTTACCAAAAACAAGCCTTTCTGTTAATTTCATCGGATACAGTTCATGCGTAATAACTTTTAAAAGTAAGCTTTTGCCACTTCCGTTTGGCCCTAAAATTACTGTATTGTCGTTTATTTCCAAACTGTCAATATCCAAAATATGATGTTTTACACCTTTTAGTTTTATCAATTAACTTTTCCTATTTTCTTTTCAATTGATTCAATTTTTTGCTTCATTCTGTTATTTTTATTTTTCCTAATATCCATTTTTATTGTTGTATAGACTCTATTGCAGTCAGGCTCTAAAAGTTTATAAGCTTTATTTATTATTTCAGTGGCTTCTTCAATGGTATTTACTTCATATATTGTTCCCATCGGCGTTAATTGATAATTGATATCGCTTTCTTTAAACATTTTTATAATTCTGCTTACATATTCACTAACACTCTCTCCTTTATCTGTTGGGAACATAGCAAATTCAACCAATACACTCATAAGACCTCCTTTTTATCGTAGTTTCAAGTGATTTTCTAAAATTTCTTTTTTTAATAAAAGCTGTCTCTTACATAAATTATTATCAGAATGAATCTGTTTTTTTTTTTTTATCATTTATCCTGCATATAAAAATATGTATAAAGGATTGTATTTACTTGTAGGTGCCTGAAGTTTTGCATTGACAGATAGAAATAAAATTAATTTTTTCATATTACTTTTTTAATTTTTTTTTCTATTTTTTTTCTGTTTTCTTTTGCATTGTTCATATTGGGTGAGTTGAAAAAAAAGTAATGATTTCCATTTAACATAATAATTTTACTTTTTAATAATTCACCCTGTTTTTTAACTGATTTAGGTGGAACTGCTGTGTCTTCATCTCCTCCGAAAATTAATACTTTTCCTTTATAATTTCTAAAAATTTCACTGAAATCTTCATCCACAACTTTTTTGAAAGTTTCATACATATTTTCATTCATTCCTTTAGCATCTTTGCTTACAAAATATTTTCTAAATTTACTTAGCCCTAAAAATTTTAATGTTTTATAAAATTTTATTTTAAGTCTAATGTTAATCGGTTTTGGCAAAACTATTCCGGCACTTGCAAGAAGTACAAGTAAATCCGGTTTAAGAAGGGTTGCAACTTTTCCCCCAAAACTGTGTCCTATTATAATATCTTTTTTTATATTTAGTTCATTTAAAAATTTATCCATTATTTTTGCATAATCAAAAGTGGTTAAAATATAATCATTACTGCTTTTTCCAAATCCCGGCATATCAATATAAATATGTCTGAAATCATTAAAATTATTACTAAAAACTTTCATTATTTCTTTATTACTACCCCAGCCGTGCAAAAAAATAATGTTTTTTTCTTTATTTGGATTTATAATATCATAAGCAATTTTAAATTTTTTATCATCTATTTCTACATTTCTAACAGCCAAATTAAACCTTTGATATAAATTTAAGACTAACTGAATTTATACAATATCTAAGTCCAGTTGGCGCTGGTCCGTCTCCAAACAAATGCCCAAGATGTGATCCACAGTTTGCACACATTACCTCTACCCTGTTCGTTCCACCGCTGAAATCAGGAGCTTCAAGAATTTTCCCAACCGGCATATAAAAACTCGGCCATCCTGTGCCGCTGGCAAATTTATGCTCTGAGCTGAAAAGCTCTTTTTCACAACATTTACATGCATAAATACCCGTTTTTTTATTATCCCAGTATTCATTATCAAAAGCCGGTTCTGTTCCTTTATTGCAAATAACATATTTTTCAAAATCGTTTAACTTATTTTTACAGTTACACAAATTATCAACCTTTGTTATAATTTCACAAATTTTACTAAAATTAGGAGAAAAATGAAAGATTTAAATTCAATCAATGAATTAATTGAAGCTTTGGAAGAATTACCGAGCATTGGCAAAAAAAGTGCAACAAGACTTGCTTTATTTTTGGCAAAAGATAAATTCAGGGCAATGAAACTGATTAATGCTATTGAAAATGTAGTAACAAATATAAAAGAATGTTCAATTTGCGGCAATTTCAGCGAATATGAAATATGTGAAATATGTGACAATCCAAACAGAGACAAAATACTCGCAGTTGTGGAAAACCCAAAAGATATAATGATTATTGAAGAAAGCGGGAGTTACAACGGGTACTATTTTGTTTTAAATTATTTAGATGATGAAAAAATTCAAAAACTAAGAAATTTTATAAAAGATAAAAAAATAAAAGAAATTATTTTTGCATTCCCGCCTTCGGTTGAAAGTGAAGCAAGAAGTTTATATTTAGAAGATAAATTAAAAGATTTGAAAATTGAATTTTCTCAAATTGCCCAAGGTGTTCCAACGGGAGTACATTTTGAAAATGTTGATATTAATTCCCTTACAAAAGCAATAAAACTCAGACACAAAGTTTGAAATTTTTTTACAAAGCCATATTTTGTAAAATCCGCTAAATTTCATATTGTACTCCGTCTACATAATACCATTTATCAACTTTTACAAATCGGCTTTTTTCGTGCATAATATAATTATCAATATATGCTTTAAATTCAACAAACGCCTCTTTTTTTCCATTTATAAATTCAATAATTTCTAATTTTTTGAAATAACTATTACTAAAATCTTTTATAGATTCAATCCAAGCCTTTTTGTCTTTTTCAAAATGAGGGGAATCTTTATGAGTGGTTTTTATAATATATTCGACATTGCCCACAGCATAAGCAGAATATCTGCTTTTCATAAGGAGCAGTGCATCGGGTGCTGAATTTAATTTATGCCATCTAAAACAGCAGTCTTTATATTTTTTACCGCTGTCGCATGGACATAAAGAATTTTTACTGAATTTCATAATATGCATTTTCCCCTTTTGCTTTTAATATTTCATTTATAACAGTTCCGCCTTTTGTATAAATTATATTTTGGGGTATGTTTTTATCATATTTTATTGAGTTTTTATTGATATTTTTTTTAACCCAATTTAACATAATATTTTTACTCTCTGGATTTATATAAATATTTTCATCCTTTTTAAACTGTGAATTCAGGGCTTTTGCTTCTTTTGCCGTAATAATTTCAAACTCTTTTTCATTTCTTTCAAACAATTCAGTTAAAAAATGAAACTTTTTATCTTTTGTAAAAAAACCTTCGCTGTAAGGAGGTTTATCAAATACCTTTTTTTTATAAACATTGTCATTTATTTTTTCTAAGTTAGAATCTAAAATTTCCCTGATATATTCGTCTTCTTTTTTCAATTCTCCAAATCCAAATTCATTAAATAAATATTTTGTAAACTCATACTCACTAATTCTTTCATCGTGGCCGTTTTTCAAGCAGCCAGATGAGCAAGGCTCATTTTCCATTTTCCATTTCACATTTTCCATTGTTAAAACATATTCATGAAAATAACTTCCCCTTACATCTTTTTTTTCATAAAAATCTTTTGTAGGAATAAAAAGATTTGCAATTTTTGCCGTTTCATCATAATATTTTCCAAATACAATTAACTTTTTTTCTTTTAATTTTTTCCATTTATCCCTGTTTACAAAACTGACAAGCGGATTTGCCCCCTGAATAAAAACTACATCAAAATTATCCAGATTAACATCAAACAGAGCCACTTTGTTTTTATGATTTATTTTAAAAGGGTTGTTTATCCCAAAACTGCTGCTTCCGAGATATGCAACGCCCCTGTCTTTTTTTCCGAAATAATCCAGCATATAAAAAAGTGAATCAACTGCCCATGCGGTTTTATAACACTCTTTACATTTAGAAATACCAAGCCCCGTTAAAACAACAGCACCTTCGGTTATTATTTCAAACAATTTTTCAGCCTGTTTTTTATTTACTCCGGATTTTTCAATTAATTCGTTTTTGGAATAAGAAAAAACTATTTTTTTAAATTTTTCAAAATCCAAACCATCATCTTTTTTAACTAAATTTCTTTCCATTGTCATTTGGGAAAGCAATGCAGCTAAATAATAATCAGAATTTGGTTTTACCTGAATAAAAAAATCAGAATTTTTAGCTGTTTTAGTATTTATTGCATCAATTGTGACAATGAATTTATTTTTTATTAAAGGCAAAAGATGAATATTAGTAACATATGGGTTTCTTCCCCAAATAATAATATTCTTAGCATTTTTTATAATCCATATTGGTAAAATTAAACTTTTGCCTCTTGATTTTTTAATACCCTTCTCCCCTATTCCGTCACACGTGCTTCCAACGGCAAAAGTAGCACCGTATTTTTCAAAAAATAATTTCGTAACATTTTGCATTAAGCCCATATTTCCTGAGCCTTTGATAAATAGAACTTTTTTAGGCTCAGTTGATTTTAATATGGTTGTAAATTTATGTAACACTTTATTTAACATAATATTTTTACCATTAAATTTAGGTGATTTTTCAGTCGGAAAATTAAAATAATTGTTTAATTTCCAGCAAAGATAAGTCGTTATTCCCTCTGCTTTAATTTTCCGTTTCCCGTTTTCAGTTTTTAACTGGCAGGCATCCCAGCAATCAAATGGGCAAAACATTATTTTCCTTTTAAAAGCTCTTTTGCATATTCATAAGCTTTTTTACTTTTTTCTTTTCCGCCTATTATTCTGGCAATTTCATTTATTCTTTCATTAACGCTCAGTTCTTTCACATAACTTTTATTATTTTTTTTTGTAACCAAAAAATGTTTATTGGCTACACTTGCAAGCTGAGGCTGGTGCGAAATAGCAAAAATCTGATATTTAGTAGATAAATACTTTAAAACTTCTGCCACACTCATACTCTCCTCACCACTCAAATTTGCATCAATCTCATCTAAAAAAAGACTTTTTTCTTCATCTTCGTATTCAAGTTTACTAGCCAAAAGCGCTACTCTAAGTCTGTTGAATTCACCGGTAGAGAGTGTATTAGTATCTATATCATTGATGACTATTTCGACTTTATCTTTCCCAGACTCGTTTAACACATCTTCGGCAAAATGTATTTTAGCCTCAGGCATATAAAGTTTTTTTAAAAAATAATTAATCTTTTCTTCAAGCTTTTTTGCCGCAATGATTCTTTTTTCAGTTATAAACCGGGCTGTTTCATTTAAGATTTTTTTAAGTTCCTGAATTTCATTGATAAGTTTTTCTTTTTCAAAAGATATATTTTCAAACCTGTTTAATTCCTCTTTTTTTTCTTCATAATATTTAAGTGCTTCTTCAATACTTCCAAACCTTCTGATTAATTCCTGAAGTTTGGATAATCTTTCCAACACTTCTTCTATATTTACATTCTCCAAAAAAGACGCTTTTTCCACAGCTTTATCAATCATAATTCTAAGTTCATTCATAGTATTTGAAAAAAATTCTCCGTTTTCGTCAATCATTTCCAAAAATTCATATACAATATGTTCTAAATCAAATATTCTTTCTACTTCCTGAATTTTATCTTTGATTTTTTCTAATTTACTTAAATCTTTTTTTATTTTCATAAGTTCTTCAAACTCCCCTATTTTTGGGGAAATTGATTCTATTTTTTCTATTTCATACTTTAGAAATTCTTTTTTTTCAGCAGATTTTTTCTGTTTTTTCGTTATTATTTCCAGTTCTTTTAATAGTTTTTTATATTTATTGTAGAGGTTTTTATATTCATTTAATTTAACATAATAATCTTTCTCTTGAATAATTTTATCAAGCAGACTTAATATATTTTTATTTTCAAACTCTTTTATTTCCCTTAACGACAGATAATCCAGAAATTTTGAAGAAATTTCTTTAATTGTTTTTTTACTAACCGCCTGATTGTTTATAAAATACCTGTTTTTGTTTTTTTTAATCTGTTTAAAAATAAGTACCTCATCGTTTTCGATTCCATATTTTTCCAAATCTATATCTGCATCAACAACAGCCTCCGACAAAGCGGCATTTACGTCAAAATATCCGAAAATTGACAAAATTCCCCTCATTAAAACAGATTTCCCAGCCCCGCTGGGACCCGTAAAAACAATCAGACCTTTTGAAAATTCAAGTTCAACTTTCTGAAATTCAAGCTCGACTTCTTCAAATGTAACATAATCTTTTATATAGATTCTTTCTATCACTACCCTTCTCCCCAATGAAGTTTTTCCCTTAACACATCAAAATAATTTCTCTCCATCCTGTGTATCAATTTTGCAGGATATTTTGCTTTTCTCAGTTTAATGTCGGAATTTATATCAAATATTTCCTGACCGTCTATTATCATTTTTGCAAAATCTTCTTTCACTTTCGCCTCTATTTTAAATTTACTTGGAATAACAAGAGGCCTTTGTGTAAGAGAATGCGGACAAATAGGCGTTAATATAAAACTCTCCGTCAAAGGATACACAACAGGGCCGCCGGCGCTTAAATTATATGCGGTCGAACCTGTGGGAGTGGAAATTATAAGCCCGTCTCCGTGATAAGTATTTAAATGGGCCTCATTAGTATCTATATCTATATGTATCATTGAAGAATTAATATCCTTACTGATAACCACATCATTAAATGCATATAAAAGATTATTGTTAAATTCAACTTCAATAACCATTCTTTCATCTATTCTATATTCACCTTTTAAAAATTTTTCAATAAATTCATTAATGTTTTCAGGATTTATATCAGTTAAAAACCCGAGTTTTCCTGCATTTATACCAAGTATAGGCTTATGATACCTGTAACTTCTTCTTGTAAGTGAAATTAAAGTGCCGTCTCCCCCGAGTGCGACAAGAAAATCAGCCTCTTCGCACATTTTATTAAAATCCATCCCCAAAAGTCCTATTAATTTTGCACAAACAGCATCGATTAAAACTTCTATATTGTTTTTTTCAAAAATTTTTTTTATCTCTAAAAAATCCCTTTTTATTTTTTCATCCGCTTTCGGTTTAAGTACAAATCCCGCTTTCAATTTAAACCTTTTTTTATAATTATATCAAGTTATGAACATTTATAATAATAAATTATTTTAACAGAAAAATATTATTTTTTAAAATTTTATGTTATAATATCCAAAACCAAAAGGAGAAAAAATGGACAGAAGCAAATCAATAGAATTATTAAATAAAGCAGTGGGGGAAGAGCTCAGTGCAATTCACCAATATATGTATTTTCATTTTATACTGGACGACTTGGGATATGATTTACTGGCCGGTATTTTTAAAAAAACTGCAATTGAAGAAATGCTGCATACTGAAAGATATGCCGAGAGAATTTTATTTGTAGGCGGTGAAATTGAAATGAAACCGGCCCATGAGGTAGAGCATATAAGAGACCCAAAAGAAATGCTGAAATGGGCTATGAAAAGCGAAGAAGATGCAATAGATATGTATAACGATTTTGCCCTCGCTTGTGCTGAAGCAAAAGATTCTGGAACAAAACAGCTTTTTGAAAGTATAATAGCTGATGAAGAAAGACATTTTGACACATTTGAGACAGAATTTGAAAACCTTCAAAAATTCGGTGACAGATATCTTGCCCAGCAGGCAATGGAAAGAAGTAAAAAACAAGGAATGCCGGCAGAATAATCTAAGCGCTGAGAATATCGTTTATAAAAACACTTCTTATCTTTTCCGCTTTTTTAATATATTTATTTTTCTTTTTAATTATTTTTTTAGTGTCTTTGTTAAATTTTTTTCTTAATTTTTCGCAATTATAATAATCATGGGCTTTTCCCAAATTATCCTGAATTAATTTTAAAATATCTTCATATTCAGGATGAGTGTATCTGCATTTTTTAATTTCTATTCTTATTTTATGAAGAGTTTTGTCATCTTTATCTAAAAAAGTTTCATTCAAAATTTTTAAACAATTTTCAATTGAAATCTCTTTTTCTTTTTCAATAGGTTTTATTTCACTTTTAAAATTATCCAAAAATTCTAAAAATTTTTCCCTTAATTTTTTATGTTTTTTCTTTAGAAATTTTTTTATTTTTCTGTATCCCTGAATTTTGAGGAATTTTTAAGCAGATTTTCAAGACCTGTGTGGGTTTTACCTTCTTTTTGTAATTTAGAAAGAGCTTTTCTTGCAGCAACTCTTAATTTATGCAAAATCTTAGCGCTGTCTGATTTTTTATATTTTTCAATTAATTTTTTTATTTCCATAATTCATCCCTTTTATCAATAAAAACTTCCTGAATGGGATAGGCTAACTCTAATTTAGAATTTTCAATTATATTTAATATTCTAAGATAAACATCCTGTTTAACTCTCAGCCACTCTTCCCAGTTTATACTTATCGAATAGGCATAAACCAAAATATTCATAGAATATTCATCAAATTCATCCAAGTACACAAGCAGCGTTTTTCTTATCCCGTATTTGTCTTCCATAGAAAAAAGTGCATTTTTATACATAATTTGCCTCAGTTTATTTTCTATTTTTTTATCTGTTACAATTCCCGGATGCTTTTGGAGCATTTTTTTTATTTCTTTAATAACCCTTTTAATTTCTTCGATATCGGTGGAATATTTAATTTTTACCCAAAATTTTATTCTTCTTCCTATGAACCTTCTGGAATAATTTTTTATCCAGCTGTTGGCCAAAAAAGAATTGGGAACCGTTATTAAAGCATTGTCAAATGTTCTGACCTGTGTGGAAGTAAGGCCTACATCGGCAACCAGACCTTCAAAATCTTTTGTTTCTATCCAGTCCCCCTGATGAAAGGCGTCTTCACTGATAACCCTTATGGAATCAAAAAAATTCTCCAATGTACCTTTGGCCGCCAAACCTATAATAGCGCCGCCCACACCCAAAGATGTTACAATAGCAGCAATATTCACCCCCAAATGGGTTAATATTGAAATAAAAATAATTAAAATTATAAAAAGTTTTGTAAAATGAATAGATAAATTAAAAACTTCTTTTCTTACATTGGTTTTATGGGATAAATTAATTGCGATTATTACATAAATAATATATTTGATTATTTCATAAAACAGCCAGCCTATAAACAAAACATTAAAATAAAAAACCCATTCTTTGATTTTATAATTTTTTAATAAATAAAAAACAAAATTTCCGTCAATCAACAACAATAATGGTATTGAAATTTTATAAATTCTTGAATAAAAAAGTTTAAAAAAAATATTTCTTCTATGCTTAAATATAAAATATTTTATATATTTAACAAAAAAAATTGAGAATAAATTGAACAATACAATAAAAATTAAAAGATAAATGCTGTTCATTGGCATCCTTTGAAAAAATTATAGCACATTTTGATATAATTGCGCTTAAAAAAGGATATTAATGAGAAGCCACTACTGTGCAGAACTTAATGAATTGAATATTGGAGAAGAGGTGGAACTGGTAGGATGGGTAAATTCACACAGAGACCACGGAGGGGTTATTTTTATAGACCTCAGAGACAGAAGCGGGCTAATACAAATTGTTGCAGATCCGGCTGACAGTGTTGAAGCTCATAAAATTGCCGAAATAGTAAAAGACGAATATGTAATAAAAACAAAAGGTAGAGTAAGATTAAGAGGTGAAGGCCTTGAAAACCCAAAACTTAAAACTGGAAAAATCGAAGTTGTAGCTGATTCTTTGGAAATCGAAAACACATGCGAAGTTTTGCCTTTTCAAATCGGAGATAAAAATGTAAATGAGGAACTTAAATTAAAATACAGATATTTGGATTTAAGGGACCCTGACAATTTAGAAACATTCGTTTTAAGAAGCAAAGTCACAAAAGCCGTGAGAGATTATTTTGACAGTGTGGGCTTTATTGATGTAGAAACACCTATTCTTACCAAATCCACTCCGGAAGGTGCAAGAGACTATTTAGTACCGAGCAGGGTTCACCCCGGGAAATTTTATGCACTTCCCCAATCACCTCAGCTTTTTAAACAAATTTTAATGGTAGCTGGATTTGACAAATATTATCAGATTGCAAAATGCTTCAGAGATGAAGACCTCAGAGCCGACAGACAGCCGGAATTTACACAGGTTGATGTGGAAATGAGTTTTGTAACACAGGAAGATGTAATTAAAACAATTGAAGGTATGACAAAAGAAGCTTTTGCAGTAGCCGGGATTGATGTTAATCTCCCGATTGAAAGAATAACTTATCATGAAGCCATGGAAAAATACGGAAGTGACAAACCGGATTTAAGATACGATTTGGCAATGATTGATGTAATAGATGAATTTGTTGATTCAAACAATGAAATTTTCAGCAATATTGCAAAAGATAAAATTAAAAACAGATTTAAAGCTCTTAAAATTCCTGGAGGGGATAATTTTTATTCAAGAAAAAAATTAAAAGAGCTTGAAAATTTCGTTAGAAAATTCGGAGCAGCGGGACTTGCATATATCCAAATAAAAGAAGACGGTTTAAAAGGCCCGATTTTAAAATTTTTAAGTGAAAAATCACTTGAAAAATTAATATCTAAACTTAATCCCCAATTGGGAGATATCATATTTTTCGGGGCAGGATATAAAAAAACGGTACTTGATTATATGGGAAGGCTGCGTGCTAAAATAGCAAAAGAGATGAATTTATATAATGAAAAAGATTTTAAATTTGTCTGGGTTACTGATTTTCCAATGTTTGAAAAAGATGAAAAAGGAAACCCTACTCCGCTTCACCATCCTTTTACCATGCCTAATATGCAAACTTGGGATGAAAAAAATTTTGAAAATATAAAATCAGTTGCTTATGATTTAGTCTTAAACGGTTATGAAATCGGAGGAGGAAGTATACGTATACATAAAGAAGAAATCCAAAAAAAGGTGTTTAAGCTTTTAGGTATCAATGAAATTGAAGCAAGGGAAAAATTTGGATTTTTACTTGACGCACTTAAATTCGGTGCACCTCCTCACGGCGGATTCGCACTTGGACTTGACAGGGTTATAATGCTAATGCGTCATACTGATAACATAAGAGACGTAATTGCGTTTCCAAAGACACAAAAAGCCCAGTGTCTTCTGACAGAAGCACCTAATGAAGTGGAAACAGCCCAGTTAAAAGAATTACACATAAGAATACATAAACCTAAAAATGATTAGATTAAGTGATCTTAAAAACGGAGATGTTTTTAAAATAATTGAATTTGACCGTTCCTGCGGGAATTTCAAATACAGAATGCAGGATTTGGGTATTAGAAAAGGACAGATGGGACAAATTATAAATAAATCAATTTTTGGCCCTGTTGAAATTGACATAGAAGGCAGAAAAATTGCCATTGGTAGAGGAATGAGCAAAAAAATATATGTTAAAAAATTTGAATGTCCGGTGTTTAAATAGTGAGTGATGAGTTATGAATTATGAGTTGTGAATTATGAGTTATGAGTTACCAAATAGCCAAGTTAGAAGTTAAGAAATAAATATAAAAAAAGGAGTAAAAAAATGAAAAAACTGTTTTTAATTATAGGTGCACCCGGAAGCGGAAAAACAACGGATGCAGAACTTATTGCAAAAAGAAATCCAGATACAATTGTGCATTATTCAACAGGTGATTTATTAAGAGCCGAAGTTGCAAGCGGAAGCGAGCTTGGCAAAAAAATTAAAAGCTATATTGATAACGGAAATTTAGTACCTCTTGAAATAGTAATCAACACAATCAAAAGCGCTATTGAAAAAGCAGATAAAAACATAATTTTAATAGACGGTTTTCCAAGAAGTGTAGAACAAATGATTGCCCTTAACGAAATGCTAAAAACAAGCAAAGATATTGATTTAGTGGCTGTAATAGAAGTGGAAGTTAGTGAAGAAATTGCAAGAGACAGAGTTCTTGGAAGAGCAAGAGGTGCTGATGATAATGTTGAAGTATTTAACAATAGGATGAAAGTGTTTTTAGGCCCTATTAACGATATAGAAAAATTTTATTCAAAACAAAAAAAAGTTAATAAAATAAACGGTGAGAGAACAGTTGAGGAAATTGTTGATGAAATGGAAAAAATAATAAAAGAAAAAATTTAATGAATATTTTTCAGGTAATTATAGGAACGGAAATACTAAACGCAAGAAGAGAGGATAAACATTTTAAATTTTTAAGAGACGAATTAATAAAAAGAGGATATGAACTAAAAGCCTCTTTTATTATAAAAGACGACCCCCTTTTAATTAAAAATATTTTTAATTTTATAAAAAAAACTTCTAATTCTTATCTTTTCTGTTATGGCGGTATCGGGGCAACTCCGGATGATTATACAAGAAATTTAGCTGCAGAAGTTTTTAAATGAAATATAATCAGGATTTTATAAAAAAAATAGATAAAAAATTTCCGGGTGTTGATAATTCAAAAAAATACCCTCTGGCATACTGGCCTAAAAATGCAAAGCCTCTTTGGAATAATCCTATAAACGGTTTTCCCGGATTTTATATTGATAACAAATTTTTCTTTATGCCGGGATTTCCTGAAATGGCACATCCTATGACTATAGAAGCTCTGGATAAATTTTTTCCTTTAAAAAATAAAAAGAAACGCTACACTCTTTTAGCACATGCAAAAGAATCTGAAATGCTTGATATTATGAATAAAATCCCTAAAAGTGTAGAATTTTCCACTTTGCCAAAGCTGGATTATACCAGTGAAATATCTTTTGCTGGAGATGGTGCAAAAAAAGTTTATGAATGGTTTAAAAATGAGCTAGCCAATAAAAATATAAAGTTTGAAGAATGCGGGGATTAAAAAATTTAAACGTTCTTTTTGTAGAAGACGACGAAATGGTAAGAGAAGCTTTTTCGTTACTTGTTAAGGATTTATTCAATAAATTTTTTATTGCGGAAGATGCAAAAAAAGCAATTGAAATTTTTAACAACAATAATTTAGATTTAATAATTACAGATATTAAAATGCCTGAAATTTCCGGTTTGGAACTTTCCGAATATATCAAAAACAGAGATAAAAACATTATAATTCTTGTAATTACCGCTTTTTCAGATATGGATTATATGAAAAAAGCTATTGATATAGGAATTGACGGATATTTGACAAAACCCATTTTTAAAGATTCTCTGTTTAAGACATTAAAAAAATTTGCAAAAATTATCAATGAAAGAAAAGAGACAAAAGAATATTTGGAAATTTTAAAAAATTTAATAGAAGAAAAAAATTATCCAATCTGTATCTGTAAAAATAATCAAAACATAATCTGTAACAAACCTTTTAAAAATATTTTTGGTAAAATTAACGATTTAGAAGAATTTGAAGATAAATTTAATATTGAATTTGATTTCAAAAAAGAAAAAACAGAAAAAATCAACAATAAAAAATTTTTAATTAAAAGCGTTCATTTTCCAAATGATTATTACAAAATTGAATTTAAGGAATTACATGTTTTATGATATATTAATATTAACAAGTGCAGTTATTGTATTGATGAGCTTTTATAATTTATATAAAGCAGCCAAAATTGAAAAAAATTTTGATAATTATCTTTTTATTATTACTTCCGAAAAAAATTATTATATAGGTGCTGTAATATTTTCATTAGCAATACTTATTATTGCTACTTATCAGGCAATTCCCTATGGAACAAATAAAAAAATATTTTCGATTATATTATTTTTTTTAGCTGTTTTTTTATTATCTTTATCTCATTTGGTTTATTATTATAGAGTTAAAAAGAAATTAAGTGATTATAAAGATTTTTTTGAAAAATTTGGAATTGATTTAAACAACAATTGTGAAAAGCTTATGCTAAAACATATTTATTCAAAAGAAAAAGATTTAGAAAAAATAAAAGAAATTTTTAAATTAAATAAAAATTTATGTAAAGATAAAAAATAAGGCGAAAGCCTTAAAATTTTACATCTATTACATGATGATTTAACCCTATTTCTTCAGCAGAATATCCAAACGCCAAAGCCAGCATTTCAGGCAGATGAAGAACAGGTATATTAAAATCCTTATTTTCCCTTTTTGCAATAGCCCTTTGTTTTACATCAAGGTTTAGATGACACAAAGGACACGGCGTAACAATCGCCTCAGCTCCGGCATTTGTAGCATCTTCCAAAATATTAGAAGTTAATTTTTCACTAACAGGAGTATTTTGTAAATCAACATGAAAACCGCAACATTTAAGTTTTGTAGGATAATCAATACTTTCACCCATCAATACTTTTATAAGATTCTCTATTGCATTTGGCTTATAAGGGTTTTCATTTAAATTATCCCCGTCATGTGTTTTTGAAGGTCTTATTATATGACATCCGTAAAACGGGGCAATTTTTAGATTAAGAGGTCTTTTTATATGTTTTGCAATTTCCTCATATCCTATATCTTCTAAAATAGCATATAAGAAATGCTGTATTTTAGTATTGCCCACATATCTATAACCAAGTTCGCCCAGTTTCTGATTAACTTTTTCTTTTAATTTTTCATCAACATCCAGTTTTCTTTTGGTGTTTTCAAGCATCAGCTGGCATGTATTGCAAAGTGTTACCATTTTAAGGCCTCTTTTTTCAGCAAGGCATATATTTCTTGCATTTATTACCAGTGATAGGAATTCATCAAAATCCTGCAGATGTCCGGCCCCGCAGCAGCTGGCCTCATTTAAAACTTCTATTTCTATACCCAGTGTTTTTGCCACCAATAAAGTAGATTTTAAAAGTTCAGGTGTTGATTCTTTAGCTGTACAACCGGTGTAAAGTGCATATTTCATATTAACCCTTTAATTCGTGTGTTTGTGATATTTCAACTAATTTTTTAATCTCTTCCACACCTTCAGATTTAGGCATATTCCATGGAAATTTTATTTTGCCTTTTTTAAGCATTTCCATAGCTTCAGGCAAATGTCTTGCCACATTAATACCCTCAGAATATAAAACAAGCATTCCTTCGTCTAAAATACCGTGTTTTTTTATAGAATGTACAAATCCTTCTGCATGTTTGGCAGCCACATTTTTCTTGGCGACACCTTCTTCAAAAATCTGATTATGAAGATGGGTGATTTTAGTAAACGGATCCACTCCCTTAGGGCAAACCTCTATACAGGCCTGACATTTTACGCAATCCCACACACCAATTCCCAATTTATCAACAAATTCCAGCCTTTCTTTTTTAGCTTCATCTCTGCCATCAGCACTAAATCTGTATGTTTTAGCAAGAGCCTGAGGTCCGAGAAAATCTTTATTAGCCCTGATACTTTCACATGCATAAAAGCAGCATCCGCAGGCAATACAGTAATCCGCATTTTCCAATGCTTCCACTTCTTCGGGTTTTACTAAATTTTCTTTTTCGGGATGTTCGTCTATATTTGCTATAAGATACGGTTTTACTTTTTTATTTTTATCCCAGAAATCTTTTTTATCTATTACCAAGTCTTTTATAATTTTTTCCCTATTTTTGCTTAACGGCTCAACTATAAGCACTTCGCCAAAATCTTCAATTGCTTCTTTTAACGGCGTTTTGCATGCTAAAACATTTTTACCGTTTAATTTAACTGCGCAGCTTCCGCATATTCCATGCCTGCAGCTTCTTCTGTAACTGAGGCTTCCGTCAAACTTCCATTTTATTTCATTAAGCGCATCCAATAAAACCGCATCCTCTCTTAATTCGAGTTTATATTTATCAAAATGAGGTTTATCATCCTTTTTGGGATTAAACCTGTAAACTTTTAAAGTAATTTCCATTATCAACCCTTTAATATTTTCTCTCTTGAGGTTCGAATTTTGTTATTTTTACAGGGGCATATTCAATTTTTATGTTATCGTTTTCCAAATAACCGAATGTATGTTTTAAGAAATTTTCATCGTCTCTTTTTGGAAAATCTTCCCTGAAATGCGCCCCCCTGCTTTCTTTTCTTTCAACTGCGCCGGCAGTAATAAACAGTGCATAATCAAGCATATGACCAAGTTCTATTGCTTCTTGCAAATCAGTATTATAAACTTTTGATTTGTCATCGAGTTTTATATTTTTATATCTATTGCGAAGTTCTTTTATTTTTTCTTTTGCCTCAAGCAGATTTTTTTCCTCCCTGAAAACACCTACTTTTGTACTCATAAGCTCCTGCAGCTCTTCCCTTATTTTGGATGTTCTCTCATCTCCGTTGTTATTCAAAAGAAAATCAACTTCACTTAAAGCATTTTCTACGTCGCTTGTTTTTGCTTCTTTAAAATCAATATCTTTTAAATCTTCAGCAATCTGGCCGCCTACCCATCTTCCAAAAAAGAGTGCCTCAAGCAGTGAATTAGCCCCAAGCCTGTTGGCACCGTGAACACTAACACAGGCGCATTCACCAGCCGCATAAAGACCTTCGCTTAATTCATCAGTCGATTTTCTGACATGTCCGTTTATATCAACAGGTATTCCTCCCATTGAATAATGGGCGGTTGCAGAAATTAAAATAGGCTCTTTTACCATATCCCTGCCTAAAAATGTCAAAGCCAAATCCCTTAGTTCCGGAAGTCTTTCTTGTATTTTCTTTTCTCCCAAATGAGTTAAATCAAGATAAACTGCAAAATGGTCTTCTTTTGCACCCCTTCCTTCGATTATTTCTTTCATAATAGCCCTGCTTACAACATCTCTAGGAGCCAGTTCCATTTTTTCAGGTGCATATTTTTCCATAAACCTCTCACCAAGTCCGTTTATCAGTTTACCACCCTCGCCTCTTGCGGCTTCACTCATTAATATTCCGCTTCCGGCAAGTCCCGTAGGGTGAAACTGCACAAATTCCATATCTTCAAGCGGCAGCCCTTTTCTTGCAAATATAGAAAGACCGTCCCCTGTATTTGCATGTGCGTTTGAATTTATTTTAAAAGCCCTTGCATATCCTCCTGTTGCAAACATAACGGCCTTTGCATTAAAAATGGCAAAACTTAAATCCCTTATATTAAAAGCCGCAACTCCGTAAGCTTTGCCATTTTCATATAAAATATCACTTACATACCATTCATCAAGCATTAACACATTTTCTCTCACACACTGTTCGTAAATTGTCTGAAGGAGCGTAAGTCCGGTTCTGTCTTTTGCAAAACATGCTCTCGGTTTACTCTGACCCCCAAAAGGCCTCTGGGCAATTCTGCCATCTTCCCTTCTGCTAAAAACCGCCCCCATTCTTTCAATCCATCTGATTGTCTCAGGCGCCTTTGAACACATAAGCTCAACCGCATCCTGATCTGCTAAATAATCACTTCCTTTAACAGTGTCGAACATATGAAATTCAGCCTTGTCATCATCAGCCAAAGCCGCATTTATTCCACCCTGAGCGGCACCTGAGTGTGAACGCAGAGGATGAAGTTTTGTAAGAACCGTTACATTTTTACCGGCCCTGCTCAGCTCTCTTGCCGCAGCAAGTCCAGCCAGTCCAGCCCCAACTATAACCACATCGCTTTTATAAATTGGAATCATTTTAATCCTTTAATCCTAAATATTCTAAAATGCCAACTGCCGCTTCTCTTCCGTCTCTTGCAGCTGTTACAACCAAATCGGCACCTCTAATTGCATCTCCTCCGACAAAAACTTTTTCATTAGTGGTCTGATATTTTTTATTTACAACAGGACATCCCCATTTGTCAGTCTCAATACCGGCATGCTCATACCAAGGGAATTTAACGGTATCAAACCCTAACGCCAATATAATTATATCACAAGGAATTTCAAAATCACTCTCTTCTATAACTCTAACCCTTTTTCTTCCGCTCTCATCTGGCTCTCCCAGTTCAGTCTGCTGACACACAATTCCTTTTACATTATTATTTTCATCAACCATTACAGCTTTTGGTGCTGTGTAAAATTTAAATTTTACACCTTCTTCTTTTGCATTTACAACTTCTTTTTTGCTTCCAGGCATATTGGATTCATCTCTTCTATATACACAGTAAACTTCCTTGGCCCCTGCCCTTACACTGGTTCTTACTGCATCCATGGCACTGTCACCACCGCCTATAACAACAATTCTTTTATCTTTTAAAACACAATCGTCAAAATCCTGAAAAACTCTTTTTTGAGCGTTTGTTAAAATATCCATTACATGATAAACACCGTTAGCATTTTCATTTTCCATTCTCGCCCCCCTGCCGCTTGGAGCACCGACACCTATAAACACTGCATCAAAATTTTCAACAATCTTTTCAAAATCTTTTTCTTCTAAAATAGGTGAATTCAAATGAATTTTAAGCCCAGCTTCTTGCATCCATTTAAATCTTCTGAAAACAACTTCCTTATCAAGTTTGAAATTAGGAATACCGTATGTTAAAAGTCCACCCGGTCTGTCGGATTTTTCAAAAATTTCCACATTTGCCCCGCCTCTTAAAAGAAAAGTGGCGCAGCTCATCCCGGCAGGTCCGCTGCCTATTACAGCGACTCTTTTTTTTCTCCTTCTATCTTCTCCGTAATATGGTTTATATCCTTTTTTAAATCCTTCTTCGCTGATAAAAACTTCAATAGCACCTATTGCCACGCTTCCATGGTCTGTTTTGGATAATACGCAATTTCCCTGACACAAACTGTCATGCGGGCACACTCTTCCCATAATTTCAGGAAAAGGGGATTTTTCGTTACTAAGCTCAAATGCTTTTTTCAAATTTCCGCGTCTTACTTCTCTTATCCACTCTGGAATATAATTATTAAGAGGGCATCCTGTTCTGCAAAAATTAAATTCGCTCTCAAGCCCCCTTAAAACATCTATAGGACAGGTAAGACATCTTTTAGCCTGCTGTGCGGCTTCTTCTTCATTAAACTCAATATAAACCGGTTCAAAATCTTTTACCCTTTCATTGGCTTCTCTTTTTCTTTGAATTTTTTTAGGAACCGCTTTAAAATCTTTTTTCATTATCACTCCTTTAACTCAATATATTCTATATGCATTTCTTCACCGCTTATTATTTCCGTTTTTTCACTTCCGCATACAGGACAGTGAAAATCAAAACCTTTTATTTCACTCTCACTTCCACATTCAAAACACTTTATTTTAATACCTACTTCTATTATTTCCATTTCGGCATTTTTACAAACGGTATTTTCTTTGAAAAAATCAAAACTCTCTTTTAAAAAATAGGGCTCTATCCCGCTCATTTTCCCTATTTTTACCACTATTTTTTCAACTTCTCTGTTTTTTGCATGTTTTTCAACAAGTTTCATCATAGATTGAACAATTGATAGCTCATGCATCCTGATTTAATCTTTCAAATGCGTTTTGTTGTTTTCTTTTTTTATATTCATCATAGTCTATAAGCTCAATCGCATCAGTAGGGCAGATGTTTACACATGCCTGCTTTCCTTCCTCTCCGCCGCACAAATCACATTTAATCGCAACAAGTCCGCTGACGTTTGTAGAATTGCTTTTTGCCATATTTATAGCACCGAAAGGGCACACCATCGCACAGCTTCGACATCCTATACAGTCGTCTTCGTAAATTTTTACATAATTGTTTTCATATCTTATAATGTCTATAGGGCATGCCTCAACACACGGCGCATCTTCACACTGCATACACTGCATCGGGGCAGTTATTCCGTTCATTTTAATAACAGTATTTCTGTGTATCAATTCAACTCCCCCGTTTAACGCCTTATCATAAGCTTCTTCAAAGGGAACACCCATATGTTTAGCCGCACATGCAAGCTCACAGTTCAAACATCCTATACATTTTTTAGGATCAGCAAAAATAAACTTATTAGCCATTATTAATTCTCCTTTTTATTTTATCTTTCTGTACATGAAATACAAGGGTCGATACTGTTGAAAATTACAGCAACATCACTTAATTTATTGCCCGGAATCATCACCCTGAGAGCTTCCCAGTTCATATATGTAGGCACCCTCCATCTCATCCTTTCGGGTTTTTGCCTTCCATCGGCTTTAAGATAATATATAAGTTCTCCCCTCGGGGCTTCGGTTCTTGTTACTGCTTCGCCGGCAGGAATATGAGGTCTTTTATCAAGTACATAAGGACCCTCCGGTAAATTAGTTACAGCTTCTCTTACAAGCCTTATTGATTCTTTTATTTCTCTCCATCTGACTTTTGTTCTTGCATGTACATCGCCGCTCTCTTCCAACATAACATTTACCTTCAATTCGTCATAAGCGGCATACGGGGCTTTTGCCCTAATGTCATTATTAACACCGCTTCCCCTGGCAGTCGGTCCTGTAACACCTAAACGCAAAGCATCCTCTTTTGGTAAAACACCGACTCCCACAGTCCTTGCTTTTACAATTTTATGATTAAAATAAATATCCATTAATTCATCCACCTGAGGTTCAAGTTCATCAAGTCTTCTTAAAATATATTCAATCTGGCCTTCATCGAGGTCATATTTAACACCTCCAAGTGTATTTGCGCTCATATCCATTCTGTTACCCCAGATTGATTCTTTGATATCCTGCATAATTTCCCTGGCTTCCATTGTCTGTGTCATTAAAGAATGAAAACCGACCAAATGGGCAAGCATACTTAAATTGAACATATGCGATGCTATTCTTTTTACTTCATCCGCCACAACCCTTAAATAATTCGCCCTTTTACTGACTTCAATACCGGCAATTTTTTCCACCGCCATTACATAAGTAAAAGGATGATTGTTAGAACAAAGTGAACAGACCCTTTCTGTAAGAATTAAATTTTGAAAAAAATTTTTCTGCATTGCAAGATATTCTATACCCCTGTGGACAAAACCGTTTATCATATCTACATCTTTAACCGTTTCACCTTCTAAATCTATTTTAAAATAAATAGGCTCTTCCAGTCCTATGTGAAAAGGGCCTATAGGTATTTTAGTGCTCATGCTTTTCCCTTTCACTTTCTATTTTTTCCCACATACAACAAGTCGCCGCCCCGTTCATCGCCTGAGACAAAGGCATATATTCCCCGAGTATCCCCTCAGCTATACTTTCATCAAGAAACAGTCTTTTTGGATTTGGATGACCTACAAGATTTATTCCAAACATTTCTTTAAATTCCCTTTCCGTCCAGTTTGCACTGTTTAGAATAGGGGTTATTGAATCAACTGTATCATCAAAAAGTTCAACCTCTACATTAACAAGCATTCCGTCAATATCCAGATGATACACAAGTACATGATGGTCGTCTTTTTTATATGCGCTTATAATTACACATCTTCCGCCGAAATCCTTAATAACCTGTGCAACATGCAAAATATCCTTTCTGTTGAAAAGTTTAAGCCAGATTTGTATATTTCCTTTTGCATCTGTTTCTTCTCTTAAAGAATATTCACCCGTAATTCTCTCTTTTAATTCGGTAATTACTTTTTGTTTCAATGTTTCTTTCATTTATAAAGCCTTTCAAACGCTTTTTTCTGTCTGCATTTTGAACAGAGTTTTGTGAGTTCTTTAATAGTTTCATTTACATTAGGATATGCCCTTTTTAAAAGAGCTTCACTTGCAGGCACAAACATTCTACCGCAGCTTTCACATTTAATTTCACTGATTACGGCTACAGTGGTAAAACGGTATTTTTCTTCTTCTGTATTAGCCGTATGAAAATCATTTGTAAGTTTTATAGCCCCCGTCGGACAGAAAAACTCACAATTTCCACAAAAACAGCATGTGTTATACCACGTGGTATGAACATATGCGTTTTCATTTTTTGTGATATGTATAGCACCTGAGGGGCATACTTCTTCACATGTTCCACAAGCTGTACAGGCCTTGGCATCCACTTTTAATTTACCCCTTAACTTATCCGGTATAAATGTATCTCCGAAAGGATACGGGTCTGTTACAGGGCCTTTTAATAAATTCCTTATTGCAATTTTTAAAAATCCGCTCATTTTTGATTCCTTATTCTTTCTTTCCATATTTCAAGAGCTTTTGCAACACCGTCAATAATAGCCTGAGGTCTTGGGGGACATCCCGGCACATTTACATCAACTTTTACATATTTATCAAGCGGTCCCTCTATGGAATAAGAATCCCTGAAAATCCCGCAGCTTGTAGGACACGTTCCAACAGCAACCACCACAAAAGGATTTGGCAGTTCGTCCAGCACTTCAATTAAATACGGTTTACTTCTTGCGGTTATAGGACCGGTAACCAACAATATATCCGCATGTTTAGGACTTCCTGTATATCTGCATCCAAGTCTTTCCACATCATATCTTGGAATCATAGCCGTTGTAGCAAGTTCAACATCACATCCATTGCAGCTTCCTGTATTTATCCTGAATAAAAAAGGACTTCTTGTAATAATACTCATATTAATCCTTTTACAGACAAAATTACCAATATTAATGTAATAAGTGCCAGTGTAGTCGGCACGGTAAGTAAAAATTTAAATCCCTGATCAATCCTGAAACTAGGCAAAGTTGCATGCAAAACAGAAAAAAACATAACAAACACAACTGTTTTTAAAACAAACCAGATTAAATTAATAACGATATCGTCGGTTATGGCAACAGGAAAGAAAAATATTTGAAAAACTATGCTGAGCAACACTATTTTCATTGCATCAGTCATTTCATAAATAGCCAGAGGAATTGAACTGTGTTCTATCAGAAAACCGTCCATTACATCAGCGTCATTATGATGGGCAATCTGAAAAGGAGGCAGCTCAAGGGTCGCCAATACAAAAATTATAAAAGCAATAACTGCTGGCCAGAATTTCCAGTCAAACAAAAAACTTCCGTGAACCTGCTGATATTCCATTATTTTTTTAAGTGAAAAAACAACATCCCCTCCCCCTACATAAATGGCAATACTGACAGAAATTATTACAAAAACCATTTCATATACAAGCATCAATTTAAGTTCTCTGTTTACCGCTATAGCGGCATAAGGGGAACTTGATGCACCGCCTCCTAATATATGGGCAATGGCCGGAAGCGCCATTACATATATCAATACAATTAAATCACTGTTTACATTTGTTCCTTCATATACACCCGGAACAGGTACAAAATAAAGCATTGCAAACATTCCGGCAAACCCTATTAAAGGAGCATAAATAAAAACAGCCTCTTTTGAATCTTTTGGAACCAAAATTTCTTTATTAAAAAGTTTGATAACATCAATAAAATTTTGATAAATAGGAGGTCCTATTCTTCCCTGAAGCCTTGCAACCACAATTCGCTCGAGTGAAAGCATAAAAACACCTAAACAAAGGGCAAACAAACCTCCCGGAAAAATTAAAAAATGAATAATATTAGCGCTCAACATAGCCTCCTTTCAATCCGAATATTTTTTTAACGATATAAATAATCGCATTTATAAGTTCAGTGACACTTTCATAAAAGTTTTTGGCATTGATATGAAGTTCCCTGTCGCTTAAATCCCTAACACCTGAAAGGAATATATGTGTTTTTCTGATTTTTTTATTATAAGTAAACATTAAATAAGCTATTATAACGGCTAATAATATATAAATGGAAAGTGTCAATAAATTAAGTACATCTCCGCCCATACAGACAGAACTTAGCGTGATGCATACAGGTTTGTATCCAAAATTTTGGATAATTAAATTTATAGGTTTTAATGCAATATAGGGGAATATTCCCAAAACAATATTCAAAACGGCCAGAATTATCATAGGAAGGCTCATATACCAGTCCACTTCTTTTATATTTTCGAATTTTTTATCTACTTTTCCAAAATATGCGCTGTGCATAAATTTTACAAACACCAATAAAATCATCACACTTCCTAAAATTGTCAAAACAGCCAAAAAGTCATATCCTTTTGACATTAAGGCGTGATATATTATCCATTTTGATACAAAACCGCTGAACATAGGCACACCTGCCGTCGAAAACACAGCAATCACAAACACTGCAAAAGTAATAGGCATTTTTCTTGCAATTCCTCCGAGGTCATTTAACGAATCTATTCCGGTCTTATAAAAAATAGCCCCAGCACTTAAAAACAGCAAATCTTTAAAAAACATATGGTTTATTAAATGCAAAAGCCCTCCGGCAAGTCCCTGGGAGGTCAATAAAGAAACACCGGCAAAAATATAACCTATCTCACCTACTGTTAAGAAAATTAAAAGTCTTTTCATTGAATTGGTAAGCAGTCCGAAGCTTGCCCCCATAATAATGGTAATCACACCCACAACAGCTGCAAAATGTCCTATATCTTCTATTACAAACAATTTAGAAGCGCTTATACCGGCTGCAGCCAAATAGATAACCATTACAAACATAAACGGACCTGTTTTTAACATAACAGAAGAAATATATCCGCTTATAGGAGTCGGGGCAGGTTTTGGGTGCATTTGATAATCTATTCTGAGAGGAAGTTGTGCAGCTTTTGCCAAAAAGCCTATAGTTAATAAAACTAAGGCAAAAATAACTTCATTTGTTAAAGGAATATGTTTTATTATATCAATAACATTTCCATACTGCATTATAACACTTAAACCTATCATTATTATACCAGCACCAGTAAAATTATAAAGCAGATATTTTGTGGCTTCCTGAATCGAAAATGAATCTTCCTCATGAACAAGGGCTATATATAAGGCCCATCCGCCCATTATTTCCCAGTAAAAAAACATTGAATAAATATTTTTGCTGAGAGCCACACCTAAAATCCCGACTATCATTATCATAAAATTGGCAAAAAATCTGTAAGGCTTATGGGAATGATCCATATACCTCGTAGCAAAAAGAAAATTCATTACAGCCATAAACAAAACAAGACCTGCAAAAAAGCTGCCAAAACTGAATTTATCTGCAAACACAGTTAAAAGTGCCAAAAATGAAAAAGAAGCGGCGGTAATTCCTGCTGTTTTACTTGTTTTTCCAAACAGATAAACAACTATCGCACCAATTATCATAATCAAAACACTTATTGGAAACTCTAATGTGAAATGTGGCAAATTAACATTTATTTTTAATGTAGAATTTATGGCCGCTACTATAAAATCAATAACGCTTTGAGGAAAAATTCCAAGCAGCAATGAAACAAAAGCCAAAATATATACAGCTGCTACTTTTATTCCCTTAACATCTGAAAATTCTCTTTGCGGATTCATTAAAAATATATATCTAAACACCCTGAGCATTGCAATAAACCCTATTAGCCCCCCGATTACAAGTGAAAATGCAACAATATAATTACTTTGTTTCATTGCGGCATATATCACCAAAAATTTTGAATTAAAATTTCCAAACGGAGGAAAAGCACTTAGGGCAAAAACACCGACACCTAAAGGAAAAGCCAAAAGGGGCAGTTTTTTTCCTATCCCTTTTAAATCTTCAAGATTTCTGCTTCCGGCACTCAAAATCAACAATCCCGCACTTAAAAACAATAAATCTTTAACAACGGCATGGTTTATTATATGATAAATTGCCCCGCTTAAAGCCGCAGTGCTCATAAGCCCCAAAACAGTAACTATTTCCCCTATTTGACCAATAGTAGAATAAGCAAAAAGTCTTTTTATATCTTTTTCATAAAGTGTTTTAATTTCTCCGTAAAAAAGAGTTATTAATCCAATTGTTATTAATAAATAAGAAAAAATTTTGTTTTGAAATCCGAGAAAATAAACCAAAACAATAATTCCGAAAATACCCGCTTTTGTTAAAATACCTGAAAGAGGGGCTGAAATACTGCTTGGTGCTGCCGGATGGGCAACAGGAAGCCATTGATGAATCGGTACAATACCCGCTTTTACCCCAAATCCTATAAGCATTAATATAGCAACCGTTAATGAAACACTTTTTATTTCAATAAAATTTTCTATTCCCAAAGAATAATAATGCGAAAACGCTAACTGCAAGAAATATGCCCCCGCAATACACATAACAAAAT
Organism: Lebetimonas sp. JH292; assembly: GCF_000523275.1. Taxonomy (NCBI): domain Bacteria; kingdom Pseudomonadati; phylum Campylobacterota; class Epsilonproteobacteria; order Nautiliales; family Nautiliaceae; genus Lebetimonas; species Lebetimonas sp. JH292. The sequence continues at coordinate 12,050 of NZ_ATHQ01000004.1, read as the reverse complement.
AAAGTTTTGCAGCTTTTATTGATTCGTCACTTCTTGAGTGCATAATTAATAAATATGAAGTTATTGTCATACTCTCCCAAAAAAGATAAAAACTCTCAAAACTGCTGCTTAAAGGTATTTCTATCAAAGCAAGCGTTAAAAGTCCTAAAAAAGTATAATAAAAAGATTTATATTTTTTTATGTAATCTATTGAATAAATAAAAACCATTGCCATTATAAAAGCAAACACCAATGCAAAAATACCATTTATTCCGTGATAATTAAATCCGAATGATATATGGTAAGCATTGATATTACTGAATTTTCCCGGCAGTATTAAATAAATCTGCGGAAGTAAAAACACCAAAATTCCGGCAATCGTAAAAATTGAAATAAGCAATTTATTAGTTACATTTTTTAAACTTTCGCCTTTTTTAAATACAATTGTTTCAAAAATAGAAATTAAATAAACAGCCTGAACAATATTGATTGCCACAATCAAATATCCAAGTTCAAACATTCCAGAAGCTGTAATTGAATTTAAAATCAGCTGTTTTGATGTAATTAATGAAATTCCGAGACTTCCAAATATTGAAAAACCGAAAATTACACCCCATTTATTAAATCCCACACCTGCCAAATCGCTCAGTTTAAACGAATTTTTATACCTGAAAAATTCAAACAGCATTAAAAAAGCCAAAATCCTGAATACAAACTGATATTCAAGATGCAAAATCACAGCGCTTAACGCACCGCTGCCAAGAAGAACAACACCTAAATACAAAATTTCAGCACCGCTTGCAACAATAAACGAATTTTTTACATTTTCCCTGTTTATTAAAGCAAAAACCTTGAGTAAGAAAATTATAAGTAAAAATAAAAAAATTACGCCTTCCACTCCTGCTCCTTTAATGATTAATTATTCATATTTTAAACATAAATTTAATTTTTACTAAATATTTTGAGAATTATAAGAAAAATTAATGAATGAGTGTTTATTTTCTACACACAAAAGGAGTAAAAGAGTGGATTAGTCCTTTTTAGGAATCTCCTCTATTATTTCTACATCAATTATATCATCATCATTTTTATAGGTTTTATGATAAAAATTATTTCGAGGAAAAAGTTTTTTTGCAACTATTCTTGCAAACGGCTCAAACAAAAAAAGAATACCTATAATATCACTGAAAAATCCGGGTAGTATAAGTAAAACAGCCCCGATTAATTTAAAAAGCCCGATTGAAAGAAATTCTTCCTGACTAATTTCCCTTTTCATTAATTTATGCATATTGGTGCTTAGTGACAAATCAAGAGTTTGTAATATATAAACACCGACTCCGGCGGTTAACAGAATTTCCAAGAAAAATCCTAATGGAGTAAAAACCCTCATAAATTCATAAGAAAAAAGGATTTCTAAAAAAAGATATATTAAAAAATATATGAGTCCCATATCAGCCCTTGTTTATAATTTCCATAATTTTTTCGAATACTTCATTTGCATTTACTTCAAATTTTTTACCTGTTTTTCTATCCCTTATCTCTACTTTGCCATCTTTAAGTTTCTTACCGACAATTACCCCGACAGGTAATCCTACCAGCTCAAAATCAGCAATTTTTGGACCAAATCTCTCAGCCCTGTCATCAAGTATTGTTTTAATTCCGGCATTTGTCAAATTTTCATAAAAACTCTCCGCAAACTCAAATTGGTCTGTTTTCTTAACATCCCCTACAAGAATATCAACAACAAAAGGAGCTATCTCTTTTGGCCAGATGATTCCTTTATCATCATGGTTTTGTTCAATTGCAGCAGCTATAAGTCTGCTGACCCCAATTCCATAGCATCCCATAACAAAAGGTTTTGCTTTTCCGTTTTCATCAAGAAATGTTGCGTTCATTTTTTCGCTATAAGCAGTACCCAGTTTAAAAATATGCCCTACTTCAATCCCTTTTGTAATTTTAAGAGGTGCTCCGCATTTTGGACACAAATCTCCAACTTTAACTTTTGCTATATCTCTGTAAATAGTCAAATTACCAAGCAGATTTGCATCAAGAAGCCCCGCGCCTTTTATGTGATAATCTTTTTTATTTGCACCGCATACCAATTCTTCGGCACCTCTTAAATCATCATCAATTACATATTTTATATTACCTGGAAGTCCAAAAGGACCTATAAAACCTGGAACCAATCCAGCACTCTCTATTTCTTCTTCGCTTGCATCAACTAAATCAATTGCGCCAAGTGCATTTTTGGCTTTTGTTTCTTCAAGATCGTCACTGCCTCTTATGAAAAACACCACTATTTCTTCATTAGTTTCAAAGACTGCTTTTTTAACAACCGCTTTTATAATAAAATCTTTATCTATTCCTGTAAATTCACTTACCTCATCAATTGTTTTAATATCTGGGGTATGGATTTCTTCAATTTCATCAGTTTTTATCGGATTCTCTTTTTTAATATGTTTTCTTTTGGCAACCTCGATATTTGCTGCATAATTACACTCGCTGCATACCACAATATCATCTTCGCCTGTATTTGCAAGAACCATAAATTCTCGGCTTCCGGTACCTCCAATTGCGCCGCTGTCTGCCTCAACCACCCTAAAATCAAGTCCCAACCTGCTGAAAATTTTTTCATAAGTTTCCTGCATTAAATTAAATTCCCTATCCAAATCATCCCTGCTTGAATGAAATGAATAAGCATCTTTCATTATAAATTCCCTTCCTCTTAAAAGCCCAAATCTAGGTCTTGCCTCATCTCTGAATTTTAAATTTATCTGATACAAATTAATAGGAAGCTGTTTATAACTTTTTACATAACTTCTTACCAAATCAACAACACTCTCTTCATTTGTAGGTGAGAGGACAAATTTTTGACCTTTTCTGTCTTCAATCCTTAGCAGTTCATCTCCGTATTTTTTAGCCCTGCCTGTCTCTTCCCACAGTTCATAAGGTGTTACAAAACTCAGCATTACTTCCTGAGCCCCGGCTTTGTCCATCTCCTCTTTTATAATAGCCCTTATATTATCAAGTACCATTTTTCCAATAGGAGTAAAATCATATATTCCTGCCGCAACTTGCTTTATATATCCGCCTCTTATTAAATAAATATGACTTGGGGTTAGCGCATCTTTTGGCGTTTCTTTAAGTGTATATAAAAAAAATTTGCTCCATCTCATTAAAGCTCCTTAACATATTCATTTTTTTTACTTTTCGGAATTGTTTTGGTTTCGGGAAGTTTTAAAACATTATATTTTTTTATTCCGCTTAAATAGTGAATTTCTATTTTGTCACCTACTTTCACATCTTTACTTGATTTTACTTTTTTACCGTTAACAAAAACAACTCCCTCTTTGCACATTTCATCTGCCGTGCTTCGTCTTTTTACAATATTGACGGAATTCAAAAATTTATCAATTCTCAAACTATCCCTTTTTTAGTCAAATTATACTATAATTGCAATAAAAAAGGATATTTATGAAAGTTGTTTTAGCATATTCAGGAGGACTTGATACAAGCGTAATTTTAAAATGGCTGCAAGATAAATATAATGCTGAGGTTGTAACATTCACAGCCGATATAGGACAGGGTGAAGAAGTGGAAATTGCTAGGGAAAAAGCAATTAAACTAGGGGTAAAACCGGAAAATATTTTTATTGAAGACTTAAGAGAAGAATTTGTAAGAGATTATGTGTTTCCAATGTTCAGGGCTAATGCAATTTATGAAGGGGAATATTTGCTAGGAACCTCGATTGCAAGACCTCTTATTGCAAAAAGACAGATTGAAATAGCAAATCAGGTAGGGGCTGAAGCGGTTGCCCACGGTGCAACAGGAAAAGGAAACGATCAGGTAAGATTTGAGCTTGGATATTATGCCCTAAAACCTGATATCAAAGTTATTGCCCCTTGGAGAGAATGGGATTTAAATAGCCGGGAAAAATTACTGGCATATGCTAAAACCCACGGTATTCCTATCGAAAGGCACGGGAAAAAATCTCCTTATTCAATGGATGCAAATATGCTTCATATTTCATACGAAGGCGGAATTTTGGAAGACCCTTGGGCTGAACCTGAAGAAGATATGTGGAGATGGACTGTTTCACCTGAAAATGCTCCTGATAAACCTGAATATATTGAAATTGATTTTGAAAAAGGTGACGCTGTCGCAATAAATAGTAAACAAATGACACCGGCAAAAATTCTTGAAACATTAAACGAATTTGGTAAAAAACACGGAATTGGAAGAATTGATATAGTGGAAAACAGATTTGTGGGAATGAAAAGTAGAGGCTGTTATGAAACTCCAGGAGGAACAATCCTGCTTAAAGCACACAGAGCTATTGAATCTATTACACTTGACAGGGGTGAGGCTCATTTAAAAGATGAAATAATGCCAAAATACGCAGAACTTATTTATAATGGTTTTTGGTTTGCACCTGAGAGAGTTGCTCTTCAAAAACTAATTGATGAAACCCAAAAAAATGCAACCGGAACTGTAAGACTAAAACTATATAAAGGAAATGTATACGTAGTCGGCAGAAAATCACCATATTCATTGTTTAGCCCTGAATTTGCAACATTTGAAGAAGATAGCGTATATAATCAAAAAGATGCTGCAGGATTTATTAAATTAAATGCCTTAAGATTTATTATCGAAGGTTATGTAAAAAATAAAAAATAAATTAACTCCTTTTTAGGAGTGCTTTTACATCCTCTAAAGAGTATCCGTTTAAAATATAAACCCCTGTTAAACTGATTATTCCCCCTATTATTACAAATATATCAATTTTCTCTTTTAAAAATATCCATGATAAAATCACAGCACTAAACGGAACCAGAAATATATATGCACTAGCTCTCTTACCACCAATTACACTGCTTGCATAAAAATAAGCCGCAGTTGCAAATGTTGTTCCAAATACAGATAAAGAAAGCAGGTTAACCCATCCTTTTAAATCAATATCAAGTCTTGGTATTTTTAATTTTAAAAAAGTTAAATATATAAAAACAGTAGAAAATACAAACATTAAAAAACTAAACACCAATGAATTTTCTTTTTTTATTTTTGAACTGACTATAGTGAGTATTACCCACGTAACTGTTGCCAATAAAAAATATACTATCCCTTTATCATTTAAATTGAATCTCCAGATTTTTATTATTAAAAACGAACCAAAAGCTCCTAAAATTAAAGCTAATAATTCACTTTTTTTTAAAGCTTTTTTAGCAATCATGGCAAGTGCAAAAAATGTTAAAACAGGATTTAAAGTAGTTACTAAAACTCCGCCTAATGAAGCATTTCCAAAATGGTCCCCTAAAAAGAAAAAATAATTATATAAACAAAGCACTATTGCACAAATAAATGAATAAAAAATTTCTCTTTTGTCTATTTTAAAAGGTATTTTCATATAAATAATTACAAAAAAAAGTGTAAATGCCAGCAATTAAAAATCTATAAAAAATTAATTCATATGCACTGAAATAATCCATTAAAATTTTAGCACTGACCCAGTTACTGCCCCATGCAAACATGGCCAAATATAACATTAAAGATAGATTTTTCATTAATATCCGTTTTTTGAAGAAAGTATAATATATTTTGAGTTAATTTAGAAGAAAAAGAAGGAATTAACCTTCGGTGTGAGCTTTATGAGCTTCAACTAAATATTTAACATCATCTGCCAATACATAAACATTTTTATATCCAAGAACGTCTAAAAGCCCTTTTACCCTGTTTGCAAAAAATGCTTTCCTGCAAACTACTAAAATTGGCTGAGTTTTATCTTCAGGCAGTTCATCTATATAGTCTGTAAATTCAGTATATGGTGTGTAATATGCTGTAGGAATTCCAGCCTCTTCTGCATTTTCACCCTCTACCAAATTAGGTAAAGTCACATCAAGTACAACTGCACCGGCATCTTTAATAAGATCTCTTGCTTTTTCTATATCTACATTCCCTAAACCTATTTTTTCTTTATTAAGTTCAATAGCTTCTTTAAATCTTTCTACCGCTTCTTGTTCAAATGGTGTTAATTTTGCCATTTTACCCTCCTTTTTTAATATATTTTATTTATTATAACTAAAAAATCTTGAATTTGTCAAGTTATTTAAATTGAGACAGAATATTAATAACTTCTTCATCGCTCAATTGATGAAAATCTTCATACCATCTGCCGACACTCATAAAAAGTTCCGGTTTTTCAAGAATTATTAATTTGTGCGAAACACTTTTTAACATATTTTCCACTTCTTCATCTCTTGGAGCCACAGGGGCGGCAATAATTACACTTTTAGGATAATCTCTGACTATACTTTGTGCAGCCAGATACATACTGGCCCCCGTGGCCACTCCGTCATCCACCAATATTACGTCTTTTCCTTCAAGAAGTTTCGGCTCGATTTTATATTTTTCTCTTAATTTGGCAATTTCCTGGATTTTTTCCATTGCAATTTGCTGAATATAACTATCGCTTATACCAAGTTTTTCAGCCACATCTTTATTTATAAAAACCAATCCGTTTTCACTGACACTTCCAATAGCAAATTCCGCATTTCCTGGGGCCGGTATTTTTTTTACAAATAAAATATCAAGAGGGGCGTTTATCTCCTTTGCAATTTCTGCCGCCACAGGGATTCCTCCTCTTGGAAGCGCTACCACTACCGGATCTGTTATTAAACCTTCTTCTTTTAATTTTTTAATTTCTTTTGCCAGAAGTTTTCCTGCTTCAACTCTATTTTTAAACATTAAAGCCCTTTTTATTATAATTATATCAAACATTTAAAAATAACTACAAAGATAAAAATATTACAGCTCAGAGCTCCATTTTGCTAACGCACCACTCAAATTTTGCTAAAAATTGCAAACAGCTACGCAGCCCTAACGGGTTGAATGCAATTTTTTTAACGCAAAATTTTTGCTAAATTCCGCAACGCTATTATATTTTTACTTTTTCGTTATTTAGTTAGTGCCAACATTTGTTTAATTTTGTGTTATAATAAATTTTAATAATAATCATTAATTAATATTAATATTAAGGAGAAAAAATGAAAAACTTTATTTTAAAAATAACACAAAGCAAATGGAATTATTATTTAAGCCTGGCAACAGACTGTTTAACCGGTATAGTTTTTTTAATATTGGCAATATATTATTCAGACGATGTATGGGGCAGTGTTGCTTTATTTGTTGTAGGGGTTATATTTTTTACATTTTTGGAATACGCCGTTCATGCCTGGCTGTTTCACGGGAAAAAATCGATAGAAGTATTTGTTGAAGGACATGCACATCATCATCAAAATCCGTTTAGTTATGATGCTATGCCTTTTTTTATGAGCGCAGTTATTGCCTCTATTTTTGCATGGCTGTTTCACTTTTTTATGCCTTTAGGAGATGCTTTCGCAATAGTTGGGGGACTTGCTCTTGGATATTTTAATTACGGAATAATGCATCATATAATGCACAGACGTGAATTTGCAAGCAAATATTGGAGATATATGCAGGAATTTCATTTTGTCCATCATAAAAAGCCTAAAATGAATCATGGTGTTACAACTGATTTGTGGGACAGGGTTTTTGGGACGTATTATCAATGGAATAAAGACGATTTAAAAGGAATTGAAAAATTAAAAAGAATTAAGAAAAAAAATTAATGCTTTTTAGTGATTTTTTTAAAAAAATTACTAATAAAATCTCTTTAATAAGAGATTTTTTATTAGCTTCCATTATTACAGGGCTTATAAGCGGATTTTTTATTGTTTTCTATTATTATATAATGGAATATATTTCAAAAATCTTTTTCGGTTCAAATCCTATTTTTACTATTTCCACATGGCCAAAATGGTATATTTATCTAATAACTATTTTATCAATTTTAATTGTAAATTTCATAATTTATAAAGATAAAAATGTTAAAGAATACGGAGTTGAACAAATAGCGCAAATAGTAACCGAAAAAAAAGAGATGATTACCATAAAAACGCTTTTATTAAAAATAATTGCTTCAGCATTATCAATAGGAAGCGGATTTGCCATGGGAACAGAAGGCCCTTCTGCGGAAATCGGTGCAATGATAGGATATAAAATTCATTCACTTTTTAAATTTCCGGAAACACTGCTTAAACCAATGATAAGTATAGGTGCAAGCAGCGGAATCGCAGCTATATTCGTATCACCTATAACAGGTATTGCTTTTGCCATTGAAAGCATTGCTTATAATTTTATAAAAAGTTATATCACCTTTATTATAGTAGGCAGCCTGAGTGCTTTCAGCATTGCTTTAATATTTTTACAGCCTTTTACTTTCATATATTCAGCGGGTAGAATGATTAATTTTAAATATGTATATATTACCGCATTATTTATACCTTATATGACTTTATTAATTTATTTTTATCTGTTTATCCAAGATAAAATACTCTATTTTATGCATTTAAAGCTTTTCAATATTTTTAGGAAATATAAAGATTTAATTTTTGCTATTATCGGAGGAAGCGTAATTGCAACTATTTTAATAATTTCCCCTTATGCAGGATTTACCGGTCATAAAATAGTTTCACTTCTAATAAATAATGAAAATTTAAATATCTTATTTATTTTAGAAATCTTATTATTAAGAATAATAGCAACTACTTTTTCCATCTATTCAAACGCTATTGGAGGAATGTTTGTCCCGCTAATGAGTATAGGTGCTCTCAGCGGTTATCTGTTCGGTCTAATTTTACAGTATTTACATGTAGGAATAGGACTTGAACCGTTTTATTTTGCGGCAATAGGCTCTGCCGTTTTTATGGGTGTAATTATGAAATTACCGCTAACTTCAATAGTTTTATCTCTTGAAATAACAAATGATTATAATGTGGTTATAGCAACGGGATTTAGTGTTGCCATTATTTCATATCTTACAAAATTAAATTTTAATCTTAAAAAATTCAATACTATAAATATAGATTTTAATACATTAACTCACAAATAACTCGTTATATAATTTAATTAATTCATCTTTATAATCTTTTTTGCCGTTTTCCACTAAATCCATAATATTTTCAAGATCTTTTGTATAATTTTCATTAACAAATTTATATAAAGGATGTTTTTTTATTAAATCCAAAACCTTAAATCCCAACTTCGCGGCAAACAAAAATCCTTTTTTTTCCGTTATATATTTTCTTTTAAGCAGTTTTTCTATTGTAACGGCATATGTGGACGGTCTCCCTATTCCTTTATTTTTCATTTCATCAATAATTTCTGCATATGTATAAGGAGAAAATTTGCTTTTTTTCACAATACTTTTTTGAATATTGTATTTTCCCTCTTTTAATTCATAAATTTTAACCGGATAAACAAGATTAAACCCGTCTTCCAAAATTCCTGTAATAATCTCTATTTCTTTATCCAAGATGTTAAAAGTATCTTTTTTTAATATGGCTTCTTTCATCTGGGAAGCAATAAATTTTCTAAAAATCAAATCATATAATTTTAAATGGTTATAAGATAAATTTATATTTTTAAACACTAAAAAACTTTTAATCTCTTCCATATCCATAGTAGTGGTAGCCCTTATAGCTTCATGCGCCCCTGCACTTTCAAAACATCTTAATTTAACAAAATTTTCTCCAAAATTCTCTTTTATATATTCTTTCGCTATTGATTTACCCATATTAGAAATTCTAAAACTATCCGTCCTGTGATATGTAATAAATCCATTTTCAAAAAGATCCTGAGCCAGTTTCATTGTATATTGAGGTGAAAAATGAAGTTTAGAAGACGCTTCTTTTAAAAGAGTGGAAGTATTGAAAGGTTTTTCAAAAAGACTCTCTTTTTTGCTTTTAATCAGCTTAATTTCTAATTCGTCAGGAATATTTTCAAAAAATTCCTCTGCTTTTTTTTCTTCTTCAAATTCCCATTCAACTGTCAAATCGCTCAGTTTCACCATAACAACATTTGTTTTTTCTTTTAATTTTTGCGTCCTTTCACAAATCCAATTAAGTACCGGAGTTTGAACTCTTCCGGCAGATAAATGAACATTATGTAAATAATCTTGAAGATACAAAGAGAGATTAAAACCAATCCATCTGTCAGTTATTCTTCTTACAAACTGGGCGGCTACTAAATTTTTATCATAATATCTTAAATTATTCATAGCCTCAACAAATGCATATTTTGTAATTTCGTGAAATTCGGCCCTTTTTATATTTAAATTATAAGGTTTGTTGTTTAATATTAAATCAAATGCAATTTTTTCCCCTTCCCTATCCGGGTCTGTAGCAATTATCACTTCATTGACTTCAAAAGAAGTTAAATTTAAAGCCTTTAATATATTATAAAACCTTAAAAACAGGTATATATTTCTCAATCACCCCCCATTTTCCTTTTTCTTTTTCCAAATCAAAGTCGTGTCCTATACTTGCAGTAATTATCAAAACCCTCTCTTCTATCAAAATTTCATAAACACTTACACCATCTACGATTCTTCGGCTTAAAATTTTCAAATCCATTGATTATAATCAATGATTTAATTTAACAAATATTTTACAATGGGATTACAAAAAATAAAACAAGGAGTCAAAATGTTCGGATTATTCGGAAATAAAGAAACTAAAGAAACTAAAAAACAAGCTTGCGATTTACCATTTTTATGTTGGCAATGTGAAATGAGTGCACCTGGAGGATGCGGGAGCCACGGAGAAAGCAAAGGGGTATGTGGTAAAACAGCTACTAAATCAAGACTACAAGACCTGATGATTTACGGTCTAAAAGGACTTAGCGCATACAGAGAACACGCTAATGAATTGGTTCAGGAAGTCGGTGATGAAGAAGCAAGAAAAACATTAAAAGAAGTGGATGATGTTAACAGTGAAACATTGTATTTCACACTTACAAATGTTAACTTTAATTTTGATGAGCACATAGCACAGCTTATGAAAGTTGGAAATGCCGGTGTTAAAGTTATGAACTTATTAAGTGATATGCACACAAAGGCACTTGGAATTCCAACACCTGTTGAAGTTACTCAAAACAAGGCGGAAGGAAAAGGCATTATTGTTTCAGGCCATAATCTTGATATGCTTGAAAAACTGTTAAAAAGAATTGAAGAAAGAGGACTCAGTGATAAAATAAATGTTTATACCCATTCAGAAATGCTTCCAGCTCACGGTTATCCTCATCTTAAAAAATTCAAAAACCTAAAAGGAAATATCGGAAAAGCATGGTATGACCAAACTGATGTATTTTCTAAATGGCAAGGAACTTGTGTTGTAAATACAAACTGTATAGTTCCGCCTGAAAAATCACCAAAAGTCAAAAATTATGTAGATAGGCTTTATACATATAAAATTACAGGTATAGAAGGTGCTAAAAAAATAGAAAATGACAATTTTGACCCATTGATTGACCAGACTTTAAGTCTTCCTGATATTTCAGGATTCGAAAGCAACGAAAAAATTGTAACAGGTCATCATTATAAAACAGTGCTTGAAGGTTACGGGGCAAAAGTTCTTGACGCAATAAAAGAAGGAAAATTAAAAAGAGTATGGGTTATTGCCGGATGTGACGCACCTGGAAGAAAAAGAAATTATTTTAGAGAATTAGCACTTGCAGTTCCAAAAGACCATATTATTATTACATCAAGCTGTGGTAAATTTAGATTCAACGATGTGGATTTCGGAACTGTCCCTGGAACTGACATTCCAAGATATATTGACCTTGGACAATGTAATGATTCTAACGGTGCGGTTCATATTGCTTTAACTGTAGCAAATGCCCTTGGAATTGAGGATGTAAATGATTTACCTGTTTCAATTGCCCTAATGTGGATGGAACAAAAAGCGATTATTATTTTACTTGCACTTTTAAGTCTTGGAGTAAAAGATATTTATATCGGACCAAACGCTCCTCAATTTGCAAATGAAGATATAGTAAACTTCTTAGTTCAAAACTTCAATCTTGGAGTTATTTCAGGAGACATCCACAAAGACTTCGGAAAAGAATTAGCTTCTTAATTCTTTTTTTACGAGACCGTTCATAATTCCGTGTCAGCTGAGGAAATTATATCATAACTTTAAAGCATCATCTAATCT
>NZ_ATHQ01000003.1 GCF_000523275.1 Lebetimonas sp. JH292 | reverse complement strand
ATATTCTTCAATGTTTAAAATACTCATGTGTAAATCCTTTACTTTTATTTTTTTATTTTATCATCTCTCAACATCTATATTAGGATTTACACAGTTTTTACTATATCCGGATACTCTTATTGACATCTTTTTCAAAAGATGTATAGACTTCTTCCTATTCAAATTTAGAACACAAAAGAATAAGCAGAAAAAATAAAACTATTTTTTTCTGATATGAATTGACATTAAGACCTAATTACCTTTTAAGAGTTGAGGGTTGTGAATTTTTTGATATTTATAAAGTTTTGTAATTTGTTGTGGTATTTATTAAAGATTTGTTTGTTTTCTATTTCAAGTTTTCTGTTTTTACTTATTTTAAGATATTCATCCTCAATATCAATTCCCAAAAATTTCCTTTCTAACAAATTTGCAGCTATTCCGGTAGTGCTACTTCCGGTAAATGGATCTAAAACCCAATCTCCTCGTTTACTTGAAGCAAGAATTATTCTTGTTAATACGGATAACGGTTTTTGTGTTGGATGCTTTCCGCACGATTTTTCCCATTTTGCTATGGCTGGTAATGTCCAAACATCTTTCATTTGTTTTCCACCGTTTATTTCTTTCATCAATTCATAGTTAAAATAATGTGGAACTTTTGCATTTTTTCTCGCCCAGATGATTTGTTCTGTTGAGTGTGTAAAATAACGGCACGAAAAGTTTGGCGGCGGATTTGTTTTTTGCCAAGTAATTATGTTAAGAATTTTAAAATCTAACTCTGTTAAAATCTGGCCAATACTAAAAATATTGTGCATAGTGCCACTTATCCAAATAGTAGCGTCATCTTTCATCTTATCACGAACAAGTTTTAGCCATCTGCGGTTAAAATCATTTATATATTCAAAACCTTTAGATTTATCCCATTTACCTTTATTTACACTGGTAATTTTCCCGTTTTTTATGGTTAAACCATCGTTTGATAAAAAATATGGCGGATCGGCAAAAACCATATTAAACTTGAAATCAAATTGCGGTAATAATTCAAATACATCTCCGTGTAATAAGATAAATTTTTTATCTTTTGATTTAAAATAGGATTTAATCATTTTTAATTTTTTCTCTAAATTCTTCAATACTTTTCCACGACATCTCACGTCCTTCACCATTTGGATAGTTTACATCTTCTTGCCCCCAAATCCATTTATAAGCCTTTAACAGAGCTTTCTCCAGTATTAAATTTTAATAGGTCAATTTCTTCTATAAATTCATTTGGTTCTTCACCATTTTTTACTCGTTCTAATAAATCAATAAGTTCGATAGGTGTTATTTGCCATAATCCACTTTCTTTCGGATTATAAATAAAAACGAGAATCCGTAAACTGTCTTTCCACCAGGTTTTGTAATAACAATTTTATTTCCATTTTTTAATTGTTCGACTTCATAACCTCGGTATTCTATTTCAATATCCTTTTTAATACTCCGTTTCTTAACATTTCTAAATTCAAAAGATAATCCGCTTTATCAAAATATTCTCTCAATGGTTTTAGAGTAGATTTCCAGCCGGCTCCATCGGTTATCCAAATAAATTCAATGCCTTGGTTGTTCCAATAATCATTCATTCTAATATATTCAGTTGCAGTAGATTTAAGTTTGGAACCCCCGCCACCATAAAAATTAACCTCGATAAAATAAAGCTTACCGTTTTTGTTAACAGCAAAATCAATAATTCTTGATGATTTATCAACTTTAACATCAATATTCCATTTGTCTTTAATTTTCTTTGCGGTCGCTTGTGGCATATATTTAATGTTTAATTCTTTTGTTGTGTCTCTTACAAATTCTTCCACAATATTTTCCATTAAAGTTCCACCACGATTTTTTCTGCCATTGCTATCCAAACCAACTTCAACACCGATTGCATAATCAACCAAATTCTTAATTTTCTTATCTTGTAAAAGATCTCCCAAACCACTCTTTAATATAAAATCAGCAAATGTTTTTATTTCAGTTTTTGAATAACTTTTTTTTGAAAAATTAAATTCCCTATAAATAAAATTTCTTGTATCTATCAAAACCTTCAAAGATTTGTTTCTAATTGCAAGAAGTAGTGGAATTGCTTTAATTGTTTCTGGATATTTCTGCAATAAATCAATGATTTCTTTATGTAAATTCTTTTTACCAATAAGATAATTAAGCAGGTTCAATTCTTTTTCAATCGGCTCAATATTTTGTAAAACTTTTTTCCAGTTTACAAAATAATCCCATTGTGTAATCTTATCTTTAAAAGATGATGTAATCTCTTCAAAAAGTTCATCTTCTGTTTTATTGAGCAATTGACATAATTTTTTCATAAGCATTATTTGTAATTAACAATTCTGTTAATTCTCCTCTTTTATTTGGTTTTGAGTTAATATTCCTTCTTGCTAAAACTCTTTTTATCTTAAATTCACTATACAACTCATCAAAAAAATTGTTATTTGGATCTTTTCCTTTAACATCTGAATTACTTAATATCCATTGATATCCGAGTAAATCAATTTTTTTACAAAATTTAGCAAGCCTTATTTGTTCGTTATCATCGAATTCATCTTTTACATAAGAATTAAAACTTGATGTTTTGCTTAAAGGTTTATAAGGTGGATCAAAATAAAACAGTGTATTTCCTTTTGCATATTTCAACGTTTCTTCAAAATCACTGTTTAATATAATTACTTTTTGAAGAACTTTATTTACGGCTCTTAAATTTTTTTCATCACAAATCATTGGTGTTTTATAACTTCCAATTGGCACATTAAATTCATTTTTTCTGTTAACACGATATAAACCGTTAAAACAAGTTCGATTAAGAAATATAAACAGTGCTGCTTGAATTGTTTTATCAGATTTTCTACTATTAAATAAAGTTCTCTTTGTATAATAGTATTCTTTTTTTTCTTCAGGTTTGTCTTTTAACAAATGGTATTCCTTTTCCCATATTTTTAAAACGGATATTAATTCTTCAACATTTTCTTTTATTGTTTTGTAAGCGTTGATTAAATCTGCATTTATATCATTGATTATCGCTTTTTTAATATTTTGGTATTTTTGTAAAATCCAAAACAGAACAGCACCTCCACCAACAAACGGCTCAATATATGTAAATTGAGTTTGTTTAATGTAATCAGGAATTAGATTATTAATTTCATCTAATAACTGTGTTTTCCCACCGGCCCATTTTATAAACGGTTTTACTATTTTATCTATTTGTTTTATATTATACATTTATGTTTTTTTTATTGTGCCTAACTTGTTCATATTCAAACTGTTTAGATATGATTTATTAGAAAGATATGCAAAATGTTTGTATATGCTTCCCTCTAAATGAGCGTTATTTTTTGTTTTTTTATTCATATCTCGCATTCTCCTAAAGAAACTGTCAAATGGATTATTTTTATTCTAAAAGGTTTTTGTACTTACATGAATATAAATTTCATCATCGTTAAACTTTTGTATCTATAAAAGTTTATCATTATTTAATAAATAATAACAAAAAGAAAAGCAAAAATCAAATTCATTTTCATCTCAGATGTAAGTAACTCTCATTGCTAATCCAAAATAGGAAAAAGAGTGTTTTATTCCTGTTTTCTGTAAATGAAACACCTACTTTTTAAGTTTTACCTCTCAAAATGCTTATAAATTATATTTTTATTTTTCTAAATTTGAGGAAATAAGAGGAAATAGAAAAAAAATACAGGGATTATTTAGAAGCCCTTAAAAACCGCTGATTAATCCAATTGAATATTTTTTCTGTGATACCTTTGGACTATATCCGGGTCGGGATGGAGTGAAACTTTTGCCTTTTCTTTACCTTCATAAGGGATCTGGGAAAGCACATATCTGATACTTTCTAACCTTGCGGTTTTTTTATCATTGGAATTTACAATAATCCAAGGTGAATAGCTGGTATGTGTTTTGGAAAACATCTCCTCTTTATAATATGTTATCTGATCCCAAAGCTCCTGGGCTTTTTT
Source organism: Lebetimonas sp. JH292 (assembly GCF_000523275.1). Classification (NCBI taxonomy): domain Bacteria; kingdom Pseudomonadati; phylum Campylobacterota; class Epsilonproteobacteria; order Nautiliales; family Nautiliaceae; genus Lebetimonas; species Lebetimonas sp. JH292. The sequence continues at coordinate 36,163 of NZ_ATHQ01000003.1, read as the reverse complement.
ATCAACAGGTGAGAGTTTCCACTGTTTTAAAGGATTCCTCATTCTCTCTTCAAATCTTCTTTTTTGGGTTTCTTTTGAAATAGAAAACCAGAATTTAATTAATATTATTCCGTCATCTATTAGGGCATTTTCCATTTCCGGGACTTCTCTGATGAATTTTTCATACTGCTCTTTTGTACAAAATCCGAAAACAGGCTCAACAATCGCCCTGTTATACCAGCTTCTGTCAAAAAAAGCTATTTCACCGGGATCTGGCAAATGTCTGAAATATCTTTGAAAATAAAACTGCCCCGATTCAACTTCTGTAGGTTTTGGAAGAGCCACAACCCTGTATTTTCTTGGATTTAAATGCTCGGCAAATCTTTTAATAGCTCCGCCTTTTCCTGCGGCGTCCCTTCCTTCAAAAATAATCATAACTCTTTTTTTATTTTCAAAAACCCAGTTTTGAAGTTTAATCAGTTCTATTTGTAATTTTATTAATTCCTCTTCATATTCAACTGTTTTTAAAATTTTTCTTAATTTTTTCTTTTTAACCAGCCCACTTAGACCGGATTTTGTCCTTAATTTTCTAAATGCATCTTCAACCAAATTTATTTTTGTTTTTAATTCCGGATTTTCAATATTTTTTTTAAGCTCTTCTAAACTCTGCATTATCGTTTTCATTTTTCTCCTTGTTATTTAATATATTTTATTTATTATAGCACACAATTTATCCTAATTTGCTATAATTTTGTTAAAAAAGGTATATAATGTTCAGTAAAAGAATACAAAAACTTTCTCCCTCATTAACAATAGCAATTTCTCAAAAAGCAAGGGATTTAAAAGCCCAGGGCAGGGATATTTTGGCTTTCAGTGCAGGTGAACCTGATTTTGACACACCTGAAGTTATTAAATATGAAGCAATAAAAGCCATTACCGAAGGATTTACAAAATATACAAATGTTGCCGGGATTCCGGAACTTTTAGAAGCTATAAAAATAAAACTGAAAAGAGATAACCATTTGGATTACGAAATGGACGAAATAGTGGTAAGCAACGGTGCAAAACAATCCCTTTTTAACATATTTGCAGCTATTGTGGATAAAGGTGACGAGGTAATAATCCCGGCTCCTTACTGGGTTACATATCCTGAGCTTGTAAAATATCATGGGGGAATACCTGTAATTATCCAGACAAATGAAAAAACAAATTTTAAAATTACGCCGGATATGCTGAAAAAAGCAATTACACCAAAAACAAAAGCATTAATGATTACATCCCCGAGTAATCCCACAGGAAGCATATATTCAAAAAAAGAATTAAGTGCAATTGCCGAAATTTTAAAAGAAACGAATATCTGGGTTATAAGTGATGAAATGTATGAAAAACTTATTTATGAGGGGGAATTTGTTGCGGCGGCAAGTATAAATGAAGATATGTATAAAAGAACTGTTACTGTAAACGGCCTGTCTAAATCCCATGCAATGACAGGCTGGAGATTCGGATACTGTGCAAGTAAAAACAAAGAGCTTGTAAAAAAAATGATAACCCTTCAATCACAAAGTACATCAAATATAAACACAATAACACAAAAAGCGGCTATTCCGGCACTTCTTGGAAAAGCAGACGAAGGTATAAAAAAAATGGTAAATGAATTTAAAAGAAGAAGAGATTTTGTATACGAGGCTTTCAATTCAATTGAGGGACTCAGTGCAGCAAAACCGCAGGGCGCTTTTTATATTTTTGTAAATCATAAAAAAATTGTAAACGATTCAATGAATTTTGCCCTTGATTTGCTTGAAGAAAAAGGCGTTGCCGTGGTTCCGGGACTTGGATTCGGAAGTGAGGGATATTTCAGATTTTCATTTGCAACCGATTTTGAAACTATAAACAAAGGCATAAAAAGAATAGAAGAATTTGTAAAAGAAATATTATGATTAGACATGTAGTTATTTTTAAAACAAAAAAAAATGCCCCCCTTTTGGAGTTTAAAAAACAAATAGAAAATTTAAAAAATCTGATTAAAGAAATTAAACATATAGAAGTGGGAATTGATATAAAATTTGATGAAAATTCCAGTGATTTTTGCGTAATTACCGAAGTGAAAAACATTGAAGATTTAAAAATTTACGCCACACATCCAAAACATTTGGAAATCATTGATTTCATAAAGCCTTTTATACTCGAAAGAAGAGTTGTGGATTATGAAACACACTAAAACAATAATTTTTCTTCTTTTTTTTATTTTTTTAGTTATTCTTGTTAATTCTTTTTCTGTAATATATTTAGTACAAAACAATCAAATAAAAAATGCATACATTATAAATGAACTGGGGCAAATAAGGGGAGGAACACAAAGATACTGCAAACTTGCGCTGATAGGAAAAGATAAAGAAAAAATCAAAGACGTAAAAAAATATATTGACAATAAATATTCAGATGTTGAAAACATCTATAAAGACATCATTCCATATGAAGCTATGGATTTTTTTAAGAAAAATTTTTACAGTTTAAAAAACAACTGGGAAAAAATAAAAAAAACTAAAAATAAAAACAAATTATATATTTTAAGCGAACAAAGCTGGGAAACGGCAGACCCTCTTGTAATTTATATAGCAAAGGCAATGGAGAATAAAACACAAAAAATTCTGTTTTTTATAATTTTAATATCCATAATTTCAGTACTTACAACACTTGTGAGTATTTATATTGTTTACAGTGTAATAAGTAAAAGTCTGAATATAAAAACACTTAAAAATCCTGTAAGTAAACTTTATAATTTATATCATCTGGAAGAAACTCTTAATGTTTTGCAAAACAGATATCAAAGATACGGGAAAAATTTTGCACTGCTGAAAATTATTTCTGAGAATATCCCCTCTGAAAAGACGATAAAAGAAATTTCTAAAATATTAAAAAACAATATAAGAAGAAGTGACAAAATTTATCATTATCAAAATAAAATTGTAATAATTTTTATAGAACCTGAAAAAATGGACTTAAATAAAACACAAAAAAGACTAACTGAATTGATTCAAAAAAAACTTAAAAATATAAAAGCTGAAATTATTATATATTCCGGAGAAGACATAAAAAGATTTATTTAGTCTTTTTCAGTTCACTGAACACATAAACAGTGGCTATAATTATCACACTCCCGAGTAAAATCAAACTTCCGAAGACAGCACTTTTATGCGCTTTTTCTCCGGTTCCAAATAAAAAACCTACCATTATTAAAAATCCGGTCCATATCAGATTTGCCGAAAAAGTAAGAGGAATAAACCATTTAAGCGGCATATGGGATAAACCGGCGGGAATAGAAATATACTGTCCAAGTCCAGGCGTAAGAGGAGCTAAAAAGGCGGAAATTTTTCCATGATTTTTCCAAAATTTTGTTACTTTTTCTATTACAGGTTTGTCTTTTAAGATTTTATTTACCAAAAATTTTGCCAAAAAATAATTTATAAGAGCGCCGCTTAAACTGCCGAGTGCAGCGCATAACCAAACACTGATCAGATTCATTTTACCTGTTGCCGCAAGATATCCGGCCGGCAGTAAAACAAGCTCACTTGGAACCGGTATAAAAGTGCCGACTAAAAGCATATAAAAATAAATACCTATATATCCTAAAGAATGAGCAAAATTCACCAAAAAGTTTATTATTTCATTTAACAACCTAAACCTTTAAATATCAAATTCTGCAACTAACGGCACATGGTCAGATGGAGTAGGCTTTCGTTTACGCCTGATTTCGGTTAAAATTTCCACATCTTTAAATTTTTCAAAAAGAGGCTCACTCACCAATATATAATCAAGCCTGAGCCCTTCGTTTTTATAAACCGCGGCGCCTCTGTAATCGTAAAATGAAAAGACTTTTTCATTAGGATGTTTTTTTCTTATAACATCTATAAATCCGCTGTCTAAAAATTTAGACAAAATTGCCCTCTCTTCGGGTAAATGGGTCACTTCACCGTCCCAGATTTCTTCGTCCCAGACATCAAGAGATGTATGTGATATATTGAAATCACCGCATATTAAAACTTTTTGCTTGTTTAAATCAAATCGTTTCAAAAATTCAAACAGTTTATTATAAAAATAAATTTTATATTCAAACCTTTCGCCGTAATTGTCTCCCAGAGGCGCATAAATATTGATAATATGAATATTATTAATCAATGTATAAATAAATCTCGCTTCGCTAAGTTCTCCCTCAAAACCTTTTTGATAATTTTCAATTTCAAAAACGCTGCATGTCGCCACACCGTTTAATTTTTTTTGACCGTGAATAATGCAGTGCATATTGTCGAATTTTGGAAAATTATCCTCTTCGGTTTTAATTTCCTGCATACATATAACATCCACATTATATTCATTTATAATATTTTTTACAATTTCTTCTCTTTGTCTTATAGAATTTACATTAAAAGTACATAATTTCATTTTACTACTCACTACTCACTACTCACTACTCACTACTCACTATTTTATATTCCCATTTTACCGGGATTAAGTATTCCGTTTGGATCAAATGCATTTTTTATTCTTTTAAACAGATTCATTTCAGCCGCGCTGAATGCAAGTTTCATAAAAGGAGCCTTGCTAAGACCTATTCCGTGCTCCCCGCTGAGTGTTCCCTCAAGGGAAACAACAAGTTTAAAAATTTCTTCCACCGCTTTATAACCCCTTTTAACCTCATCTTCATTTTCACCGTCAACCATTACATTTACATGGATGTTCCCGTCCCCGGAATGCCCGAAACAGGGAATTACCACATTATATTTTTTCCCTATTTCCTCTATTCCTTTTAGTGCATCCGGAAGTTTACTTCTTGGTACAGATATATCTTCATTTAATTTTTTACTTCCGTATATTGTAATAGACTGACTTGCATTCCTCCTCGCAAACCATATTTCTTCTGATTTTTCTTTCTCTGCCGTTGCAATAAATTCTTTAGCCCCGTTTTGCTTAAATGATTTTTCCAAAATTTTTAATTGATAATCAATTTCTTCTTCAACATTTCCGTCAACATCGCCTATAAGTAAAGCCCCGGCCCATTCAGGCAGATTAACCCCTAATTTTTCCCTCAGCGCCCTTACAACAAGGGCATCCATAAATTCCATGGCAACAGGCACGGCTCCGGATGAAAGGGATTTATAAACGGCATTCATTGCATCTACCACATTTTCAAAAATCCCCATATATGTTTTTTTCATTTTGGGCTTTGGACGCAGTTTCAGCGTTATTTCCGTCAATACAGCCAAAGTTCCTTCGCTTGCTATTAATATCCCCGCCACATTATATCCGGCTACATCTTTTATTGTCCTTTTCCCTGCCCTTATAATATCCCCGTTTGGTAAAACAGCCCTGAGACACATTACATAATCTTTTGTAAGTCCGTATTTTGCGGCTCTCATACCGCCTGCGTTTTCAGCCACATTTCCGCCTATTGTGGAATAATCCATACTTGCGGGATCCGGTGGATAAAAAAGACCTTTTTTTTCTACTTCTTTTTGAAGATGTGCATTAATAACCCCTGGCTGAACCACTGCAACCATATCTTTTTCGTCTATTTCAATTATTTTATTCATATATTTTTCCACAGCCAGTATAATCCCCCCGTTTACCGGAAGCGCCCCGCCTGTAAAACCGCTTCCCGCACCTCTTGGAATTACAGCTATTTTATTATTATTGCAATATTTTAAAATTTCACTTATTTGTTTTTCATTTTCAGGAAATATTACCGCATCCGGATAAAAATGTTCTTTTGTGGCATCATAGGAATACGCCCTTAAATGAGCTTTGTCTGTTTTGATATCCTCATCACCCACAATGTTTTTTAAATTCTCTATATGTCTGCTTTCAATCATTTTATTCCTTTATTAAACTTTTGTAATATTTGGCATATAAACCGATACTTTGTTTAAACAGATTTTTAACTTTTGAAAAAACATTTCCCTCTATATGAAAATTTGGATAGGTTACAAAAAAAGGCTCGGTGTATTTATAATTTTTTTCGGCTGAAAACTCTTTTATGGCATAAAAGCTGTATGAATCCACAAGATATATTTTATCCAAAACAAAAGCATACAAACCTATATCCATCTTTTTTGCAAAATTTATAAAATCACTCTTTGTCGGATTTTCGTCCAAAAAAGTCGCAAAAATATCAGGAGAAATCAGTGTTTTATTTTTAAATAATTCTTTAGCTTTTAAATAACTTTGCTGATTTGGGGCGATAATCATTATTCTGTTGTAATTTTTTGCCAGGATGATTTTATCACCGGGTTTTGGTATGGCTACAGGAATAGCAAAAGAGTTATTTTCCAAACTATCATAAACACTCAATTTACCTTCAGTGCCAAAAAGTGTGGCCTTCGCACAAATTATATTTTTATTTTCATAAGGACACAAAACTATTCCGCTTACGCCCTTTTTTACATATTTGTCTACACTTATTTTATCATTTTGTATACTTTTAATTGTAACTTCATAACCCATTAAAGAGCTTATTAAAACAAATAAGATTAAAATCCTCTTCATTAAAAACCTTTTTTTGATACAATTATATCAAAAAGGAAACTGATGCAATATGATATTTTGGTAATTGGCAGCGGAATTGCAGGAATGATGGCTGCCATTGAGGCTAAAGAGCTTGGAAGCAATGTTGCAATTGTTACAAAAAAATCCCCAATGGCTAACAATTCATTTATGGCAAAAGGCGGAATAAACGCCGCTCTAAATAATATGAAAGACGGAGATTCAATTGAACATCACATAGAAGACACATTAAAAAGCGGTATAGGACTGGCGGAAGAAGAAGCAGTCAGAATTTTTTGCGAAAACGCTCCCCAGGTAATCAGAAATCTGCACAGAAAATACAAAGTTCCTTTTACCACACTTCCCGATGGAAGACTTGCCCAAAGACCCTTTGGCGGAACAAAATTCAAAAGAACATGTTTCTCAGCCGATGCTACAGGTCCCGCAATTATGAGAGCACTGAATAAAACAATAAAAGAACTTGATATTCCGAGTATTACAAATCATTTTGCAATTAATTTATTAATAAACGATGGGAAAGTTGCAGGGGCCACATTTTTAGATGAAACCAATGAAGAAATAAAAATAATAAAAGCAAAAGCGGTTATAGTCGCAACAGGAGGATATGCGGGGCTTTACAGAGGATATACTACAAATATTACAGACGCGACGGGCGACGGAGTAGCAATGGGGCTTAGAGCCGGGCTGGAAGCCATGGATTTGGAATTTATACAATTTCATCCGACAGGTCTTGAAGGGACAAACTATTTAATTTCCGAGGCTGCAAGAGCGGAGGGAGGAAAACTTATAAACAGCGACGGGAAAGAATTTGTAGATGAACTCAATACAAGAGATTTTGTTACCCGTGCAATAGTAAAACAATTAAATAAAGGCAAAAAAGTATATCTGGACTTGACAATGATAGATGAAGAGATAATAAATACAAAGCTTATTAATCTTAAAAAAAGAGTTAAATCACTAAAAGGAATAGATATAAGCAAAGAGCCAATTCCTTTAAATCCGTTAGCCCATTATACCATGGGTGGTATTAAAACGGACACATTCGGTTTTACAAGCATAGAAGGTGTTTTTTATGCAGGTGAAGCTGGAAATAACGGTGTAAACGGTGCAAACAGGCTTGGAGGCAATTCTTTAAGCGAAGGAGCGGTATTTGGAAAAATTACAGGATACGAAGCCGTTAAATATTCTTTCAGGCAAAAAACATTTGTCGACATACCGAATGATACAATACAAAAAGACAAAGAATTAATAAACAAATTAAAAAGAAAAATAGACGCAAAAAGAATAAAACATGAAATAGGCGAACTGTTATTTAAAAAAGTGGGTATTTTAAGAAACGGATATGCAATAAAAAAAGCGCTCGACAAATTAAAAACCATCAAAAATACTTTAAATGAAAATGATGAAAAAGATTCAAATTTAAAAGAAAAATTGGAATGTGTAAATGCAATTGATATTTCTAAAGCCTTGGCAAAAGCGGCACTTTACAGGGAAGAAAGCAGAGGCGCCCATTTCAGACTTGATTATCCTGAACAGGATTATTCATTTACTCATCACACTATTACAAAAATAGAGGAATAATCCTCTTATATCTGTATTACTTTTATTTTATCAGTATTTAAACTTCTGTTGAGCTCATCTTCTATACCCATTAATGTCATCATTCCGCTGGCACATGAAGCACATGCCCCAAGATATCTTACATACACTTCAAATTTATCGCCGTTTTCCTTTACATCAATGAGTTCCAGACTTCCGCCGTCCATTGCTAAAGCCGGTTTTATTTTTTTATCAAGTATCTCTTCAACAGCTTTAATTTTTTTAACCAGACTCATATCTTCAAATTTTTGAGATTCAGCCCCTTTTTCAAATTTTTCTTTTTTCATCTCTTCTTGGACTTCTTTTATAATATCCACTAAATATACATCTCTTTCTTCATGTCCCCCTGGGGCTACGCAGCTTTTGCAATACGTACCGGCGTCAGTGTATTTTTGAAGCTCTTCAATAGTTTTTACATTATGTTTTCTTACTATTTCTTCGATTTCCCCTCTTGTAACCCTTGCACATTCACAGACTATTTCACTATTTTTAAGTTTTTTTGCATCTTCACCTTTATATTTGGCCGCCGCTTCAATAATTACATCATACGCCATTACGCTACAGTGCATTTTCTGAGGTGGAAATGCAGGTTTGTCCGGTTCGTCCCTCAATGCTTTTTCAACATCCAGATTTGTAATTTTCATAGCTTCGTCCACTGTTTTACCGATGGTAAGTTCCGTCATCATATCCGAAGAGGCTATCGCCGTTCCGCATCCGAAAGATTTAAATCTCGCATCAATTATTTTATCTGTTTTAGGATCAACCAGCCAGTAAAGTCTTACACTGTCCCCGCACGCTTCACTTCCAAAATCGGCAACCACCAATTTTGCCCCTCTTTTTTTAGCTTCTTCTTCACTGAATTCTCCTAAAAATTTCGGATTATTCATTCTTTCAATCACTTTATTTGAATACTGTTCCCAGACATTTCCTGTTATTAAATCGTTTCTTCCCATTATTACTCCTTGTATAAAAATTTAAATTCAATTTGTGCAAATAAATTCATAACTTCTAAAACATATTCATATTGGAGATAAGGCTTTAGTCTCATATAATTATTAGCGAATAAATTCGCTTTTCCATTCACAACTCACCACCCCGCCGCTTTTCAAGCGGCCGGGCAGGCTCACCACTCACTACTCACTATTCACTATTAATTAGGCTTTACTTTTGCATATGTCATTGATATGCTTCTTAGTCTCTCAACAATTTTTGGTAACTTTTCTATTACATAATCTATTTCTTCTTCAGTTGTAAATCTGCTTAATGAAAAAATTATACCGGTATGTGCTATTTCAGGGTCTTCCCCCAAAGCCTCAAGCACTTCGCTTCCTTCAAGCCTTTCACTTGAGCAGCTGCTTCCTGTTGCAGCATATATTTTATTTAAATTCAAATCCCATAGCATAGCTTCACCTTCAATTCCCCTAAATGATGCAATTACACTGTTTGGAAGCCTCTGTTTTTTATCTACATATGTTTTAGTATCAGGAATTTGTAAAATTGCATCTTCAAGTTTATCTCTGAGTTTTGCAACTTTTGTGTACATTTCATCCAAATGCTCATTTGCCAATCTTAAAGCTTCAGCCATTGCAACCATTCCGTTTAAGTATACACTGCCTCCTCTTTTTCCTCCCATTTGATTTCCCCCGTGTATCAAATTGAGAAAAGGAGCTCCTTTTTTAATATATAATCCTCCAATTCCTTTTGGTCCGTGAAATTTATGAGCCGAAAATGTAAAATAATCAACTCCGAGTTCTCTTACATTAAGCTTTGATTTTCCTATAGCCTGGGCTCCGTCACAGTGAAAAGGGATATTATATTTTTTTGCTATCTCGCCAATCTCTTTAATAGGTTGAATCGCACCGCTTTCATTACTTGCAAATAATACACTAATAAGAGCCGTATCATCTCTTATTGCATCAACCAGTTCATCAAGCTTTATTCTTCCGTTTTCATCGGTATAAAGATATGTAACCTCCATCCCCAAAGTTTTTGCATAAGCACATGGCGCTTTTATTGAGCTGTGTTCAGCAATAGTGGTAATTATATGTTTTTTGTCACTTCCTTTAAGATAGGCATCCAAAAAAGTTTTAATTACGGCATTGTTTCCCTCTGTCGTGGAAGAGGTAATTAAAATATCGTCTTCGTCACTTGCGCCAATTCCGGGATAAATAATATCATATGCTTTGTTCATGGCCTTTCTTGCCTCTATACCCAAATCATAAATAACATTTACATTCCCGAAAATATCGCTGCTTTGGCAATATATCTTTTTTACTTTTTCATCCATTGGTGTTGTGGAATTATTATCCAAATATACTTTCATTTCACACCTTTATTATAAGTTTTTCTTATTGTAATATAAAGAAGGTAAAAAAAAATTGACATATATCAAGAAAAAATAAAAAATCAATCTTTTTTCAGGAGTTTTGAAAGAATTGCCTGCAGTTTCAGCCAGCTTTTATGGGGCATTAAAGGAAAACCTCCGTAAATTCCGGGATTTTTTACAGTTTTTGTAACACCTCCTCTTGCTGCAATTGTAGTAAACGGGGCAATTTCAAGATGACCGGCGGTTGCACTCTGTCCGCCCATTATGACATTTCTTCCAAGTTTGGAAGAACCTGAAAGCCCGACTTGTGAAACCAATATAGAATATTCCCCTATCTCACAGTTATGTCCTATTTGAACAAGATTGTCTATTTTAGAACCTTTTTTTATCAGTGTTTCACCAAATACCGCTCTGTCAACAGTGGTATTTGCCCCTATTTCAACATCATCTTCTATTACAACTTTTCCCAAATGATATATTTTTATATGTTTTCCTTCTTTTGTATGCGCATATCCAAATCCGTCGCTTCCTATAACACTTCCTGCGTGAATTGTTACGTTTTTACCTATTTTTGTATCCCTGTAAATAGTTACATTCGGGTAAATTGTGCTTCCCTCATCTATTTCAACGTAAGGGCCTATTACGGCATTTGGCATAACTACAACATTTTTGCCTATTCTTGCACCTTTTCCAATCCTAACGGAACTGTCCACTAATGCATCTTTATTTATCTGATATCCTCCGTTTTCCCATGGGGCAAAAATAAATAATTTTGTAAGAATGGCCAGTTTTAAATACGGTTCTTCTGTAATTAAGGGAATTACATTTTGAGGTAATTTTTTGGCATCTTCCTCTCTTACTAAAACAGCCCCCGCTTTGGTATTGCTTAAAAATTTTTCATATTTTTTATTTTCCAAAAAACTTATTTCATTTTCCCCTGCATCCTGCAAAGTATTTATTCCAATAATTTTTTTATCACTGTCCGGACATTCAATATCCAAATATTTACATATTTCTTTTAAATTAAATTCTTTAATCTCATTTGCCATTTTACATTCTTTTGCCATATTTTTACTTTCCTGTTTTTATTTTTTCATATCCGTTATTTATTATTTCTTTATCCTTTATATTCACTACTCACTATTCACTATTTTATCTTTCAATTACACTGACGCCGCTTCTGACTATATCAACAGGCTTAAATCTTTTAATTGCCTTTAAAAAATTATCAATTCTCTCAGGTCTGTCAACAACACTTACAATCACATGCTTTTCCCCGACATTGCTTATACTTCCGTTATAACATCTGGCAAGTGCATCGATATCTGAGAGATTATTTTCTATCGAAAATTTAACCATTGTCATTTCTTTTTCTATAAAATCACTGCTTTCAATTACTTTATAAACCGGAATCAACTTATAAAGCTGTTTAACAATTTGTTCAAATACTTTTGGATCACCTTCACTCATTATTGTCATTCTTGAAAACTCGGTGTTTGGAATCGGGGCTACGGTTAATGATGTAATATTATATCCCCTTGCAGCAAACATATTCACCACTCTTGCCAAAACTCCATGTTCATTTTCAACTATTACAGATATTATTCTTTTCATTTGTCTTCCTTAAATACAAGCATATTTTTAAGAGGGCTGTTAGGCGGCACCATTGGAAGCACATCTTCCCTTCTGTCAACCTGAACATCAATAAATGCTACTTTATTTTGAGTTAAAGCGTCGTTTAATGCATCGATAAATTCATCTTTTTTACTAACCCTGTAACCTACTGCGCCCATACTCTCGGCAAGTTCTACAAAATCGGCCTGAACATCGCTTAAATCGGTTTCACTAAGTCTGTCATTATAAAACATACTCTGCCACTGTCTTACCATTCCAAGATAATTATTATTCAAAATAATATTTATTACCGGCAGATTATATTTGTATCCAGTTAAAACTTCCTGGATATTCATCATAATACTTCCGTCACCGCTAAAATTAACAACCAGTTTTTCCTTAACCCCTCTTTTAGCTCCAAGCGCTGCCGGAAAACCGTATCCCATTGTTCCCAAACCTCCGCTTGTAATCATCTGTCTTGGCTTTGTAAACGGATAAAACTGGGCAGCCCACATCTGATGCTGACCAACATCGGTAGTAATTATTACATCTTCGGGAACAATTTCACCGGTTTTTTGTATTACCCATTGAGGTTTTATTACTTCATCGCTGTCATTGTAAGCCAAAGGGTAAAGTTCTTTATATCTGTTTAAAATTTCGCGCCATTCTTCAAACTTTTCAGGTTTTACACCCTCTACCAAAAACGGCATCATATCTTCGAGTACTAATTTTAAATCCCCTACTATAGGATATTTGGTCTTAACCACTTTACCTATTTGACTAGGGTCTATATCAATATGAACAATATCTGCATTTTTAGCGAATTCGTCTATTTTTCCTGTAACCCTGTCATCAAATCTGGCCCCTAAGGAAATTATCAAATCTGCATCATTCATAGCCATATTGGCAGCATATGAGCCGTGCATTCCCACCATTCCTAAAAGAAACGGACAGTCAAATCTTAAAACACCTCTTGCCATTAATGTTTCAACTGCCGGTATTTTTGTTATTTTAACTATTTCTCTTATAATATCGGCCGCTGTGCTGAGTACCGCACCACCGCCTATATAAAATACAGGTTTTTTTGCTTTTTTAATGGCTTCTGCAGCTCTTTTAATAGCTCTTGCATTGCCTTTATATGTAGGCTTATAAGTTATTAAATCTATTTTTTCCGGATATTTAAAAAATGTTTTGGCTGCGGTTACGTCTTTTGGGAGATCTATATGAACAGGCCCCGGTCTTCCGCTTCTTGCAAGATAAAAAGCCTCTTTCATCACATAAGGCAAATCTTTTACATCCTTTACCAAAAAATTATGTTTTGTGACAGGTCTTGTAATTCCGACAGCATCAACCTCCTGAAAAGCGTCGGTCCCAATTGCCGTGGTGGGAACCTGCCCCGAAATAATTACAAGAGGAATAGAATCTGCATATGCAGTGGCAATTCCTGTAATGGCATTTGTAATTCCCGGACCGCTCGTAACCATTGAAACCCCTACTTTACCCGTTGCCCTTGCATAACCGTCCGCCATATGAACGGCACCCTGTTCGTGTTTGGCTAAAATGTGCTGAAAAGATTTCTGTTTATAAATTTCATCATATACATTCATTATTGCCCCGCCCGGATATCCGAAAACAACCTCAACATTTTCTTTTATCAAACTCTCTATTACCATTTGAGCACCCGTCATTTTCATTTACTACCTTTTTTATGAAATTATATCAATTTTCTTTAATTTTACACTTTTCATTTTCCATCATTTATTTTCCATTTTACATTTAGATATAGCAACGCCTTCTCTCACACCGTCATCACACACTATACATTCTTTATATTTGGTAAGTTTAAAAATTTCCCTGAATATATAAATTCCGGTAATTATCAAATCACCTCTGCCAACACCCACTAATTTCTCTCTTTTTTTCATTTCCATTTTCATAAGTTTATCTGCCCAATAATCCAAATCTGCCAAAGTTATAACAGTTCCGTTTATTTTTTCCGGATTGTATGTATTATAATTCATACCTTTTTTCAAAGCCGCTATGGAAGTCGGGGTTCCGCTGCTTGCAACAAAATTTTTTGGTTTTTTGTGTGTTGAAAATGCAAGGTCTATAAAATCTTTAAAAATTTTGGCCTTTTTCTTAACGGCTATTTTTATTGCGTCAGGTGTTTTATATTTTTGCGTAAAAGTTACAATCCCTAATTTAAAACTTTCAGCCATTATATTGTCTTTATTTTTTAATATAAATTCAGTAGAGCCTCCACCTATATCTACTAAAAAAAATCTTTCATTTTCAAATCCACATTTTTTTAAACAGTTTTCTACCGCAACCGCCGTATAATTTGCTTCCTCAAAAGGAGTGATTATCTCAAATTCCACACCTGTTGCCTCTTTTATTTTATTTAACACATATTCTTTATTTTTAGCACTTCTTAAAGCTTCCGTCGCCACAGCTTTTATCTTATCTTCACCAAATCTTTTTTTTATATCTTTAATAGCATTTATAATTCTATTTATTGCCTCGTCAGAGATTCGGCCTGTCTCAACCAGCCTGTCGGCCGTTTTTATGATTCTTTCAAATTCGTTCAGCTTTTCATTTGTAGCACAATCATATTTAATAGCCCTAATTGTGTTACTTCCTAAATCAATTGCTATCATTTCTGCCTTTCTATTTAATTTATAATTCAAAATTCATCACTCACAACTCATAACCCCGCCGCTTTGCAAGCGGCCGGGCAGGCTTTCACCATTTTCACTATTTCCTCACTTGCCCGTTTCCATATATTTTATATTTATATGTTGTTAAATCATCTATCCCCATAGGGCCTCTTGCGTGAAGCTTGTTTGTTGAAATACCGACTTCTGCCCCAAATCCGAAAACACCCCCGTCTGTAAATCTGGTAGATGCATTTACATATACACAGGCACTCTCTACCCTGTTTAAAAATTCTTCCGCCACGGAATAATTTTCTGTTATAATACTGTCACTGTGCCCTGAACCGTATTTTTGAATATGTTCAATCGCATCTTCTACATTATCAACTATTCTGATTGAGAGTATTTTATCCAAATATTCTGCAAACCAGTCTTCTTCTGTGGCTTTATTTATATCAATATATTCCAATGTAATTTCGCAGCCTCTAAGCTCAACCCCCTCATTTTCCATTGCCTCTTTTATTTTAGGCAAAAATTTTCCTGCAATTTCTTTGTCCACTAATAATGTCTCCATTGCGTTACAAACGCCTGGTCTTTGGACTTTTGCGTTTATACATATATTTATAGCTTCATCCAATTTAGCATCTTTATGGACATAGACATGACACAGACCTTTATCGTGTTTGACTACTGGAACTTTTGAATTTTCACTTACAAATTTTATTAATTTTTCCCCTCCCCTTGGAATAATTAAATCTACAAATTTATCCTGTTTTATAAGAGTGCTGACCCCTTCCCTGCTGTAATCCGGTATTAAGGAAATTGCATCTTTTGGAAGTGAGTTTTTTTCCAAAACATATTGAAGCAACTCAATAATAATTATATTTGAATGCATAGCCTCTTTTCCGCCTTTTAAAATACATGCATTTCCGCTCATAAAACAAAGTGCTGCGGCATCGCTTGTAACATTTGGACGGGATTCATAAATTATACCTATTACACCGATGGGAATTTTTACTTTTTCAATCCTAAGGCCGTTATCCAAAACCCAACCGTCAATTATTCTTCCCACAGGGTCTTTTAATTTGGCAATATCCCTGAGTGCCCCAGCCATTGATTTTATTCTTTTTTCATTCAATAAAAGTCTGTCAATAAGTGCATTTGAAAGTTTGGCATTTTGAGCATATTCCAAATCTTTTTTATTTGCATTTATTATTTTTTCTTTGTTTTTTTCAATTTCATCAGCCATTTCTTTTAAAACTTTTCTTTTTATATCTGCTTTTAACGTTGCAGTTATTCTGCTCGCTTCTTTTACTTTTTGTAACACTTCTTCCATATTAATCCTTTTTTATATATTATTTTACCATAATTAAAAATTTAATAAAAAAAGCCCGTAAAATAATGAATATTTATTCATTAAATTTTTAAAAATATATTACTTTTTAAAAACCGTTACTTTTTTACACATAAAAATTAATAATTGAGAATATTTGAAACATTGATAAACAATTGAGTTATAATAAAAGAAAAAAAAAGGAGCATAAATGCCTCAAAATTCATGTGATAAATTATATGATCTAATAATTATAGGAGCTGGTCCCGGAGGTGTGGCAAGTGCTATAGAAGCAAAACTTGCGGGTATAAATAAATTTATGATTGTGGAAAAAGCCGACAATCATAACGACATGATTAGAAAATTCTATAAACCGGGGAAAAGAGTTGACAAAGACTGGCAGGGTAAAAAATTTGAATTTATCGGAAACGTAACTTTTGAAGAATGTTCAAAAGAAGAATATTTAGCCCAGATGGACAAAAAAATAAAAGAGAATAAAATCGAAGGCAGATTTTATTATAATCACCATGTATATGCAGTTAAAAAAATATGTGATGATATTTTTGCCGTTGCGACAGACCATGAAGTCGGAGCAATTCTTACAAAAAATGTAATAATTTCAATAGGAAGAATGGGAAAACCGAATAAACCGGCTTATAAATTCCCGGGAGCTATAAGACCAAGACTTAATTTTAACCTTGATAAAGTACAACCTGGTGAAAAAGTCTTGATAGTCGGCGGCGGAGATACAGCTGGGGAGTACGCATACGGCCTTGTGGATATGAATATCGGATGCGATGTCACATTAAATTACAGAAGAGATAAAATTACCAGAATGAACCCTACAAATAAAGATATGGTTGAAAAATATATAAACGAAGGGAAAATTCATTCAAAACTTGGTGTGGATATAGAAAGCGTGGAACCTGTGGAAAATGATGATGTCACTCCTCCAAGAGTAAAAGTAAATTATAAAGATTCTACAAGCGAAATTTTTGATAGGATTGTTTATGCCTTAGGCGGAACAAGCCCGGTAGATTTTTTAAAAAACAGCGGAATTAAACTAAATGAATGGGGTGAGCCTCATTATAACCCCGAAACAATGGAAACAAATATAAAAGGATTATATACAGTAGGAGATGTTGTTACAAGTGCCGGAAGTATAGCTTTGGCATTTAACCATGCACATCTTGCTCTCAAAGATATAGCCAAAAAACTTTAATTTTTTTTGGCAGCGCATTTTAAAATTTCTATAGATTTGATTTTATTTACTCTTTTTATTAGTTCATCTAATTCATTTAACTGTTCTTCACATTTTTGTTTAAGTTCGTCTCTTTTTTCTTTTAAGATTTCTAACTCTTTTTCAATCTGCTCCATTGGTATGGTACATTCTTTTGCAGCTTCTTCTTCTTTTTCCAAAGCCCATTCGGTCATTTTTTTGATAAAATCTTTTAGCATATCAATCCTTTTTTAGAAATTATATCATAAGGAGACAAAATGCTAAAAAAGGCGGCAGAATTAATTCAAACTTCCAATTACACAGTTGCGTTCACAGGTGCGGGTATATCTGTTGAAAGCGGTATTCCGCCGTTTAGAGGGCCAAACGGCCTATGGAGTAAATATAATCCTGAAATTTTGGATATGGATTTCTTTTTAAATCATCCTGATATCAGCTGGAAATACATAAAAGAAATATTTTACGATTATATGTATAACGCCAAACCAAACATTGCCCATTACTGCTTGGCAAAACTTGAAAACTTGGGAAAACTAAAAGGTATAATTACACAAAATATAGATAATCTGCATCAAGATGCAGGAAGCAAAAATGTTATTGAATTTCACGGCACTACTAAAAAACTGGAATGTATAAAGTGTAAAACAAAATATGATTCAAATAAAATATCTTTGGATAAATTACCGCCGATCTGTCCAAAATGCGGAGGAATTTTAAAACCGGATTTCGTATTTTTTTCTGAGCCTATACCAAAAGAAGCATTTGAAAAATCCATAGAACTTGCCCAAAAGTGCGATTTAATGATTATTATCGGAACAACAGGGGAAATAATGCCTGCAAGTCAGATACCTTATTTAGCAAAAGAAAACGATGCTAAAATTATTGAAATAAATCCGGATAAATCAACTTATACCAATACTATAACAAATATTTATCTTCCTCTAAAAGCAACCAAAGCTTGTGAAAAATTACAAAAGCTGCTAATATAACATCAAAAAAGGGAAAAAATGAAAATCGCCATTCCTACTTCAAATGAAAAAACCATTTGCGAATATATTCCTTTTTGTAAATATTTTCTTATAATAGACACTGATACAAATATAAGAAAATTAATAGAAAACCCTATGTTTGAAATTGTAAAAAAAGAAAAAATAAAGAAAAAAGAATGCGGTGAAAACGGCCTTCATACAGGAGAAATAATTCCAAAATATTTAAAATCATTCGGCATTGAAATGTTAATTGCAAAAAGTTTAGGTGAGGGAATGCTCGATAATCTGGAAATTTTCTCAATAAAATATAAAATTACCGATTCGGACAAAATAGAGAATATATTACTCGGCTTTTAATTTTGTTGCAAATAAAAGACCTATTAAAAGCATACAAACACTAAACATATATAAAACATTGTATCCCAAATATTTAAGGATTATTCCTCCCGGGATGGCAAAAAAGAGCCCTATTGAAGTTATTGTGTTTTGAATTGCCACATATATGGGTCTTTTATCTTCAGGGGCTATTTCAAAAAGCAAATTCATACCGCTTATTTTAAACCCGTCCATTGCAAAACCTATCAAAAAAAATATAATGGCATAACTTAAAACATTTTTTGCAAATAAAGCAATTAGAAAAGCCGTAATCACCAGCAAATATGAAGATAAAATAATGTTCTTATAAAAAGGAGCCATTTTTTTCCAGACTATATTGCCGCAAAGTGCCCCAAACATCTGTATCGTAACAAAACTTCCCACAATCCAGCCGGTTAAATGTATGGAGCTTTTGGCTTTTAAAATTACAAAAGGAAGCGCAAATAAAACAGAATAACTGAAAAGAATAGTTAATATCTGAATCTGAAGAGCTTTATCTGTTTTTAAAAAATAAAAAGCATTTTTTAAAAATTTAAAAAAACTCTCTTCTTTAATTCTTATATTTTCTTTAATAGGCTCTTTTATGGTGGAAAATGCAAAAACACCTATACCGAATAAAAAAGAGCTTACCATAAAAAGAAATCCGTAACTTTGAGGCGCCTCGAACGTATTAAGCACCCATCCAGCAATCCCTCCGCTTACAATTGCACCTACGGCAGAAAAAAACTGTCTGTTTGCCATTGATTTACCGCGCTCGGTTTTATTAAAAATTTTTGCTATTATCTCACTGAAATACACAGCCCCAAATCCTGCCGAAAAAGAAAAAACAAAAAGAAGTATTCCGAAAAGCAACAATGTAAGAGAAGGATTTTTATCTCCTATAAATAAAATTACAACACCTATTAAAAACCAGCTTAAAAACCTTACAAAAAAAACACCTCTCATATAAGGCATTACTATTTTATAAGTCTGTGCATAAAAAGCCGCAAAAAGCTGAACAATTATCGCCCCTCCCCTTAAAAGGGACGTAAAAATACCCACGAGTATTACACTCTGGCTAAAATGGTGGACAATAAGAGGTAAAATAGTCGAAGGCTCAGCCACGCTCATTGCAACCGCCAAGAAAAATCCGTGCAGTATATTTTTTATATTATTTTCTTTATAATTCATTATTTCCTTTCATATTTAATCACCACCCCGCCGCTTTTCAATCGGCCGGGCAGGCTCACAACTCACAACTCACAACTCACAGCTCACAACTCACAACTCACTACTCACTTATATTATATCCCGCCTCACTTAAAAATCTGCTTGGTTCATATTCTATATTTTTAATTCTGTCTCTTTTTGCCAGCATAAAAAAAAGTTTATCTTTCGCCCTTGTTACGGCTACATAAAAAAGGCGCCTTTCTTCTTCAATTCCCCCTGCCGGTTTTGAAAGTTTGATATTCGGAAATCTTTTTTCCATCAAATCCACGATATAAACTTCTTTAAATTCCAATCCTTTACTTGCATGCACCGTTAATAGATTGACGCCCTTGCCTTCGCTCATTTCATTTCCCCCGAGTACCAACGCATTTATAAATTTTTCCAATGATGAATAATTTTTAAGTAAATTTTTTAAAATATCCACTTTTCTTTTTATTGCATCTTTTTTTTCGTCATACAAAGCTGTATCTATTTTTCCATTTTTGTCACGGGAACGCTCTTTTGCCAAATTTGAAATTATATGATCAAATATTTTGGAATAAATAAGTTCATTAAAAATAGAATGTGGGTTTTTTAAAATTTTTATTCTTTTTAAAAACAAATAAAAATTATATAAAAATTCGGCCCCTTCAATTCCAAGTTTGGGATGTTTTAAAATAGGATTTTCCAAAAATTTTTCCTCAAATCCCAAATTTTTAAATCTGCCTAAACTTCCCAGTTCTATAAAATCATCAAAAAGACCCAACTGATAAGATGTCTTTTTTGATGTAAATATTTTTTTAGTTAAATCCGGTTTTAAAAACCCTTCTATCACATTTCCGTTTCCCAAAACACTTAAAGCCTCAAATAAATCGGTTGCAATGGAATTTCCTATTCCTTTTGCATTCTCTACTATATGAATAAAAGACATAATATCTTTGGGATTTAAAATAAAATATAACATATCAAGGGTTATTTTGATTTCTTTTGATTCAAAAAAACCGACCCCGCCTTTTCTCCTGCATTCAATTCCTTTTTCCCTTAAAACCGCCTCAATGGCATCTGCCGATGAATTGTTTCTAAAAAGTACCGCTGTTTCGTCTTTTGCCGAAGTGGAATTTAAAATCCTGTTTGCTAAGTCTCTGTATTCCTCAAACGTATCGTTATAAATCAATACTTTTGGAAATTCTCCCGAATATCCCCTTGTCACCTCCAAACTTTTTGGATAAACTCTCGGATTATAGGCTATCACTTTATTTGCAATTGATAAAATTTCCCCGTAACTTCTGTAATTTTTTGTCAGTGTAAAAATTTTTGCATCATTATATCGTTTATCAAACGTGGAAATAATATTAATATCCGCTCCGTTAAAAGCATAAATACTCTGGTCATAATCCCCAACACAAAAAAGATTTTTTTTAACATTTTCTATAAATTCGTTTTGCAGGGGATTGGTATCCTGGTATTCATCAACCAATACCTCCGTATATGGATTTTCAATTCCGTTTTTGAGCTCATTAATCATATATATTAACAATGAATCAAAATCAACAAGATTATGTTTTTTTTTAATTTCTTCATATTCCTCAAATATATCCTCATAAACAATTGAATATTCAAGCTGGCTGGGTGCTTTTTTTTCTAAAAAATTCTCAAAATTTTCTTCATTTGAATTTAAAAACATAGAATAGAGTTCAAAAAGATAATTGGCGCTGTAAGGCTTTTCCTCCCCCAATATTCTGTTAAAATCCCTTTTTGCATAAATAGAACGGAATAAAATTTTCATATCTTTAGGTGTTTTTAATACTATATTTTTATTTAATTTCCTTAACCATCTGTAACTTACGGCATGAAATGTTCCTGCTTCAATATTTTTAGCACCCGGAATAAAATAAGAAACCCTCTCTTTCATTTCATTGGCGGCTTTGTTTGTAAAGGTTAAAAGCAGTATTTCTTCCGGTTTTAAACCGTTTTGAAGCAGATATGCGATTCTTCCTATAATTGTTGAAGTTTTTCCCGTACCGGCACTCGCTATTACCAAATTATGACCAAGCGGAGCACTTGCGGCAACAAATTGTTCTTTATTTAATTTCGATAAAGGCAAAAGCACCCTTTTTGGTGGAATTATACTATTATTCTTTTATAAATTCTCCTATTTTTGCATAACCTTCATTATCTAAAATAATCTGGGAACAGGTTTTGTTTGATTTATTAAAAATAAAAGGGGCTTTAAAATTAACAATCGCTTCTGTAATAGGCTCTTTCATTACAACATTGCAAAACACTTCTATATTTGCATTTTCATTCAAATCCAAAAGTA
Organism: Lebetimonas sp. JH292; assembly: GCF_000523275.1. Classification (NCBI taxonomy): domain Bacteria; kingdom Pseudomonadati; phylum Campylobacterota; class Epsilonproteobacteria; order Nautiliales; family Nautiliaceae; genus Lebetimonas; species Lebetimonas sp. JH292. The sequence goes on along the minus strand of NZ_ATHQ01000003.1, from coordinate 13,991 downwards.
CTTTTACATCGTTTGGCACTTCAAAATCAAAATTATTTTTTAAAATAAAAGGATTAATCAATGTAAATAAAACATTTCCTTTAACATCTTTTAAAACCGCAAACGTTTCATCAATCTTTTGAAGTTCCACTTCATTTAACTTTTCAAATCCAAAAATCGGTTTTTTAACTGAAAATTTCATCATTTCTCCTTAATTTTTTATTTCTGTCCCTATTCCTTCGCTTGTTAATAATTCAAGCAAAATGGAATGCTCTATTCGTCCATCTATAATATGGGCTTTTTCAACCCCTTTTTCCACGGCATCAAGTGCAGCTTCAACTTTTGGAATCATTCCTCCGGCAATTGTGCCGTCTTTTTTTAAATTTTCTATTTCTTCTTTTGTAAGAGAAGAAATTAAATTTTTCTCTTTATCCAAAACTCCGGGCGTATCCGTTAAAAATATCACTTTTTTAGCTTTCAGGGAAGCGGCTATTTCACTTGCAGCGGTATCCGCATTGATATTATATCCTGGATGAGTTGCACTCTCCCCTGCCGCTATCGGTGCAATTACCGGAATTAAGTTTTCCAAAACCAATTTATTTATAAAAACCCCGTTAACCGAAGTAATTTTTCCGGTGTATCCCATTAAAGATTTAGCCTTCATAAAAGACATGTCTTTCCCGTTTATACCTATTGCTTTTGCCCCGTGCTGATTTAACATATTCACTATTTCCTTATTAATTTCACCGCTTAATACCATTTCGGCAATTTTTATTGATTCTTTTGTAGTAACTCTTATTCCGTCTTTAAATTCAGTTTTTACATTCAGGGCGTTTAAAATTTCCGTAATTCTTTTGCCTCCGCCGTGGACAATAATAGGTTTTATCCCGACCATATAAAGCATGGTAATATCAATAGCAAAACTCTCTTTTAATTTTTCGTCAATCTGAGCCGCACCGCCGTATTTTATAACAATTGTTTTTCCGTAAAATTCCCTTATAAAAGGAAGGGCGTCAAGAAGTGTTTCAACCGTTTTTATCTTTTTTTGCATTTTATCCCTTTAAAAAAAAATCTTTTCTTTCTTTGAAAAACTATTTCTTATTTTTATGTTAAATCTTTTATTCCTGCTTTTTCAAAGCCCTTGAGCCTTAGTCTGCAACTGTCGCATACTCCGCAGGCCTCATCTTCATTTTTATAGCAGCTCCAGGTAAGTTCAAGCGGCGCATTGACTTTAATGGCTTCTTTTACAATATCTTCTTTTTTTAGATGAATTAAAGGGGTTTTAATTTCAATGACGGTTTCAGGTTTCGTTCCGGCATTAATTGCATTTTGCATTTTTTTTATAAAATCCTCCCTGCAGTCCGGATAACCGCTGCTGTCTTCCTCCACAACTCCTATAAAAACGGCGCATGCTTTTTCTTTTTCCGCAATAGCTGCTGCAATTGAAAGAAATATACCGTTTCTAAACGAAACATATGTAATCGGAATTCCGGGTTTTATCCCTTCCGTCGGCACTTCAAGATGTGTATCCACAAGGGCGCTTGCCCCGATTTGGGTAAAAAAAGGCAAATCAATTATATACTTATTGGTAATTTTTGCATATTCGCAAATATCGTCAAATGCTTTTAACTCTCTTCTTTGAGTCCTTTGTCCGTAATTAAAATGAACAGGTATTATGTCATATCCTTCTTTTTTTGCAATAAACAAAGCTGTAGTGGAATCCATTCCACCGCTCAAAATTACAACGGCTTTTTTCATTTTTACTCCTAATATTAAACACTGCCTTAATCAAAAACTTGCATTATTTATTATAATTTTACTAAAAAAAGGCAAATAATGATAGATTTCGACAACAGGAGTAATTATAATTTAAATATAAACAAATTAAAACCGGTTTATGAATATCTCACAGACAAAGATATAGAACTTATTTTAACAGATAATAATGAAATTAAAGCCTTAAATAAAGAATACCGCAAACTGGATAAACCCACAGATGTATTAAGTTTCCCACTTGAAAATATTCCCGGTATACCACTTGGCAGTATTGTAATTTCTATTGACAAAGCTAAAGAAGGCTCCGTTAATTTCGGACACAGCGTTGATGAAGAAATTACACTTCTTTTTATCCACGGGCTTTTGCACTTGCTTGGATATGACCATGAAATTGACAACGGTGAGATGAGACAAAAAGAGGCTGAAATAATTAAAAAATTTAATCTGCCTGAAAGTTTAATTGTTAGAAGCTAAATTGATTTTATAAAGTTTTTTTCTTTCCCTGCTGCTAGGGATTTCAAGGGCGTCCCTGTATTTGGAAATAGTCCTTCTTACTAAATTCAGATTATATTTTTCATTTATAATATCCGTTAATTTATCGTCACTTAAAGGCTTGCTTTTATTTTCATTTTTAATAAGCTTTTTTATTTCTTCTTTTATCTGTCTTGCTGAAATTTCTTCATCCAGGCCGAAAGAAAAAAAATTTTTAAGAGGTATTGTACCTTTGCCGCACAAAAGATATTTGTTTGCAATAGCCCTGCTGATAGTGGAAGGCGCATATCCCAGCTCATCAGCCAAATCTTTTATTTTCATGGGTTTTATAACGCCGCCTAAGAAAAATTCATACTGAATCTCAACAATCATAAGGGCAATTTTTTTTAAGGTTTCTTTTCTCATTTCAAGTGCTTCGACTATATTTCTCGCCTCTTTGAATTTTTCTTTTACATACTCGCTGTTTAATTCTTTTTTATTTATATTTACTTCTGGATAATGTTCGTCATTTAGCCTTATTTCCAGATTTCCATCATTATTTAAAACTATAATTTCAGGAATAATCTCCTCGTCTTTAAAAAATTCACCCGCAGGAATAATGTTAAGCTGTTTTATAACCTTCAAACTTTCTTCATAACCATCTTCATCAACATATCTGTCGATATGCTCCAAATCTTTGATTATGGCTTTTGAAAGTTTATATACTTTTTCATCTATATTAAGAGTTTCAATCTGAAAAAGCATAGCTTCTTTCATATCTTTTGCACCTACACCTGAGGGCTGCAGATAAATAAAACGTTTTCTTATTTTTTCCACTTTTTCCACTTCCACACCAGTTTTTTGTGCTATTTTTTTAATATCCCCTTCAAAATAACCTTCATTGTTTAAATCCTGGATAATTTCTAAAGCAATGCTTTTTGATTTTTGTGTAGGGAAAAAATGGGAATTTTCTATCTGTTTTATCAATGTTTCATATAAAGTAGATTTAGAAGTGGTTAAAGCTTCTATTTCGTCAGTGTTGGCGTTTTTAAGATTACTGATTGTAATAAATCTTTTGTTTTTAACTTCCAAAAAAGGATTTTCTTTGGAAATTTCATTTATTTCCTCAAACAAATCATCAACGCTTGCTTTTAAAAACGGTAAAAAATTAAGCAGTTTTGTAGAAAGTTTATTTGTTGTTTTTGTTTTTAATTTCATAAAGAAAAATCCTCTCCCAAATAGCTTTTTCTGACTTCATTATGAGATACAATTTCTTCGGCTTTGCCCTCAGTCAATATAAGCCCGTCTTTTAAGACATAGGCCCTGTCGCATATAGAAAGCGTCTCTCTGACATTATGGTCTGTAATAATTATACCGATATTTTCTTTTGAAAGAAAAGTTATCAGATGTTTAATGTCATTTACATTCACAGGGTCCACCCCGGCAAAAGGCTCATCAAGAAACAAAAATTTGGGTTTTACCACAAGCGCCCTTGCTATTTCAACCCTTCTTCTTTCACCTCCGCTCAAATTTATACCTTTTCTTTTTCTTATAGGCTCAATATTGAATTTTTCAAGCAAATCTTCCACCACTTTTTCTTTTTCTTTTTTGTCATAATATTCTTCCGCAACAATATATAAATTATCTTCAACACTCAAATCCCTAAAAATGGAGCTTTCCTGCGGCAGATAACCGATTCCGAGCCTTGCTTTTTTATATAAAGGGAGTTTTGTCACATCTTTGTTTTCATAAATAACTTCCCCGCTATCAGGTTTTAAAAGTCCACAGATTAGATAAAAAGTTGTCGTTTTTCCGGCACCGTTAGGCCCGAGTAATCCTACAACCTCCCCTCTTTTAGCCTCAATGCTGACGCCTTTTATAATTAAATTTTTTTTAAAAGATTTTTTAAGATTTTTTGCTATAAGTTTTGACATTCAAAAAGCCTTTTATCATTATCCATCGTAATTTTTATAAAAATATATTCAATACCGAAATTTTCTAAAATTTCACTTAAATCCTCCCCCCATTCGATAAAATGATATCCCTCTTTTTCAAGCTCTTCCAAAAGCCCGAGACTTAAAAAGTCATTTACACCTTTATTGTATAAATCATAATGAAAAATTATGCCTTCATAAATATTTTGAATAGCAAAAGTAGGAGATGTGGCATCTTCTTTTATACCCATACTTCTTACAAACTCTTTAACAAGTGTGGTTTTCCCGCTTCCAAGCGTCCCGCTTAAAATAATAATATTTTTACCACTATTTTTTATACAATCAATTACTTTTTTTAAATCTTCAATTGAATTTATTTCAAACTTTCCATTCTCCATTATACATTTTCCATTATTTTAGTCTGTTGCTGGTTTCTATTATTTTTTCAAGGTGATTTATTGCCCTTCCGCTGTCAATTGCTTCGGCAGCCAAATTTAAACCTTCTTCAATTGAATTTGCTTTTCCGTCTACAAAAAGAGCAGCGGCCGCATTTAATAAAACTGCTTCTCTTTTAGCATCCTTTATAACCCCTTCTAAAATTCCCCTGGTGATTTTTGCATTTTCTTTTGCATCTCCGCCGATTAAATCTTCTTTATTTCCCTTTATTCCAAAACTCTCAGGTCTAATTGTTAAATCCTCTAATTTAACCCCGTTATAATAAACAGCTTTGGTTGGCGCTGCAACTGATATTTCATCCATTCCGTCAAGACTGCTTACAACCATAGCCGAATTTATATCCATAAGGGTAAAGGCTGATGCAATTTTTTCCACAAAATCGGGAGAAAAAACTCCTAACAAATATTTTTTTGCCCCGGCGGGATTGGTAAGAGGACCTAAAATATTAAAAATAGTCCTATGACTCAAACTTTTTCTAATTGGCATAATATATTTCATTGCCGGATGATGATTTATTGCAAAAATAAATGTAAAGTGAGCCTCTTCTAACATTTTTACCTGATTTTGGGGAGTCAAATTAAGATTAATTCCTAAAGCTTCAAGCATATCCGCACTTCCGGACTTACTTGTAACGCTTCTGTTTCCGTGTTTTGCAACAAAACTTCCAAGAGATGATATTAAAAGAGCTGTTGTGGAAGAAATATTAAAACTGTTGGATTTATCCCCACCGGTTCCCACAATATCAATCAGTTTTTCCCTTAAATCATCACTCACAGGAAGTTTAACGGAATGTTCTCTCATAACATCAGCGGCGGCGGCTATTTCACTGGGGGTTTCCCCTTTTTTATAGAGTTCAATCAAAAAATCTTTTGCTTCATCTTCTCTCATTTCATTATTAAAAAGTTTCTCAAATTTTTCTCTTGCCTCATTATACTCCATTTATTCTCCTTATTAAAAATTTTTAACTTGGAACTTGGCTTCTTGGCCACTCACCACTCACCATTCACCATTCACTATTTTCACCATTTTCACACTTTCACTCTCAATTTAGCTTACAAACTTTCCGCTTCTGATTCTGTCTGCTTCCATAATCTCTATTTCCCTTGCACCGCTTACGACTATTCCTTCATCAGGCACATAATTAAGTTCATTGTTGCGTTCTTTATAATCAACGGCATTTAAAATTACTTTCATAGCATTTAACCTTGCCAAATGCTTATCATCACTTCTAATAACAGTCCAAGGGGCGTAATGCGTGTGAGTTGCTTTTAGCATTTTATATTTCATTTCTGTAAATTCATCCCATTTATCCTGCGCCTGCAGGTCTATTTCACTTAGTTTCCACTGCCTCAATGGATCTCTTCTTCTTTTCTCAAACCTTTTAGCCTGTTCTTCTTTTGAAATAGAAAGATATATCTTAACTAAAATTGTCCCTTCCATTACAAGGGATTTTTCAAACATAGGGCATTCTTCAATAAAAGTCTCATACTGCTGCTGCGTGCAAAATCCAAAAACGGGTTCAACCATTGCCCTGTTGTACCAGCTACGGTCAAATAAAACCATTTCTCCGCCTCTTGGAAACTGCTCAACATACCTTTGAAAATACCACTGGGTTTTTTGAACATCGCTCGGTTTTCCAAGGGCAACCACACGGTAGTGCTTTTCGTTCATATATCTTACAATTCTTCTAATCGTCCCGCCTTTGCCTGCTGCATCTCTTCCTTCAAATAAAACAACCATTCTTACAGAATTTTTTTCCAAATAATTTTGCAGTTTGATAAGCTCGGCCTGATACGGTTTTAACTGCTGTTCCTGCAGATATTTTTTTAACGCTTTTTTATTGGAATATTTTAACTCAACATAATCATTTATCAAATCATCCAACTTCATTTTTTTATTACCGACCAATACATATTCCGGATTTTTAATTTCATTTATGTTAATTTCCTGCATTTACAACCCCCGGTATTTTTTGATATTATACCAATTAACAAGTAAAAAGTTAAAATTGAAAAATGAAAAAATTTCACTTTACACTTTTAACTTTTAAAAAGGGGATTTATTGATTATAGCCGTTTATAATATAAAAGGAGGGGTGGGCAAAACCACAACATCTGTTAATTTAACATATGCAGCTGCCAAAAACAGTAAAGTTTTATTATGGGACTTAGACATTCAGGGAGCTAGCAGTTATTTTTTTAATAAAAATCCGAAAAAAAGAAAAATTTATAAAAAGCCTGTAGAAAAAATAATCAAAAACACAAAATACAGCAATATAGACATTATTCCGGCAGACACTTCACTTCAAAGATATAAAAATTCTATAAAAGCAATACTTCAGGACATAAAAAGTTTATATGACATAATAATTATAGACGCCCCTGCGGTTTTAAGTCCCCTTACAAAAGATATCGTAAAATATTCAGACATTGTAATTGTTCCGGTTCTTCCCAATATTTTATCACTAAGGACTTATAACCAGCTGGTAAAAGAGAATTTAAATAAAAACATTAAACTTTTTGTAAACGCCTTTGAAAGGAAACCCGCACACAGGGAAATTATAAAATGTATTTTAAAGCTTCCTAAATCACAGTATCTTAAAACGTATATTCCAAAAGACGAAAGAATTGAGAGAATGGCTGTTGATAAAATGAGCGTAGTGGAAAAATATCCCAAAGACAAAATATCAAGAGTCTATGAAAAACTTTTAAAAGAGATTATTTAGTCCTGTTTACAATTTTATCCGCCAGAATTTCTAATTTTTGTATGTTATATTTTTCAATGGCTTTTTTGGCGCTGTCCACCAAATTTTTGGCTTCCAGCAGACATTTTTCTATAATCATTTCCTCTTGCATTTTCTCTTTTATCCAGTTTTTTTCGCTTTCACTTAAATCTTTTTTAAAAAGTGAAACTAATTTTTCTTTTTCTTCATTATTTAATCTTTCAAACAGATAAATATAAGGAAGCGTGGTTTTTCCTTCTTTAAAATCGTGCATATTGGGTTTTCCAAGTGTTTTTTCATCCTGGGTAATATCCAAAACATCATCAACTATCTGAAAAGCAAGCCCTATGTTTTTACCGTACAATCCGAAATCGTTTTCATCATACCCTTTTGTAAGTGCCGCTGCCTTGCACGCAGCTTCAATTAATGAAGCTGTTTTTTTATAAATCATCTGCATATATTTATTCTTATCAAGGTTTATTTTGTTTGAGAGTTTTACATCTTCAAGTTCTCCCTGAGAAAGCAGATATACGGCGTTTGAAATAATTTTAGCTATTTTTTCACCAAAATCAACAAGCTCGTAAAAAGCTCTTGAATAAATAATATCCCCTAGCATAACAGCGCTGAATTCCCCGTATTTTGCATTAATGGATTTCACACCTCTTCGTATGTCGGCTTCGTCAATCACGTCATCATGCAATAAACTTGCCAGATGCACGGCTTCTACCACAGCTGCGAGTTTTTCAGCCTCAGGGTTTATAATTGTTATTAACTTGCCCCTGACGCCTTTTCCTTTTTGTATGTCTTTATATTCTTCAAAATCCTTAAACATTTCATCTAAAATATCAAAATACATTTTATTCCTTTAAATCCGCTTTTACTTTTTTGCCGTTAAACAGATATATTGTAAATATTGCAATTTTACCATTAAAACCGTCAAATTTTATATAAAAATAGGGATAATTCTCGGGAATTTTGGCAACGGGTACTTTAAATGCGTTTTGGGAAAAAACCTGCTGAAGCTCAACTTGTCTTGGTAAATTGTCATATCTGTATAAAACGGTAATAATATCGTTGATATATAAAGTCCATCTCATCTCAAACGGATAAACCTTCTTTAAATAATAAACATCCATTTTAAAAAGCTGGTCTTTTTTTAATTTAACAGTATGTGGGAATCTGAGAGGCACAGCCAAAAGAAAAAGAGGTAAAAATAATAAAAAAATTTTATTCATTTTTTGTCAGAATCTTTGACATGATATCAATATACAAATCATTTTGCATCTCTTCAAATTCATCAGATTTATTGAAAACAACTTCGTTTATTTTTTGATCCACTTCATCCCCAAAACACTCTTCAGCCAAAATTTCCAATGCTGCAAGCCTTTTGAACACATCTTCCAATTCGTCAATTACTAAATTTTTATTTGCATTAAAAACAATTTCAAAAAATTTGTCTTTAGGTGTTTTATTTTCATCAAAAAAATCTTTCAATTTAATTTAACATATTAAATCAATTTTTGCAAATTATTTTCAATTTCTTCTAACTCTTTTTCATCTAAAACAGATTTTAATTCCTGAATAAAAAGACCTTTTTCTTTTTTAAAATAAGCCCTTAAAATTTCTTCAAAATCATCAAATTTTAAAAAAGCATCCATTGATTTTTCTTTACATTTTATTTTCATATTATCAAGCATCCTAAAAAGGATATCCCTGACAAGTTTATTTTCCAAAACAAATTTTTTTGCTTTTTCCTGGGTTACGGAATAAAACTGTAAATTAAAATGATATTCAAGCTCATTTTTAATTTTTTCAATAAAGTCAATTAATTCTTCATAAAAGGCGTCCTGATTTTCCAGATTAAAATTATCCCTTAAAAATTTCATTTTTTTATAAATATCTTTTATCTCTTTTTGATGGCTAATTATGGGCTTTAACATAAATCTCCTTTATAATAAAATATAAAAACACAACACATAAACCTGTTAAGGAAAAATAAAGGGCTTTCATTTCCCCGAAAAACTGCCAGATATTTCCTATAACACCTGCCCCAAGAGCTCCGCTTATTGCGACACCTCCGTAAAATATACCGTAAACGGTTGATTTATTCACTGCAAAATTTGAAATATAACTCCTTATTGCATTTAAGCTTGAAACCGTAAAAATACCCAAAAATATAAAAGCTAAAACAATTTCATTATATAAAAGCATAAGCATAGAAAGAATTCCAAATACAAAACCCATAGACAAAATACTTTTACTGCCGATTTTATCTATCTGAATTCCAAAATAATAACTTGAAACTGTCTGAGTAAAATTATAAAGCACTATAAATAAAGGAATAAAAGCCATATCAATTCCTGCTTCCTTAGCTTTTATTATAAAAAACGAATCGTTAAACATAAAAAAAACAAACAGAAAATATATAACTAAAATTCCAAGAAGTTTTCTGTCTTTTGAAAAATCAAATTCCGTTTTTTTTCTTTTGTATGGGGCGTCATTCACAAAAAAAGCGACAATTATTACCGCTATGATTCCCGGTATCAATGTAAATGCAAAAATATCCCTGAAAATGTTTTCATTTTTCCCCAGATAATAAAGAGCCAAAAAAGCAATCATGGCCCCGCTCATTTCACCCGCAACGTCAAGCATTTTATGAAAACCGAAGCTTTTTCCACTTTTAGCCCCGCTGTAAGCGCTGATTAAACTATCTTTACTAGCCGCCCTTATCGCCTTTCCCATTCTCTCAAGAGCCCTTAAAAGGGCTATACTTTTATAAGTATGTGAAAAATAAAGTAAAGGTTTTGTAACGGCCGAAATTATATAACCTGTAACAACAAACGGTTTTACAATCTGATATCTGTCGGATAAAAAACCAAAAAAAATTCTGAAAATGTATGACACAAAAGTTGCAATTGCAACGACATATCCCAGTTTATCAACACCTTCGTTTAAAACGTAAACAATAAAAAGAGGCAAAATAGAAGTAACCATACTGCTTGCCATATCCGTAAAAAAACTTACAAACCCTAAAGCCACAATATTTTTGTTTATCATTTTAACTCCAAAAATAAATTATAAACCCTCCCCAGACAAAAACAGGAATAAAAACACTTACAAAAACCCCAAATGCGGAAATATCTTTTGCTTTTTTCGCCAAAAGATGAAAATCTTCACTTGCCAAATCGACCGTTTTTTCTATAGCGGTGTTAAAAATTTCCGCAATAATCGGGAAAAGCATACTTGAAAACATAAATATTTTCGCCCACAAAGGATAAGGAAGTATTACCAATACAACACTCATCAAAACAAAAAAGAATATTTCTATTTTGAAAGAAACTTCTTTAAATACTTCTTTTGCACCGTCCATTGCATATAAAAAATTCTTTTTTAAAGAATATTTCGGTTTCATTTTTTTCTTTTTTATGAAATTATACTATGTTATAATTTTAAATATTAAAAATTTGAAAGCTTAAAAATGGATATAAACAAACTAACATACGGGCCTGTTCCTTCAAGAAGACTTGGAAGAAGTCTGGGAATAAACAATATTCCTGCAAAAATATGTTCATATGCGTGTATTTACTGCCAGCTGGGAAACACTTTAAAAATGAGCATTAAAAGAGAAACTTTTTATAATCCTGAGGATATTTATTTAAGTGCAAAAAAAAGGATTTCTTCTTTAAAAGAAAAAAACGAAAAAATTGATTATCTTGCATTTGTACCCGACGGAGAACCTACTTTAGACATAAATCTGGCCAAAGAAGCGAACCTTTTAAAAGAATTTAACATAAAACTTGCAATAATAACCAACGGTTCATTGATGTATAGGAAAGATGTGCAAAACGATTTAATGAATTTTGATTGGGTTAGTTTAAAAGTAGATTCCGCAGTTAAATCTATATGGAAAAAAATAGACAGGCCCCATGGAAAATTGAATTTTGAAGATATAAAAAAAGGATATATTGATTTTTCAAAAAAATACAAAGGTTTATTAAATACCGAAACAATGCTTGTAAAAAACATAAATGACGATGAAGAATCACTTAAAAAAACAGCCGATTTTATAAAAACTTTAAATCCTAATAAAGCTTATATTTCAATTCCAATAAGACCTCCGGCAGAAAATAATATTCAAATTCCGGATGAAGAAAATATAAACAGAGCATATTTAATTTTCAATGATTACGGATTAAACACCGAACTTTTAGTTCAATACGAAGGAGACAATTTCACTTATACAAATGATTTTGAAAAAGACATCCTTGCCATTACATCAGTGCATCCGATAAGAGAAGACGCACTTGAGAAATTTTTAAAAAAATCAAATGCCTCATGGCTGGATGTTGAAAATCTTATAAAAAAACAGTTAATAAAAAAAACTTTTTATAACAACCATTTTTATTTTTCAAGAATTTTAAAAAAAGAAGCTGTTTAATTCTTAAAAATTTTATCAATAATCAGCCCTTCCATCAATGCCGCAATCAGCGTATACAAAGAAATAAAAAAAGTAAATTTCCAGCCGAAATAATTTAGCATTATAGGAAGAAGTGGCACTTTTATAGCCCTTGCATAAAAAAAAGTTGCAATATATCCGTAATTTAAACCTCTTTTTTTTAAATTTTCAATCAAAGGATACCATCCATACATTGGACCGTGAGAAACAACTCCGGCAATTAAAGCTATCAAATATCCCATTTTTTTATTTGAAAAATATTTAATCAGTTTTTTAGGACTTACAAAATAATTTATAATTGCCGTTATTAAAACCACTACCAATAAAATCGGTATTATTCTAATTAAAATTTTTTCACTGTTTCCCAAAGCAAAAACAAATTTATCATAATTGAAAACAGCAACAATTGTATATATAATTATAACACTTGTTAAAAATTTTATTCCACGAAACTTCAATTTATTGCCTTTAGTGTCAATACAACAGACACAGAAACAATAATGGTAAAAATAAAGGAGAGCAGATTTCTGTAAACTGTAAATTTCACACCTAAAATTTCAGCTTCCGCCGGAAGCTGAACAATACCAAGAGTCACCCATGCCAGAATAAAAGAGCTCACAGCATACATTGAGACCCCTTCTTTTAACAGTTCTCCGCCTATAATATAACTGACAATCGCCTGCCCCACGGCCACAGCCCCCGCAACAGTTCCGCTAAGCGTATCCGTTACAGGATTTCCGCTAAAAAAAGAAGCCAATAAATCTTTTGATACAAAAACCTGAAAAAGCCCCACAAGCCCGATTACTGCTAAAAAAAGAGGGAGCATAAAAATTAGCTCTTTAAAAGAATTTTTTAAAATATAAAAAAATCTTTTCATTGAATAGTCTTTAAATTCTTTTTTATAAATTCACTAAATTTTTCAAATATTTTTGTTTTTATTTTATTTTTATGATAAACAAGATAAAAATTCCTTTTTAAATTTAAATTCTTTATTTTTATTTTAAATAACTCACCTCTTTTTATTTCTTCTTTAACAGCATATTCGGAAATACAGGTTATTACATCAGGATTTTTTAAAAGCATTTTTATTTCGCTTATTGAGTTTGTTTCATAAAAAACAGGTAAATCGATATCATAAATTGCATTTAAAAACATTTCTCTTGTACCGGAACCAGCTTCTCTCAAAATCCATCTTTTATTGAAAAGTTCATCTATAAAGTATTCTTTTTTTAATTTTTTATCACTGCTTACAATTATCAGCCTGTCCTCCCCGATTTTTTCTTTGATTATGTTTTTATTGTCAATTTCATTTTCAATAAAACCAAAATCAGTTTTCCCCTCAAGGATGGAATTAACAATAAATTTTGAATTTTCATTTTTTTTATTTATTGAAATTTTGGGATAATTCTGTTTAAATATATAAATAATTTTGGGTAAAACAAAACTTCCTATGGTTTTACTGGTAATTATATTCATTTCTCCTATTAAATTATTTTCATTAAAAAGATGTTTTGCATCTATTAACTCGGTATAATTTTTATATGTTTTTTCTTTAAAAACACGGCCATATTCATTTAAAACAAGTTTTTTTCCAATTCTGTTAAATAAATTAACTCCCAAATCCTTTTCAAGAGATTTTAAAGCTAAAGACACGGCACTTTGAGAAACATTTAATCTTTTGGCAACCACACTAGGGGAATTATATTTGCAAAGTTCATAAAATATATTCAATTCTTTAAGTGTCATTTTTTATCCATTGATTTTTTTAATTATTTTAACAAATTTTTTTAATTTTTTAAATCTAAAACAAATAATTATAATTTCACAAAAAAAAAGGAGTTATATGTTTACAAAAACCCAATTACCCCATACACTAAACGGAATTTTATTTGTAGCACTTTTTTCAACGGCTGCATGGTATATAGCAAGTTTTGAGTTTTTTAAAAATTTAGGACTCTCACCTTTGATTATAGGTATAGTAATTGGTGCATTTTATGCAAATACATTAAGAATGCATTTGCCTGAGGAATGGAATCCTGGAATTAATTTTTCCACTAAAACACTTTTAAGAGCTGCAATTATATTTTACGGTTTTAGAATAACATTTCAAACATAGCGGCTGTAGGAATTCCTGGAATTTTCGCATCTACTATAATTATAACTTTTACATTTATTATCCTGTCTCTTATACACATCT
>NZ_ATHQ01000002.1 GCF_000523275.1 Lebetimonas sp. JH292 | reverse complement strand
TATAGCTCATTCCAAGTGCATATAATGATAATATCTTCTCTTCTATTTCATCACTTATCGTTGTTTGATGTTTTTTTATTATTTGAGGCTCAAATCTACCCTCTCTATCTCTTGGAGTAGCTAATTCAAATTCTCCAGATGTTGATTTAACTGTTTTCTTGTTATAACCGTTTCTTCTATTTCTTTTACCTTCTAAAACTTCATCTGCAATATGAGATTCTATTTCTGCTTCAAGTGCAGCTTCTACCAATTCTTTAATTAATGGAGCTAATACTCCATCTTTCCCACCTATCTTTTTACCTGCTAATAAATCTTTTACTGCTTTGTCAAAATTAAATTTCTCCATGTCAGTCCTGTCTGTATTTTACCTTGACTGACACGGAATTTCTCTCCTGATATAAAAACACCCAAAAAACTGCTCGAAAATGCAAGAGAACAGATAGAATCATTAAATAATGTAAAATTTAGCAATATGGAGTGGCAAAGGTTTTTAGATGAATATCTTGATAAACCCGGTGATGGAATAATAGAAAAAACCCGCAAAATTCACGACGATTATATTTACGATTTTGTTTTCGACGACGGGCATATAGAAAATATTTATATTGTAGATAAACAAAACATATCAAAAAACAGCGTGCAAGTTATAAGGCAGTTTGAACAAAGAGGCAATTACAAAAACCGATACGATGTAACTATCTTGGTAAACGGCCTGCCGATGGTGCAAATAGAGCTCAAAAGAAGGGGTGTTGCCATCCGCGAAGCGTTTAACCAAATTCACAGGTATTCAAAAGAGAGTTTTAACTCCGAAAGTTCACTTTATAAATTTTTGCAGATTTTCGTTATTTCAAACGGCACGGATACCAGATATTTTGCAAACACGGTAAAAAGGGATAAAAACAGTTTCGATTTTACAATGAACTGGGCGCTTTCGGACAATACACCGATAAAAGATTTGAAAGATTTTACCGCCACTTTTTTTGAAAAAAACACTCTTTTAAATATTATTTTAAAATACTCGGTTTTTGATGTAAACAACACCCTGCTTGTTATGAGACCATATCAGATAGCTGCAACCGAGAGAATTTTGTGGAAAATCAATTCAGCATATAATGCAAAAAAATGGGGAAGTGTTGAAGCGGGCGGATATATCTGGCACACCACCGGTTCAGGTAAAACACTAACAAGTTTCAAAGCGGCAAGACTTGCCACAGAGCTTCCTTTTATAGACAAGGTTTTATTTGTGGTGGACAGAAAAGACCTTGATTATCAAACAATGAAAGAGTATCAGAGATTTTCACCCGATAGCGTAAACGGTTCTGAAAATACAGCGGGACTTAAACGAAATTTGGAGAAAAAAGACAATAAAATTGTAGTAACCACCATTCAAAAACTAAATAATCTCCTAAAAACTGAAAAAAATCTCGAAATTTACAATAAACACGTTGTTTTTATATTCGACGAAGCTCACCGCAGTCAGTTTGGTGAAGCTCAGAAAAATCTTAAAAAAAGAGTTATAAAGTATTATCAGTTCGGATTTACGGGAACTCCAATTTTTCCTGAAAACGCACTCGGGAGTGAAACAACGGCAAGTGTATTTGGCCGTCAGCTTCATTCTTATGTGATTACCGATGCAATACGCGATGAGAAAGTTCTTAAATTTAAAGTTGATTACAACGACGTCAGACCTAAATTTAAAGAGTTTGAAAAAGAAATAGATGAAAAAAAACTAAGCGCGCTTGAAAACAAAAAAGCGCTTTTACATCCAGAGAGAATTAATGAAATAGCAGAGTATATTTTGAAAAACTTTCATCTAAAAACACACCGTTTACAAAACGGCAAGGGATTTAACGCAATGTTTGCCGTTAGCAATATCGATGCGGCAAAATTGTATTACGAAAAATTTAAAGAGTTACAAAATAAGCGAATAAATGATAATAAGCGGTTAAAACCGCAACTCCTAAATAAAAAACAAAATGGAGATGCGATTTCAATCGCAAAAAATAATCAATTAAAAATAGCGACAATTTTTTCTTACGCCCCCAACGAAGAACAAGACGCAATAGGTGAAATTGCCGATGAAAGTTTTGAGTTGTCGGCTATGAATTCAAGTGCAAAAGAGTTTTTGGCAAAAGCAATAAACGATTACAATCAAATGTTTTCTACAAATTTCGGAGTCGACGGCAAATCGTTTCAAAATTATTACCGGGATTTGTCAAAAAGAGTTAAAAACGGCGAAATAGATTTATTGATAGTTGTGGGAATGTTTTTAACCGGTTTTGACGCTCCGCGATTGAATACTCTGTTTGTGGATAAAAATTTAAGGTATCACGGATTAATTCAGGCATATTCAAGAACAAACAGGATTTATGATGCAACCAAACCTTTCGGAAACATCATAACGTTTAGAGATTTAGAACAGGCTACAATAGACGCCATTTCACTTTTCGGGGATAAAAACACCAGAAATGTAGTGCTTGAAAAAAGTTACAGAGAATATATCGAAGGTTTTGAAGAAAACGGAAAAATACAAAAAGGTTTTTTAGAAATTGTAAAAAGCCTAAAACAAAAATTTCCAAACCCTACTGAAATTGAAAAAGAGAGCGACAAAAAAGAATTTGTTAAACTTTTCGGAGAATATTTAAAACTTGAAAACATACTTCAAAATTATGATGAATTTATTGCGCTTAAACAACTACAAAATATAGATAAAAACGATAAAAACGCACTTGAAAACGTAAAAATTGAATACGGATTAAACAATGAGGATATAAAAACTCTTCAAAATATACATTTACTCCCCGAAAGAGAAATTCAGGATTATAAATCGACATACAATGATATAAGAGATTGGATAAGAGTGCAAAAAAACGGAAAAAACGCAGAAAAATCAGATATAAACTGGGACGATGTGGAATTCGAGATAGATTTATTAAAATCCCAGGAGATAAATCTCGATTATATACTTGAGCTTATTTTTGAAAAACATAAACTCCAAAAAAACAAATCCGCCCTTATAGACGAAATTAAACGCGTTATAAGAGCAAGCCTCGGCAACCGTGCAAAAGAAGGCTTAATAGTGGAATTTATAAATAAAAGCGATTTAAACAGTTTCAAAGATAAAAGTGAAATTATAGAATCGTTTTTCAAATTCGCCCAGCAAAAACAAAAAGAAGAAGCCAAAAATTTAATAAATGAAGAAAATCTAAACGCCGAAGCAGCTAAACGCTATATTAATATTTCACTAAAGAGAAAATACGCAAGCGAAAACGGAACGGAACTTAATGAAATACTCCCTAAAATGAGTCCTTTGAACCCAGAATATCTTACTAAAAAAAGAAATGTGTTTGAAAAAATATCCGCATTTGTGGAAAAATTTAAAGGTATAGGGGAATTGTTATAACATCTCCTCTTCAATAAAACTTAAAAATCCATTTTGAGTAAAAATAAGATGATCAATTAATTCAATTCCAAGCAGTCTGCCGCTCTCTTTTAATCTTTTGGTAACCGAAATATCAGCCCCGCTCGCTTCCAACTGCCCTGATGGATGATTATGGGCAACGATTACACCCGCACACCTGTGTTCAATTGCGGGGGCAAATACTTCTCTCGGGTGCACAAGGCTTTGATTTAGCGTGCCTATTGTAATAACACGTTTAAAACAGATATGATTTGCTCCGTCAAGATAGATAGCTATAAAATATTCCTGTTTTTTATTGCGGTATTCTTTTAGCTCGTCATAAACGTCTTTTGAAGAAGTTATTTTTTTGTTTTGCTTGATGAGATAGCGTTTTGAAAGTTCTATGGCACTTATAATGGTGGAGGCCTTTGCCATGCCGAGTCCTCTGATATTCATTAATTTCTCAACCGTAAGCGAATTAAAATCGTTTTTTAGTAATTTAACAATTTCACGGGAAAGTTTAATAACATCTTTCCCTTTAACTCCGCTGCCGAGGATTATAGCAACCAGTTCATAATCTTTTAAAAAACCCGGTCCTTTCGAAAGCAATTTTTCCCGAGGTTTGTCAAAACTTTCCAGTTGTGAAATTTTTTTACTCATTATTTTATTTTTTAAAATAATTTTGAAGAGATTCCACTTTTATATCGTTTGTCTGTAAAAATTCAATCGCCTCAACGGCTGCGAATGCCGCTGCAATGGTTGTAAAATACGGAACTCCCTGGTTTAAAACTTCACGTCTTATGATTTTGGCGTCGTCTTTGCTTGCTTTATTGTCGCTTGTATTTATAACAAGAACTATTTCTTCGTTTTTAATCATATCTACAATATTCGGTCTTCCTTCGCTTATTTTCAAAACTTTTGTAACTTCAATTCCCGCATCTTTGATTTTTTTGTATGTTCCGCTTGTGGCTACAATGTCAAATCCGAGATTTTTTAAGCTTCTGGCCAGTTTAGGGGCAAATTCCTTATCCAAATCGGTTAAGGAAACAAAAACTTTTCCGTTTTTAGGCAGATTGAATTTAACCGCAAGCTGAGATTTAGCAAAGCTCTCTCCAAAACTTGAGCTTATTCCCATAACCTCCCCGGTTGATTTCATTTCAGGCCCTAATATTAAATCGGCCCCCGTAAGTTTATTAAAAGGAAAAACCGCTTCTTTTACCGCAATGTGAGAATGAATTTTCGGTTTATACACATTACTGTCAAATGTTACGACATTAAATTTGTCAT
The DNA here is from genome assembly GCF_000523275.1 of Lebetimonas sp. JH292. Lineage (NCBI taxonomy): Bacteria > Pseudomonadati > Campylobacterota > Epsilonproteobacteria > Nautiliales > Nautiliaceae > Lebetimonas > Lebetimonas sp. JH292. Next base: position 81,612 of record NZ_ATHQ01000002.1, on the reverse strand, counting down.
AAAAATTAAGCGCTTCCAATAAAACTTTCCCGTTATTGATTTCAGGATTATATGCCAAATTCCACATAACCCTTGTTGCGACTTTTGCAAGAGGAAGTCCTGTGGCTTTGGATACAAAAGGTACAGTTCGGCTTGCTCTTGGATTTACCTCAATCAAATATAGTTTATCACGATGCAGAGCATATTGGATATTTAAAAGTCCTTTTACTCCAAGTTTTAGAGCTATCTTTTTTGTGGCGTTTTCTATTTCTTTTATTTTTTCCTCGCTTATACTTACAGTAGGTAAAGAACAGGCGCTGTCTCCGCTGTGAATGCCTGCCTCTTCAATATGCTGCATTATCCCGCCGATATATACATCTTTTGTGTCGCTAATTGCATCTACATCAAGTTCAATTGCCCTGTCAAGAAACTTATCTATAAGCACCGGGGAATCTTCGCTTACTTTTACGGCTTCGCTCATATATTCATTAAGTTCATCATCATTATAGACAATTCTCATAGCCCTGCCACCAAGAACGTAACTCGGTCTTACAAGTACCGGATATCCTATTGTATTTGCAATTTTAAAAGCCTCTTCTTTTTTAAAGGCGGTGCCGTTTTGAGGCTGATTTAATCCAAGAGTGTTAATAAATTCGGCAAATTTTTCCCTATCTTCCGCCGTATCTATAACCTCAGCGGAAGTTCCTATTATTTTTGCATTTATTTTAGTTAAAGGTTTTGCAAGTTTAAGAGGAGTCTGACCGCCAAACTGAACAATTACGCCGTGTGGATTTTCAAGTTCAACCACATTTCTGACCCTTTCAAACGTAATAGGTTCAAAATACAATACATCGCTTGTGTCATAATCTGTTGAAACAGTTTCCGGGTTGCAGTTATACATAATAGTTTTGACACTCAAATCATTAAGGGCAAATGCTGCATGAACACAGCAGTAGTCAAATTCAATTCCCTGACCTATTCTGTTTGGACCGCCTCCAAGGATTAACACTTTTTTATCATCAAAATCCGGTTTTCTTGGCGGCACGTTTTTTGTAACATTTACGCTTGAATATAAATAACTTGTAGTTGTGTCAAATTCCGCCGCACATGTGTCCACTTCGTTATAATCGATTTCAATTCCGAATTTTTTTCTTGCTTTATATACATCTTCTTCACTTTTGTTTATTAATTTAGCCAGCATTGTATCACTGAACCCGTATGTTTTGGCACGTCTTAGCAGAGTTTCATTTTCTAAAATATCAAGAGTTATCTCTTTTTCAAGTTCGATTATTTCTTTTATCTGATTTAAAAACCATCTGTCTATTTTACAAATTTCATAAATTTCCTCAACACTTTTTTCTCTTCTGAAAGCCTCACCGATATATAAAAGCCTTTTATCATTTGGAATTCTTATGTTTTTAATCAGCTCATCTTCGCCGCAGTCAATTTTTTCAAATCCGTCAAGACCTGTTTCAAGAGAATAAATCGCCTTTTGCAATGATTCTTTAAATGTCCTTCCTATCGCCATTACTTCCCCGACACTTTTCATAGAAGTCGTAAGTGTTGAATCGGCCTGAGGAAATTTTTCAAATGTAAAACGTGGTATTTTTGTGACAATATAATCTATTGTAGGCTCAAAACTTGCGGCAGTTCCTGTAATATCGTTTTTAATTTCGTCTAATGTATATCCGAGCGCAAGAAGCGTTGCGACTTTCGCAATAGGATAACCTGTCGCCTTACTTGCAAGTGCGGAACTTCTACTTACCCTGGGATTCATTTCTATTACTATCATTCTGCCGGTATCCGGATTTACGGCAAACTGAACGTTGCTACCTCCGGTATCAACGCCTATTTCACGAAGTATTGCAAAAGATGCATCCCTCATTTTCTGATATTCTTTATCAGTGAGTGTAAGAGCCGGGGCAACAGTAATGGAATCCCCTGTATGAACACCCATCGGATCGATATTTTCAATAGAACACACTATTATGCAGTTATCGTTTCTGTCGCGGATAACCTCCATCTCATATTCTTTCCATCCAAGAAGAGATTCTTCTATTAAAATCTCCCCTATAGGACTTGCCTCCAAACCGAATTTGGCAAGTTTTTTAAATTCCTCCATATTGTAAGCAACACCGCTTCCAAGCCCTCCAAGCGTATAACTTGCCCTTATTATAATCGGAAATCCTATTTCTTTTGCAGCCTGTTCGGCTTCTTCAAGGGAATAGGCGTATCTGCTTTTAGGCAAATCCATACCAATTTTCAGCATCGCTTCTTTGAAAGCCTGTCTGTCTTCGCCTTTTTTAATTGCTTCCGGGTTAGCGCCTAAAAATTCAACCCCCTCAAGCATTCCCCTTTCGTACATTTGCATAGCAACATTAAGGGCAGTCTGACCCCCCATTGTAGGAAGAATTGCATCAATATTTTCTTTTTCAATAATTTTTGCCACTACTTCGGGGATAATCGGTTCAATATATGTGGCATCTGCAAATTCAGGATCAGTCATTATTGTAGCAGGGTTTGAATTAACAAGAACGACCCTGTAACCAAGAGATTTGAGAGTTTTTGCCGCTTGAACGCCCGAATAGTCAAACTCACAAGCCTGACCAATGACAATCGGACCGGAGCCTATCAGAAGGATTGAATGGATATCTTCTCTTTTTGGCATAAAAAACCTTTTTTATATGTAATTATATCTTAAAAAAGTGAAAATGGTGAATGTTGAGTGGTAAGTAGAAAATGTTATAATTTTATAAAAAAGGATAAATTTGAATCTGCCTCCAAAAACAGAGACTTTAAGAAAGGCCAGTGTATTTAATAAAGAAACAAGAAAAAAAGCATATGAGAAATTAAAAAATGATAAGACATATTTAATAAAATGCCTAAGAGAAGATATAAAAGAAAATGTAATTTTTAGAAATTACAATGATTATTTAATTTCAGTCGTTTTAGAAGAAGAAAATAAAATGGAGCGTTTCAAACCGTTTCCAAGACAAAAAGCATTTTCAAGTAAAGATTTTTTAAGATATTATATAAATGATTTAAAAAAAACCCCAAAAGAAAATAAAATAAAAAAAATAGGGGGATTTGACACGGAAACAACCGATATTACCGGATATGTAATTTCTTATGCGATTGTTATACAGGATATGCAAGATTTGAGCACAAAAGAAATTTACGAACTGCTAAATCCTGAAGCTAAAATTTCAGAAGAAGCTTTCGGCGTTCATAAAATTTCTCAGGAAGAGCTGAAAGACAAGCCGACCTTTAAAGAAAAAAAAGATGAAATTTTAAATATTTTTAATTCTCTCGATATGGTTGTGGGACATAATGTTTTATATGATTTCGGCGTAATGAAAAGAGAGCTTGAAAGAATTAATCATTATCCGAACATAATTGATATTCCTATATTTGACACAATGTATTACGCCGCCGACGTTGTAGTGCTTGAAAAAAAGAAAATGCCCCGTCTTGAAGAGGCGATAGCATTTTTTTTTGGAAGAAAAAATATAAATTATCATAACGCTTTAGAAGACGTAAAAGCGACTTTAAAATTATTTAACAGATTACTTGAAGAAGGTTAAAAATATACATACATTTCAACACTCAAATTTTATGGTTTGAAGGGGATATGGATTCATTTTTTAATCTAGATAAAAATTTACATTCGTCATTTGAAACAACAAAAAATTATTCTCCAAATGAAAGCTCATCAATAAGTTTTGGGGGAAGCGATTCATCGGGAGGGGGAAGCGGCGGTGGAGGAGGCGGAAGCTGGTAATTGATTTTTTAATTAAACAGATATTTCAAAGCCAAATAATAAACAAGATAAATTAAAAAAATAAAAACAATAAAAGAGATAACAGGAGAAGTTGTAAAAGTGGCTATTAAAATCACTATAGCGCTAAATAATAAAAACAGTTCAAAAATTCCAAAAAGGATTTTTTGGATAAAATCAAAATTTTTCATAGCATATTATAAAATTCTTTAAATATATATTTACTGTCATGCGGCCCTGGTGATGCTTCCGGATGATGCTGAACAGAAAAAACAGGTTCATTTTTGTATTTAACACCCTCAATTGAACCGTCAAAAAGATTTTTATGTGTGACCTCGGCAATTTTCTCAATCTCTTCCGGGACATTATAATTATGATTTTGAGCGGTTATTTCCACAACAGGTTTTCTGTTTATATAATTTTTTACCGGATGATTTCCCCCGTGATGCCCGAATTTAAGTTTAAACGTAGGGTATCCGTGAGAAATACTCAGTAATTGATGTCCCAAACATATTCCAAACATCGGTATTTTTTCTTTTAATATTTTTTGAATTTCTTTATGAATTTCGTTCAAAATCAGAGGATCACCCGGACCGTTACTTAAAAACACCCCCTGAATTTCCCCACTTTTATACATTTCAATAATTTCTTCCGCCTTTGTTGAAGCCGGCATTACTTTACACTCCATTCCGGCCTGGGTCAGTTCGTTTAAAATATTTCTTTTTACCCCAAAATCAAGTACTGCTATTTTTTTATCTGTTTTTTTAGGATTATATTTAAACTCTTTATCGTTCCATGCCCCGTGTGGATGAATATAAGCCTCTTTTGTACTTACCTCTTTTATATAATCAATTTCTTCAATTCTGGGGGTTTGATTTAAAATTTCTTTTAATTTTTGAATATTATGAATTTTGCTTGAGGCTATCATCATCATAGCCCCTTCTTTTCTTATAAGCTTTGTTAAAAACCTTGTGTCAATTTCGCTGATGCCAAGAATATTTTGCTCTTTTAAAAATTCGTTCAGACTCATCTCTCCCCTGAAATTTGACCACTTATCAACATATTCTCTGACAATTATACCTTTAAGATAGGCTTTTTTACTTTCATTGTCATCTTTATTTACCCCCACATTCCCGATTTCAGGCATGGTAAAAACCACAAACTGGCCGGCATAGCTCGGGTCTGTAATGATTTCCTGATAGCCGGTCATTGATGTGTTAAACACAATTTCCCCGACTTTTGTTCCGCCTGCCCCAAATCCGCGGGCAGTAAAACTCATTCCGTTTTCCAGCAAAACAGTAACTTTCATTTTAAACCTTTACTTTTCACTTTTAATTTTTCACCGTAGCCGCTTGGCAACTTTTTACTACTCACCATTTTCACTATTTTCACCTCTAAATTAGTCCTCTTTTTCTTAACTCCTGCTCGTAAAGTCTGTTAAATACAAGTTCCCACTCTTCACTTCCAGGAACCAAAGGCCTTTTGTAGTTTTCAAGCTTTTTATAAACTTCGTCCCTTGCTTCAATTTCCCTTTTTAAAAAATCCATTATAGATTTAAAAACAATATTTTTTATTTTTCCATCCCTTACATCATAATCAATTAATTCTTTATCCCATAATTCTTTTACCAAAAAATGTGCCAAATCATCTATTCTTTCATCTCTTTTTAAATTAAACCCCTCTTCATTTGCAATTTCTTTTTTTATAAGTTTAAACACTTCTCTTCTGTCAACATCATAAAATAAAAATTCATTTTCTTCTTCCTGTTTTGCTAATATTTCTCTGGCTTTATCTTCTATTTCCCTTTCCCATAAAGCATCATCCATTATAATATCTTCAATTTCTTTAATAGCATTATCAATGCCTTTGGGATAATTCACAAATCCTGAATTTAATAAATCATATGCAATTTTTCTGGAAAGAAAAGGCACTTGAGCTTCTTTTATCAGCATACTAAACCTTTTTTTAAAATTATATCAAAAAAGAAGCTTTAAAATTGAAAATCAACCCGCTTACTCTCTTCTAAAAACAGATTATTATATTTTTTGCTAAATTCAACTACCGCTTTAACTTCATCTCCTTCAACTTCAAAACCTACCGCACCTTTTGAATCAAAAATCCCCCCTGCACAGATAATATTTGCTTTTAAATTAAAAAGTGTTTTAAAGGCTTCTATTTCAGTAAATATCATCCCGTAAAAAAACCTGAGCATCGCAATTTTAGAACCTGTTGAAATATCTACGTCCTGAGAAGTTTCTTTAAAAAAAGGAATAAGCTTTTCATGTCCTACAGGAATTATAACTTTAGCACCCCTGCTTGCAGCTTTTATATAAAAATTACCATAAGTTCCTCCGTTTTTATCGGCAGCCGCTACGGCGGCACACTTTTTAGCGTTTTCATACCAAAGAGCATTTGCACCTTTTATAAAATAATCATTATTTGTTATATCAAATCCGCTTATATCAATCGGCTTACTGTTTTCAAGCACAATCGGCCTGTCTCTTTTTTGAGTCACATTAAATTTGCCTCTTACATTACACCCGGCGGCATATAAAGTATCTGTATTTATCCCTAAATGATATAAAAGATATTCGTTTGTTGTACCGTAAGCAATATAAATTCTTTTTTTTAAATCTATATATTGACACAGGGCTTTTGCTATTAAATGTTTAGCCCCCGCCGTTGTCAGAAGTATTTGTGCTTTCATTATTCTCATCTTTTTGCATCATTTCTGTAAGTTTTGCTGCTTTGGCTGGGTCCATTTTTGAAAAAATTTTGGCGACATTTTTAGGGGGAAGTTTTTGTATAATTTCAAGGGCGTCTTTTTCTTTCATCTGGGAAAGTACGCCTGCGGCATTTTTTGGCCTCATCTTTGCATAACTCTGGGTAATTTTATCCATTTTTGCATTTTTTATTTGCTCAAGGATTTTTTGATTTTGAGTTATTAATTTTTGAATTTCTTTTTTTTCATTTTCTATTTTTTGCAAAGTGTTATTAATTTCTTTTTCTTTTTCTTTTAGTTTTGACTCTTTTTTCTTCATTAAAGCCATATATGTGTTTTTCAAAGATTCAAGAGCCTCTTTTTGTTCAAGTATTTTTTCAGCCTCTGCTTCAAGTTCTGCTTTTTTTTGGTCAAATATCTCATAACACTCAAGAAGTTTCTGATTGTCAACTGCAAAAAGAGGAGTGAAAATAGTAAAAATGGTGAAAAAGGTGAAAGCAGTAAATAAAATATTTTTTAATTTTTTATTTTTCACTTTTAATTTTTTACTTTTAATAAATTTCCCCAAGAATATCTCCTACTTCAACATAATCTTTTTGATTTAAATATTTAAAATGTTCTTTTCCGAAAAACAGCAAAATTGAACTTCCAAATTCAAACCTTCCAAGTTCATCGCCTTTTTTAAGTTTTAAAGGTTTTTCATATTCTATATCAAAAATCTCGTTATAATCTTTTTGAAATTTTTCATCAAAATTTAAAATAATTTTCCCTACTATCATAGCCCCCACCAAAACAATATAAAAATATCTTTCTTTAGAATCCCTGCATCTTAAAACCACTCTTTTATTTTTTGGAAATACAAGCTCTTTTTCCAAAAAAGACGGTTTTACCGGATTAAGTTCACCGGGGATAAATGTAGCCCTCACAATTTCCAAATCTATAGGAACATGAAATCTATGATAGTCACTTGGTGAAAGATATAAATTAATAAAATACCCATTATTTAATTTTGTATCATAAGGAATAAGTTCTTTTAGGGAATATTCTTTTCCTTTTATCTGATAAACCCGATTTTCTTCTATATCGTCATGCGCAATGATTTCACTGTCACTAGGGCTGACGACTATATCGTCTTCTTCATAAAACTCGGTATATTTTTTATGTCTTGTAAATAAATTATTCAATGTTTTATATTTACAGGGATCTTCCGGTTCAAATTCTGACATATCTATTTTATAAAACTTAACATACATTTTATTGATAAAACATTGAATCAATTTAGGGAAAGAGGTGGTTGCTATTTTAACTGCGATATTAGAAATAAAACGGGAGGGGTTCATTTTAGTTTTACTCCTTTTTTACCTTGTTGAATTTTTCCTATAAAATAAGCATCAGAGTTTTTTATTATTTCATCCGCATTTTCTTCACTTATTGCAAAAATCATTCCAACACCCATATTAAACGTTCTGAACATCTCTTCTTCATCTATATATTTTCTCATATATTCAAAAATAGGTAACACTTTTATTTTATCTTTGTAAACAACTGCTTCTAAATTTTCAGGCAATACCCTTGGGAAATTTTCAACTATTCCTCCTCCTGTAATATGAGCAAGAGCATGAAGCAGAGGCTTGAATTGTTTAAATTCTTTTACATAAATTCTTGTTGGGGTTAAAAGAATATCAATAAGTTTTTTTCCGTTAATTTCATCATCAAATTTCATGTTTAATTTATCAAAAAACAGTTTTCTAACAAGCGAATATCCGTTTGAATGTATTCCGCTGCTTGGCAGTGCCAAAAGAATATCACCTTCTTTTACTTTCGGGTTAAGTTCGTCTTCCTCTGCAATTCCGACGGCAAATCCTGCCAAATCAAAATCCCCTTCATTATACATTCCAGGCATTTCTGCAGTCTCTCCCCCGATTAGGGCACACTCGCTTAGTTTACAACCCTTGGCAATTCCTTTAACCACATCTGCAGCCTCATTTACTTCGAGTTTTGCTGTTGCATAATAATCTAAAAAGAAAAGAGGCTCCCCGAAATTACAGATTAAATCATTTACACACATTGCAACTAAATCAATTCCTATGCAATCAAACTTTTTAGCGTCAATCGCAAGTTTTAGTTTTGTGCCGACCCCGTCTGTTGCACCGAGTAAAACAGGTTTTTTATATCCGGCTGGAAGCCTGAAAGCTCCTGCAAAACTTCCTATGTTACCGACAACATTTTTATTAAACGTCTCTTTTACAAAAGGTTTTATTTTTTCAACAAAACTGTTTCCTTTGTCAATATCAACCCCCGCTTCTTTATAACTGATTTTCATTTTTTTCTTCCTTACATTCGCAGTAACAGCTTCCAAAAATTTTATTAAGCAGCCATGTTGACGGACAAAAATCAAAAACACCGTAAATAACAAACATTATTGCAATAAATGCAAGCAAAATAAGTGCTGCTAAATTGTATCCTTTTGCAAGCAAACCCAAAATTAAAAGCATCATAAACGCTATTAAAAATCTTTGAAGTCTTTCGCCACATGCAAATTTTTTAGCTTTCATTTTTCTCCTTTAAAATATTACCTTATTAACTTCTTCCATTTTTTCGTTTGCAATATTTCCAGCTTTTTTATTTCCTTCATTTATTATATCCAAAATCATACTCTCATTTAAAGATGCCTTTTTTTCTCTGATTGGAGAAAGCAATTCATTTATTTTGGCGGCACATCTTTTTTTACATTCCACACATCCAATAGTTCCCGCCCTGCATTCTTTTTCAATTTCCACGACTTCTTCTTTGTTAAATGCATTATGGTAATCAAAAATTATACACACTTCAGGATGCCCGGGGTCTGTTTTTTTAATCCTTGCAGGGTCCGTTTTAGCCATCCTAACTTTAGCCCAAATGCTTTTTTCATCGTCATCCAGATATATTGCGTTATTAAAACTTTTGGACATTTTTCTGCCGTCAAGCCCGGGAAGTCTAGGTATTTCTGTCAGAAGTTCTTTTGGTTCAGTAAATATTTCTTTTTTAAACATATAATGAAACCTTCTTACAATTTCCCTAGCAAGCTCAAGATGGGGTTTCTGATCTTCACCGATAGGCACCAGATTTGCATCATAAAGAATAATGTCTGCTGTCTGCAGTACAGGATATGTTAAAAATCCCGCATTATTTTTTTCTCTGTATTCAGGCTGATTCATTGCGTCTTTATATGTGGGGTTTCTCTCTAACCAGCTAACAGGCGTTATCATATTTAAAACTAAATAAAGCTCGGCATGCTCTTTTATATCACTCTGTCTGAAAAGAATTGATTTTTTTGGATCAATTCCGCATGCTATCCATTCTTTTACAAGTTCAATGCTGAGTTCATTTAAATCAAGCCCTTCGTCATATTTCGTGGAAAGTGCATGCCAGTCGGCCACAAAATAAAAAGTGTCATATTTTTCTTGAAGTGCAACCCAGTTTTTAAGAACCCCTATAAAATGTCCCAAATGAAGTTTACCTGTTGGTCTCATTCCGCTTACAATTCTCAAAACTTAGCTCCTATTTCGGCAAAATAGCCTTTGTATTGTAATTTTGTTTTATTATCTCCATCTACCCCGTAAGCTTCTTTATATCTGTATCCCATTTTTAGAAACAAAGGAATTTTATCAAATTTATACTTAATTCCCGCTAAATAATCATAATGGTGATTATCCCCCGCTTTTGCCCATTTTATATTGCCCAATATTGAAAAACCAAATAATTTCATTGTTTCAATATTCGCATATAAATATGGTAAAGGAACCGTCCAGTTTTCATTAATATGAGTAGAACCTCCTGTTTTTACTATATTTCCGTTTACAATATTTGCATTATCTCCGTCTATTTTGGTATTTCCCTTCCAGACATCTACACCAAAACCCGCTTCTATATCCGCAATTACAGGTTTAAATTCATAAAACAGTGTTAAATCATAAGAGTTTATATTCATTTTGGAACTTACATCGGTAAGTCCAGAGGGAATATTTACATCTCCGAAAATTTTTACTCCGCCTGCAACCCATTTACTATGGCCGGTTGTGTTGTATTTTGTATATTGTAATTTAATATTTGGCAAAATTGGCACAGGATGAATCAGTTTTACCCAGATATAAGGGTTGTTTTTATCATCAAACCCTAAATCCCCTGTGTTTTGATTTCCGTCATTTTGAGCGGATGAATTATTAAAATAATTTATTACATTTCCGTTTTTTACATATCCGTCTATTTTTTGCTGTTCATAACCTGCACCTGCACTTACACTTACTAAATCAGCATTTGCAAAAGTAACCAGTCCCGCACAAATTAAACTTAAACTAATTTTTTTCATTTTTTTTACCTTTCTCTTTTGGAATTAAGACAATAGGTGTTCCTGTAAAATCTTCCTTACTTCTTAAAAAGTTTATTAAATATCTCTCATATGAAAAATGAAGTCTAGGTTTGTTCATAATTAAGGCTATGGTAGGAGGTTTTGTTTTAAACTGGGTTGCATAATAAATTTTAGTTTCCCTGCCTTTTACATCCGTAGGCAGATGATGCCTTATAGTCGCTTCTTTAATCCATTCGTTGAGAAGAGAAGTAGGAATTCTTTTTGAATAATTTTTATAAACAAAAGAAAGCTTTTCTTTTAATTTGTCTATATTTCTTTTTGTCTTAGCGCTTACAGCCATAAAAGGGGCAAAATCTAAATATTTAAACCTGTATCTTACCTCACTCTCAAACTTTTTATAATCCATAGACGTTTCATCCCATTTATTTGCAACAATTATCGCCCCGGTTTTAAATTTTTGGATAAGAGAGCCTATTTTTTCATCAAGCTCAACTATTCCTTCTTTAGCGTCAATAACCAATACGGCGATATCGGCTTCTTTTAAAACTTCTTCCGTTCTAATCAGGGCATATTTTTCTATATCTTTGATTTTGCCTCTTCTTCTAATTCCGGCAGTATCAACAAAAGTTATATGATATCCGTTAAAATAAATATTCTCATCAATAGGGTCGATTGTAGTCCCGTCAACTTCGCTTACTATTGCCCGCTCTTCCCCTACAAGCGAATTAAGAAGTGAACTTTTACCCACATTTACCCTGCCTATAATTGCCACTTTTATCTCTTTAATATCCTCTAAATTTTCACTACTCTCACTTAAAAGTTCTTCCAAAGGAATGTCTTGTTCAAATTCGTTTACTTCAAACACTTGTTTTTTAGGGATAAATTTTTTTATTCTTTCAATCAGTTTTCCGACACCCCTGTTATGGGAAACGGAAATAGGATATATTTCTTTTACACCAAGTTCATAAAAATCATAAACTTTTTCTTTTAATTTGTCGTTATCTATTTTGTTTACAACCAATATAATATTTTTATTTAATTTTTGAAGATTTCTTATATATTTTTTTTCATCTTCATCTGGCAGACTTCTCCCGTCAACCATATAAAGCAGTATATCTGCATCTTTTGCTATTCGAAGGGCTTTGTCTTTTACTTTGTCAAAAAGTTCATCCCGCTCTTCAAGCCCTCCTGTATCCATTATAACAACATCTTCAAGTTCATCATCCAAACTGATAATTCTTTTTTTTATATCTCTTGTGGTTCCGGCTTTTTCACTGATTACAGCATCTCTCTTTCTTAAAATTCTGTTAAAAAGAGAGCTTTTACCAACATTCGGCTTACCGAGAATGGCTATTTTTTTCAACTTTATTCCTCATCTTTAATTTTTAATTTTTCACTTTTCATTATTTAAATACTGTCTTTATAACTGATTTTTTTAGACAGTAAATCTTTCATATGCAAATAATTGTTAAGTGCGTTTATATATGCTTTTGCACTGGCAACCATTGTATCGATGCTTAATCCATGCCCCATAACCGCAGGTTTATTTTCATCGAAAACAACTTTTACCATAACTTTGGCCAAAGCGTCTTTACCTTCACTTACAGCTTCAACTTTATAATCCATTAGTTTTCCGTTAATACCGCTAATTCTATCAATTACTTTAAACACGGCATCAATGGTACCTTTACCTATTGCCGCATCTACGTAAATTTTATCTTCGAATTTAATTTTAGCCGCAGCACTCGGCATACCGTCACTGCAGTCGCTCAGCTGAAGTGAAAGCAATTCATAAGTTTTAGGTGTTTTATCAAACGCATCATTCATGAGTGCCAAAATATCTTCATCATAAACTTCTTTTTTCTTATCTGCAAGTTTTTTAAATTTCATAAATATTTCATTCAATTCTTCATCGCTTAAGTTACTAAATCCCAAAGCCTCAAGTTTTTTCTTAAACGCATGTCTTCCGCTGTGTTTTCCAAGAACAAGGGTGTCTTTTATATCAAGCCCTATATCCTCCGCCTTCATAATCTCATATGTTTCTTTATGTTTAAGTACACCGTCCTGGTGAATTCCGCTTTCATGGGCAAATGCATTTCTTCCAACTATCGCTTTATTTGGCTGCGGTTCTATTCCTGTAACGTTTGAGACAAGCCTGCTTGTCGGATAAATTTCTTTTGTATTTATCCTTGTATCAATTCCATCAAACAAATCCCTTCTTACTTTAATGGCCATTACAATTTCTTCAAGTGCGGCGTTTCCTGCCCTTTCCCCCAAGCCGTTAATGGTGCATTCAACCTGTCTCGCTCCGTTTAATACACTGTAAAGTGAATTAGCAGTGGCAAGCCCAAGATCGTTATGACAATGTACTGAAAAAATAATATCTTTTGGAAAATATTCAACCAGTTCTTTTATCATTTCCCCCATTTCTGTAGGAAATCTGTAACCCACGGTATCAGGAATATTAATCGTTTTTGCCCCCGCTTCAATAACGGCACTGATAATCTCTTTTAAAAAGCCCATCTCGCTTCTTCCCGCATCTTCACAGGAAAATTCCACGTCATCAACAAAGCTTCTTGAATATTCAACCGCCCTAACGGCTCTTCTTATTACTTCATCGGGACTCATTTTTAGTTTATATTCCATATGAATGGGGCTTGTTGCAATAAATGTGTGAATTCGTTTAAGAGGAGCTGGTTCTATCGCCTTAGCAGCGGCCTCAATATCCCTATCCAAAGCCCTGGCCAAAGAACAGAGCGTTGAATTTTTAACCTCTTTTGCAATATTGTTTATTGCTTCAAAATCACCCGGACTTGCTGCGGCAAATCCTGCTTCGATAATATCCACTTTTAATTTTTCAAGCTGAAGTGCCACTTTTATTTTTTCTTCGATAGTCATAGATGCGCCTGGAGACTGCTCCCCGTCTCTTAATGTGGTATCAAAAATTTTAACCATTTCCATAATATATCCTTTTTATAAAAAATTTTTATAAAATTTTATCATATTTTAAAAATTTTTTCAATGGAAAAAAATTATCCTTTATATTTTCCGGCTTTAATGTATCCTTTTATTCCCCTGTATACCCCGTAAAAAGCATAAATACTCAAATACAGGGCTATCGCTTCGGTAGGAAAAAGATAAAGTAAAGAAGCCGCCAAGATAATTAAAACCAAAATTTTTATTGCCAGATTTTTATTAAAATCAATTTTTTTAAAACTTGGATATCTGAAATTACTGACCATTAAAAAAGCCAAAAACAAAACCCCTATTAAAATTAAAATATTAAAATGACTCTGATATTTTATATCAAGCATTATCCACGAGCTTAAAACCACTGCCGCCGTCGGAATTGGAAGTCCTATAAAAAATCTCGGGTCATTAACAGAAGTTGTCACATTAAATCTTGCAAGTCTTATTGCACCAAAAACAACAAAAAGTCCGCTGATCAGTGCCCCGAATCTTCCGTAATTTTTACCGATTGAGAAAAAAAGCATCATAGCAGGCGCCATTCCAAACGCCACCAAATCCGCTAAGCTGTCAAATTCAACCCCGAATTTTGAAGTTGTGTTTGTAATTCTTGCTATTCTTCCGTCAAGTCCGTCGGCTATAAGGGAAAAAAGTATATAAATATAAGCTTTTTCAAATTTTCCCTGAGATGCGGCAATCACGCTCATTACACCAAAAAAAGCACTAAGGGCTGTAAAAAAATTAGGTAAAATATATGCCAATTTAATTTTCATTCAAATATCCTATTAAACTCTCCCCTGCTTTTACTTTTTGAAATTCAGTTATTTTTATTACAGAGTTTTTAGGCACATACAAATCAACCTGACTTCCAAACATTATCATACCATAACGCTCGGAGAGTTTTATTTTTCCCAAATCTCTAAACATTATAATTCTTCTTGTTAAAAACCCAGCTATCTGATTTACTACTACTTTATCAATTCCTTCAAACAAAACCCTGTTTTGTTCATTAAGCTCACTTGATTTTTCATCTGCAATATTTAAAAACAACCCGTGAATATATTCCCTCGCAACTATTTCCCCGATTATCGGACTTCTTTGTACGTGTACATCAAAAATAGATAGCCTTATGGAAATTTTAATCATTTCTTTATTTAAAATAGGGGCTTTAGTCTCTGTTATCTCTATAATTTCCCCGTCGGCCGGAGAAATTATTACATTTTCACCAACTTCATCGGGAATTCTTTCCGGATTTCTAAAAAAATATACAAAAAATGCAAAAATAATAAAAAAGAGTATCTGCCAAAATGCACCGAATCCAAAAATAAGGCTGATTAAAAATATTACACCCGCAGGAACAATAAAGGGATACCCTTCTTTAAGAATTATTTCCGTTTTCTTCATTATCACCTTCTTTTTTAGAATCTTTATACTCTTTTATAAATTCTCTTACCCTTGAACCGTCTATAACTTCTTTTTCATAAAGCTCTTTTACCATTTGTTCAATAACAGGCGCATATTCTTTAAGTGTATTTTTAACATGCTGATAACGCTCATTTAAAAAATTTTTAACAAAAGCGTCAATTTCTTCCTGTGTTTTTTCTGAATAATCACGGCTTTGTCCAAACCCACCGCCTAAAAATCTGTTTGTCTGTTTTTCAAGAACCATTAAACCGGCCACATCACTCATTCCGTAAATCATTACCATTGATTTTATAATGTCGGTTGCCCTCTCTAAGTCGTTACTTGCACCTGTTGAAATTTCTTTAATAAAAACCTCTTCGCTGGCCCTACCTCCGAGCAGTGTATCAATTTGAGCAATAAGTTCGCTTTTGCTCATCAGATATTTATCCTCCTCGGGAAGGTTTAATGTATAACCGAGCGCGGCCAGACCTCTTGGGACGATTGAAACTTTTTTTACTTTTCTGGCTTTAGGTGTAACTTCCGCAATTACCGCATGACCACTTTCATGATATGCCACGGTTTTTTTATCGTTTTCGTTAAGACGTCTGCTTTTCTTCTCAAGTCCCGCAATCTGTCTTTCAACCGCTTCTACAAATTCACTTTGGTTTACCTCTTTTTTATTTTTTCTACCCGCAAGCAAAGCGGCTTCGTTTACTATATTAGCAAGGTCTGCCCCGGCAAGTCCCGCCGTCATTCTGGCTATTTCTTCCAGATTAACGTCACTGCCCATTTTAATTTTTTTAACATGGACTTTTAATATCTGTACCCTTCCTTCAAAATCAGGTTTATCCACCAGTACCTGTCTGTCAAATCTTCCGGGTCTGAGTAATGCCGGGTCTAATATTTCAGGCCTGTTTGTAGCAGCTAATACAATTACCGGATCGTTTGAATCAAACCCGTCCATTTCTGCAAGCAGCTGGTTTAAAGTCTGTTCCCTTTCGTCATTTCCGCCAAACTGGCCGGCTGCAGCCCTGCTTTTACCGATAGCGTCAATTTCATCTATAAAAATTATACTCGGCGCCTCTTTTTTAGCCTGGTTAAACAAATCCCTGACCCTTGCCGCACCAACACCTACAAACATTTCTATAAAACTGCTGCCGTTTACGGCAAAAAACGGAACATCAGCCTCACCTGCAACCGCTTTTGCAAGAAGTGTTTTTCCTGTACCCGGAGGTCCGATAAGTAAAACACCTTTTGGAATTTTTGCCCCTAAAGCCGTATATCTGTCGGGATTTTTAAGAAAATCAACTATCTCTTTCACTTCCTCTTTGGCTTCATCGTTTCCTGCAACATCATCAAATGTAACATCTGGTTTTTCACTTTTTATAAGCCCTTTTGCACTTCCTACACCAAAAACTCCCCCCATACCTTTTTGCATTCTGCTTGCCAAAAACATCCAAATTGCAAAAAATATAAATATAGGAATAATCCAGCCGAAAATCAAATCATTAAGCCAGTTGCTGGATTCTGGCAGGGCACCGTAAGGAATAGAATTTTTATCCAGAATTGTAATTAGACTCGGATCATTCGGAACTTTCGGAACTGTTATAATTGTTCCGTCTTTTAATTTAGCTTTTAAATATGTTTTTCCTATAGCAACGTAGCTTAACTGTTTTTCTTTTGCAAGCTTTTTAACATCGGAATATGTTATACTCATAACGGCCGGCTTTCCGGAAACCAGCTGGGAAACGCTGCTTTCGGCACTTGGGGCGATACTTCTAAAAATTAAAATTATAACAACCGCAAAAATTATAAACAAAAGAAGCGGATTTTTATTAAAAAAATTATCATTGTTATTTTTATTGTTTTTTGGCATCTATATCCTTTAATTTAAATTTAAATTCAACATTTATCATTCAACGTTTTTTAAAATCAGTGTTACCCATTCGTTTTCAAAAATTTCTTCGATAAGTTCAAATTCTTTATACTTTTCCAAAACTTTGTTTTTATATTTGTTAATTATACCAGAAAGAATTAAATAACCGTTAACCCGTTTTTTTAAATCATTCGCTATAAAAATTAAAATATCGGCTATTATATTTGCAACGACCACATCATATTTTTCATCAGTATCTCCTGCACTTCCCACCCAAATTTTATTAAATTCAACATTATTTGATTCAAAATTTTCTTTTGCGCTTTTAACAGCCAGTTCATCTGTATCGCACAAATTTACGACAGCTCCTTTTTTTGCCGCCACAATGGATAAAATACCGCTGCCGCACCCGACATCCAAAAATGTATTACCTTTTTTTACATATTTGTTAATCGCCTTTACACAGCTTCTGGTTGTTTCATGATGCCCACTTCCAAAAGCAAGTGCGGGATCAATTATTATATTTTCTTTATCATTTTTATTTTCATACCAGCTCGGATGAATATAAAACCCGTCTATTTCAATAGGTTTTATCGATTTTTTATAATTTTCTATCCAGTCAATATTTGATTTTTTTTCTACATTTATATTTAAACTTATTTTTGTATTAAAAATCTCTTCCAATGCACTCACATATTTTTTTAATTCTTCAATTAATGACTCAAAATTATTTTCACTTCTTAAAATAAGAGTGTTTTCTTTCTCTTCGATACCGTTATTAAACCTTTCAATCAAAAAATTTTCTATTTCATCTTTAAAAGAATCGGTCTGAACACTTAATTCAAAATAATTATCCTTCATTTTTACCAAGAACCCCTTCAAGCTTTTCTTTTAAAACCTGCGGCGTGAAAGGCTTTACAATGTAATTGTTTACGCCAGCTTTAAGTGCTGTGATAACCTCTTTTTTACCACCTTCGGTTGTTACCATAATTATAGGTAGAGATTTATATCTCTCTTCTGCCCTTATTTTTTTCACAAGTTCAAGCCCGTTCATATTGGGCATATTCCAGTCCGTTATAACCACTTCTATATCGGGATTTGACTGAAGTGCGTCCCATGCTTCAATACCATCTGCCGCCTGAATTACATCTTTATATCCGAGTCTTGCCAACGTATTTTGAATAATTCTTCTCATAGTTGAGCTGTCGTCCACAACCAAAATTTTCATTTTTCCTCCTTAAATAACTCAAATAATCTTTTTAAATCTATTTTTCCTTCATAAAAAGCTTTTCCGACAATTACTCCGTAAATATTTTTTTCTTTAGCTTTTATTATGTCTTCTTCATTCGCCACCCCGCCGCTTGCAATAACCTTTTTTTTAGAAGTGTTTTGAATATTTAAAACAAAATCGAGATTAAGTCCTTTTAAAGTGCCATCTTTACTTATATCTGTTGCAATTATACATTCAATTTTGGATTTTTCAAACTTTTTAGCCAACTCTTCGGCTTTTATATTTTCTTTTTTCCCCCATCCGCTTACGGCCACATATTCGTCTTTTGCGTCTATTCCGACGGCAATAGGATATTTTTCAGCCAATTCTATAACCATTTCGGGATTTTTTGCGGCGACACTTCCCAAAATCAATCTGTTAATACCTAAATCCAAATATTTTTTTATTGTATCTTCATCTCTTATTCCGCCTCCGAGCTGAATTTTCAAAGATGTGTTTTTTCTAATTTCCTCAATTGCTTTAATATTCTGGGGACTTCCTTTAAATGCCCCGTTTAAATCAACCATATGAAGCCATTTTGCCCCCATATCTTCAAACTGTTTTGCAAAATTTAGCGGGTTTTCACTGTATATTTTTGCACTGTCCATTTCGCCTTTTGTAAGCCTTACGGCCTTACCGTCTTTTAAATCTATTGCAGGAAAGATTATCATTTGATACCTTTTACAAAATTTTCAAGTATTTTAAGCCCAGCGTTGTGGCTTTTTTCAGGATGGGGCTGAAAGCCGTAAACATTGTCTTTATTCACTGCACTGACAAATTCATAACCGTAAATTGTTTTACCTATAACATATTTTTCATCACATACCACATGATAAGAATGGACGAAATATAAATACGGATTGTCCAAATCATTAAAAAGAGGCGAATTTTTGGCAAAAAACATTTTATTCCATCCCACATGCGGAATTTTATGCCCTTTCACCCTGCTTTTGTCAAATTTAACCACTTCGCCTTCTATAATTCCAAGCCCTTCATGCATGCCGAATTCTTCACTTTTTTCAAACAACAGCTGCATTCCGAGGCACACCCCCAAAACAGGCCTGCCGGTATTTATAAATTCCCCCATGGCTTCATCCAGACCCGTTTTTTTTAAATAATCAGCCGCATCACCAAAAGCTCCGACTCCCGGAAAAATTAATTTGTCAAAATTTTTCAATTTTTCAGGCTCTTTAACAACCTCAGCTTTTACACCGATTTTATCAAAAGCGTTTTTTACACTTGCCAAATTTCCCATATTATAATCAACTATTCCTATCATTTATTTCCTTTTTTTTTCTCACTACTTACCATTCACTATTTTATGTCTTTACCCACATTTTTCATATAATAAGCCAGAGCGAATAAAAGAAGCGTTACCGCACTTATTAAAATTGCCGCATAAATAAGCATTTGCGGGGCGACCATGGCAAATTTAAATACAAGCATAAGCCCTTCGATTGCCAAAGCTATTATAATACTTCCCAAAAATTTAATCATCGTTTTATGAATTGCAAAAGGGTGTTCTTCCTTTTCTCCAACCACTTCTTCGCTCAATATGGTTTTAACCAAATCAAATATTGCTAAAGAAAGTGTTATTAAAATTGTCGATTCAAACATTTTTTTGACATCGATATTGTTAATCGTATACACAAAAAACATTTTAACACCGTAATAAAACAATAAAACCACAATGGCAAACAGTGCGGCGCTGAACATTGCATAAATAAGTCTGTTGAAATTATTAAACCAGACATCACCTTTTTCTTTGTGAATAAATTTCAAAATTTTCTCCAAAGGAATATCAATTACAGCCACATACAGCAAATCCCCCCTGTCATTAAAAACAGGCAAAGCCGCGCTTACAACAATTTCCCCTCCTATCAGACTTGGATAAGGATCTGTCAAAATACATTTTTTCTCTTTTACAGCTTTATAAAAATATGTCCTGTTTGACTGGTTAAATTCTATATCATAATTTTTGAAACTCTCTTTATTTGTAATCATTTTGCTTATCTGTTTTCCGCTCGCATCCAAAATATAAGCGGCGTTGGCTTCGGGAAGTTCATTTATAATTCTTTTTAACCCTTCATATATTACATCAACCCCGATATTTGGCAATTTGTTTGGTATGTTTCTTTGCATTAAATAACAAAAATAGGCTCTTGCCTCTTTTCTGATTTTTTGAAAATCCTGAATTTCTTTTATATACATCTTTCTTCCTTTAATATTTTTACTAATTCTTCAATGCAAAGTCCCATGGCAGTTGATTCATACCCTTTTACATTTTTTATATATTTTTTACAAAACCCTTCCACCATACATGCTCCGGCTTTCCCCACCCATTCATTGGAATTTAAATAATTTTCCAAATCAGTTTTATCAAATTCATAAAATTCATAAACGGTTTCATCAACTCTTCCGTAAACTTTAGAATTTATTTTAATCCACATGGAAGTTATGATTTTAATATTTTCTCCACTTTGTTGTAAAAGTATTTTTCTTGCATCCTCACGTGATTTGGCTTTTCTTAAAATATTTCTGCCGTTACTTATAACAGTATCGGCGGTTATAATATTATCATTAAAACATTTAATACATTCTTTAAATTTTCCAAAACTTGCATTTACCACAAATTCATACGGGTCTTTGAATACCAGTTTGTCTTCATCAAAACTGCAGTTTTTTTGAACAAAATCAATATCGGCGTTTTTTAATAATTCAGCCCTTGTAACAGAAGAAGAACAAAGTATCAGCATAAAACCCTTTTTAACTAAAATTTTACCAAAAATTGATATTCAAAAATATTTTTTTCATTTTGATAAAAATGAGAATATTTAATATTATATTTTTCACAAATTTTTTTAACAATATTCAACCCTATTCCCAAACCTCTTTTATGGGGCTGCTCCCTGTAATTTTTTTCAAAAATATTTTTTGAATCTTTTATTTTTTCTCCATAAGTTTCAAATTTTAAAACAAATTTATTTTTATATTTTTTCAATGAAACAATAATCTCTTTACCTTTTGAATATTTAACGGCATTTGAAATATTATTGTCAATAACCCTCTCAAGCTCTATTTTGTTTATATTAAATATACAGTTTTCATCAATATCTGAGAGAAAATTTTTATTATGAGATTTTGCGATGCTGAAAAAATATTCTATTCTTTCTTTCAGTACCAATGCAATGTCAATATTTTCTGGTTTATATTCAACAACATTATTCGAAGATATATAAGCCAAATCTTCATAAGAATTACTGAGCATGGAAACAGAAGCTTCTATTTCATCTAAAATTTCTTCTTCCCTACAGGATTCCCTTAGCAGTTCCACATTTAACAAAATAACATTAAGAGGTGTTCTTATCTGATGTATGGTATCTACAACAAATCTTCTATTTAAATATAAAAGTTTTTTATTTTTTTCTATTTCATCATTTAATTTTTCAAAAAGTTTATTGTAACTGGTTTGAAGTTCCGCTATTTCTTTTATAAAAGATTCATTCATTTTACATTTTCTGTTGTCTTTAAACGCTTTGGTCAATAAATCCAACTTTTTAATAAAATATTTTTTTGCAAAAAAATACATTAAAATAATAAATACAGCCATTAAAACAAAAATTATCCAAAAATTTTTAAAAAGTCTTCTTTCAGCCGTTTTTAAAGGAGTTAGGTTAAAATCTGTTTCAATTATCATCCTATTGTCTTTATTGTTTATAATCCCGTTTATTAACACAAATATTTTAAGGGTGTTGCCTCTTATTTTGTAAATCATATTGTTATGCTTTTTAAAAACAGACACGATTTTATTTAATATTTCAATATTGCTTTTTTTTGCGATGTCTTTATTATTACTAAAATACAATAAAAAATTTTTTGAATAATTACAAAGCTCATTTACAGAAAGTTTTTTCTGATAACGGTTTTTAAAATTTATGGAATAGACCAGATATCTGTCCACAAAATAAATTTTTAAATTGTTAAGAGCAGGCTTTATAAATTTATAAATTTTTTTTAATTTTGAGTAAATATCCAACACATAAGCCGATTGAAGCAGATATTTACCGTCCGAAGAACGGATTAAATAATATTTTTTTAAATTTTTTGAAGCAATATCCAGATGTATATAAGAAATATCTATTTTTTCTTTGCCGTTGAAAACATTATCTAAAACTTTCTTATAAGCTGGGAAATGGCCCAAATCATAACCTATATCCGGCTGATACGTGCCGTTTATTATTTTATAATTTCTGTCTATTTGAAAAATCTCATATTTCCCCCTTTCAAGAGATGAATTTAAAATTTTTGCCGCCTGAGAAATATTGAATTTTCCATTTTTATAAAACTTGTTTAATTTAAATGTATTTTTAATGTTTAATTGTTCATGAATTTTATATATATATAAAGCCTTATCAAAAATATTTTTAAATTTGTCCTTAATTTTAAGGGCTTCTATTTTATGTTTGTTTATAAAATTGTTTCTCAGAATTTGTTCAGATTTATAATATTGAATATATACTATAGACCCCATTAATAAAAAAAAGGTAAAGAAAAAAATTACTATAATTTGGTTAATTGAAAATTTATACTTTGACAAACTTATATCCTATTCCTACGACACTGACTATATTATGATTTGAAAGTTTTGCTTTTAAAGTACTTACCAATTGCCTGAGGGGATAGGAATCTTTTTTTTCACCTTCCCAGACAAATTCAATAATTTTTTCTTTTGTAACCGTTTTATCAAGATTGTCCAAAAGAATATATAAAAGTCTTTTTTCTTTTTTTCTAAGTTCCACCGGTTTGTTGTCTATAAACAAATCCATAGTATTTTTTACAAATTTTATGTTATCAACAATTATTTCATCATTTATTTCGTTTTTATTTATTAAATTGTTTATTCTTATCAACAATTCTTTGGCGTGAAACGGTTTTTTTATATATTCACTGCATCCGTAATTATACGCTTTTTCTATATCTTCTATTTCGGCCGAAGCCGTAATCATTATTACAATGGCATTTTCGTCTTTGTGTTTTATAAGTTTCAATAATTTATGCCCGTTAAGTTTCGGTAAATTAATATCCAACAAATATAAATCATAATTTTTTTCCAGAATTTCATTAAATGCCTCTTCACCGTCACTTGCAATATTTACATTAAATCCATTTTTTTCCAATACCTTTTTTAATACATTTGCCAAAGGCAAATCATCTTCTACTATTAATATATCCATCCCCCTTTTTACTCCTTTTATAAAAATTTTTCTTTTACTTTACTAATCATTTCATCTATTTTATCTGCATCTTTTCCGCCACCTTGTGCAAAATCGCTTTTTCCTCCACCTTTTCCTCCTACAATCGGGGCAAATTCTTTAATTAAATCCCCGGCTTTTATTTCAGGCACTTTACTAACAGCTACAATACTAACTTTTCCATTACTACTTCCAGCCAAAAATGCAACTAAATTCTCGTATTTTCCTTTCAAATCTGTTGCTATTTCACGTAAATTTGCATTATCAATTCTCTCAATTACAAAATTAATTCCGTCTTTTTCAAGCGGTTTTATCTCTTTAACAGCCGCTTTTTGAAGGGTTTTAATTTCATCTTTTAATTTTTTAATTTCATCTTTTTGTTTTTCTATAAATATTTTAATATCTTTTGTTTTGTTTTCATGCTTAATTTCTTCCGCCATGTCCCTGTAAGCTTTGGCATATTTATATGCACTTATCCCTGCAACCGCTTCAATTCTTCTGACCCCTGCACTTACGCCGCTTTCTTTTGTTATATAAAAACTTCCAATTTCAGATGTATTTTTTACATGCGTACCACCACAAAGCTCTATTGAAAAATCCCCGAACTTAACAACCCTTACAATATCGCCGTATTTTTCCCCAAAAAGTGCCATGGCTCCAAGTTTTTTAGCTTCATCAATCGGCATCTCGGCAACTTCCCCTTCAATCCCTCTTGCTATTACATTATTTACCATATCTTCAATTTTAGAAAGTTCTTCTTTACTCAATGCTTTTGGATGGGTAAAATCAAATCTTAACCTGTTTGCTTCCACTAAACTTCCGGCCTGCGTTACATGTTCACCCAACACTTTTCTTAAAGCCGCCTGCAGTAAATGCGTGGCTGAATGATGTTTGGCAATTTCTCTTCTTGATTCATCCACAACAGCTTCAACCTCATCACCTACTTTTAATCTGGCATCAACTATTTTTGATAAGTTTTTTCCGTCAAATTTTTTGGTATCAATTACTTTTGCACACTGTCTCATTCTCCGTTATCCATTTTACACTTAATTACCCCCCTGTCTCCGACCTGTCCTCCGCTTTCGGCATAAAAAGGAGTAACTTCCAGCATCACCCAGCCGTTTGCGTTAAGTTCATTTACTTCATTAAAATTTTCGTCAAAAAGGGCTTTTATTTTTGTTTTACACTCCGTTTTTTCATAACCCACAAACTTATTTACCGGATATTTAACCAAATCTTTTAAATTAATTTTTTTATCCCCGCTTCCTTTCCAGTTTGCCCTAGCTCTTGTCTTTTGCTCCTGCATAAGTTTTTCGAATGTGTTTACATCAACTTTTTTCCCCACTTCTCTTAGCATATCCTGAGTCAAATCAAGTGGAAATCCGTATGTATCATAAAGTTTAAATGCTATTTCACCGCTGAAAACATCCCCGACAGTTTTAGAAAGAGCCTCTTTAAACAGTTCCATTCCCTTATCAATTGTGGCAAAAAATCTCTCTTCCTCCATTTTCATAGCGTTTTTAACGGCCTCTTTTTTTTCAATTAAATAAGGATACTGATGCCCCATCTCCTGAACCAGGGTATCTACGATTTTATACATAAAAGGTTCTTTCATTCCCAGCATATATCCGTGTCTTACGCCCCTTCTTAAAATTCTTCTTAAAACATACCCCCTGCCTTCTCTGTCGAACCTGACCCCCTGGGCCAAAAGAAACGTAACGGCTCTTATATGATCGGCTATTACCCTGTGTGACGCTCCTTTTGAATCCGTAAAATATTCTTTTCCTGTAATTTCAACAACCTTGTTTATTAAAGGTTTAAAAATAGACGTTTCATAATTGCTTGTAACACCTTCTTTTATAGCCGTAATTCTTTCAAGTCCCATTCCTGTATCAATACTTGGACGTGGTAGAGGAGATAATTTGCCTTTTTTATCTCTGTTATACTGCATAAAAACCAGATTCCATATTTCAAGGAATCTGTCCCCTTCTCCTCCTAAATAATCTTCAGGGGAATTAAATTTATCCGCCCCCTGGTCGTAATGTATTTCACTGCAAGGACCGCATGGACCGGTATCTCCCATCTGCCAGAAATTGTCTTTATCCCCCATTTTTACAATTCTTTTCTTTGGAACATACTTCTCCCAGATTTTGCCGGCCTCATCATCACTTTCGTGAATTGTAATCCAGAGCCTGCTTTTATCAAGGTTTAAAACATCCGTTACAAACTCCCACGCATATTCAATTGCTTTTTCTTTAAAATAATCTCCGAAACTAAAATTTCCAAGCATTTCAAAAAGTGTATGGTGGCGGTTTGTATAACCCACATTTTCCAAATCGTTATGTTTTCCGCCAGCTCTCATACAAAGCTGGCTGCTGCATGCCCTGGGAGGCTCGGGTGCCGGTTTTTCTCCTGTAAAAACAGGTTTAAACTGAACCATTCCGGCATTTGTAAACAGTAAACTCGGATCATCCGGCACAAGAGGTGATGAAGGATAGACCTTATGCCCTTTTTTTTCAAAAAAATTTAAAAATTCTTTTCTTATATCCATAAATGGCCTTTTTTGATAAAATTTTAACTAAATAAAATGAAAATGAAAAGTGAAAAATGAAAAGTGAAAAGTTATATGAAAAAGAACTGAATATTTTAAAGAAAAAAAACAGACTCCGTAAAAGAAAAATATATAATGATAATATTATAGATTTGGCAAGCAACGATTATCTGGGCCTTGCTGAAAAAAAAGACATTTTAGAAAAAGCATATGAAAAGGCAAAAGAATACCACTCCCATTCGGCAAAAGCGTCAATGCTTGTAAACGGATATCATCCGGCTCATAAAATACTTGAAGAGAAACTAAAAGAACTTAATAATTTTGAAGAAGCAATAATTATAGGAAGCGGATTTTTGGCAAATATGGCTTTGTTTGAGCTTGGAAGAGGGGGGGACGTTTTTTATGTAGATGAAGAATATCACGCAAGCGGAATAGTGGGAAGCAGGTTGACAAATGCCGAAGTCAAATTTTTTAAACACAACGATTTTAAAAATTTAAAAAAAATAAGCGGAGATTATAAAAAATACAACAGGGTTTTTACAGTGGTAGAAGGGATTTATTCCATGATGGGGGACAAGGTAAAAAAAGAAATAACCGATTACGCCCAGAAAATCGGATACCTGATTATAGACGAGGCTCACAGCGTAGGAATTACAGGAGACAATTTAATGGGAATTACAGACGAATACAAACTAAACCAAAATAAAACGGTAAAAATGGGAACACTTGGAAAAGTCACTCGGAAGTTACGGGGCGTATATTTTAGCAAATAAGGAAATAATAGAATTTTTAATAAATAAAGCAAGAAGCATTATTTATACAACAGCCCTAAGCCCCGTTGATTCCCTTTTAGCTTTTTATGCCGTTGAAGATATTGAAAATAATCTTAATTTTTATAAAGAAAAAATAAAAAAAAGACAAAAATTATTTGATTCCCAATCCTTAATAAAAATAATCCCTTCCCTTTCAAACAAAGATTTACTAAAAAAACAAAAAGAACTTTTAGAAAAAAATATTTTAATAGGGGCAATACGCCCCCCTACCGTAAAAAGCCCCATTTTCAGAATAATTTTAAGATTAAATGTAAGTCTTGATATAATACATGAAACATTAAATTCTTTGGGAGAAAAATGATAAAAAAAATATTTACTTTTTTATTGATATCTTTAACGGCTGCAGTTATTGCAGGTTTAGGGTATTTTTTATATTTATATAACGACACAAGATTCGTTGCGGCAAAAATAATATATTACAACCCGCCTGTTTCAGCCCGGTTTTTTGACAGAAACAAAAAATTAATAGATGTCAGGTTTTCTAAACAAAACCGTTTTTATGTAAAATACAAAGACATTCCCGGACGTGTCATAGAAACACTGGTTGCAACAGAAGACACCTCTTTTTTTGAGCATGAAGGTATAAATATAAATGCAATTTTAAGAGCCCTCATTACGGATATAAAAGCCGGCAGAAAAGTTGAAGGGGCTTCGACAATAACCCAGCAGCTTGTAAGAAACATTTATTTAAACAGAAAAAAAACATTAAAAAGAAAACTAAAAGAAATAATAATATCTTTAAAAGTCGAACATTTTTTAACCAAAGAGGAAATTCTCGAGAGATATTTAAACCAAATCTATTTTGGTAACGGATATTACGGGATTGCCACAGCATCTTACGGATATTTTCACAAAAAACTAAAAGATTTGAGCCTTAAAGAAATTGCAATGCTTATCGCACTTCCAAAAGGGCCGAGTTTATATGACCCGACCAGACATTATGAGCTTAATTTAAAAAGGGCCGATTCAATTATTAAAAGGCTTTATCTTTTAGGATGGATTACCCCCGAAGAATATAAAAAAGCGATACTTTCACATCCGAAAGTATATAAATATATGATTGAGCCGAAAATAAAAAATTTGGTAGGCTATGCAGTAGATGCCGCAATTTACAAACTCTCTAAAAAATACAAAAATCTGCTTTCACGTGGATATGACATTTATCTGACAATAGATACCAATATACAAAAAGCGGCGAACGAATCTATAAAAGATAATTATCAAAGACTTTTAAAACTAAATCCTGATTTAAACAAAAGCACCTTAAACGGCGCAATGATAAGTTTAAATCAAAAAAACGGGGATGTTTTAGCATTAATTGGCGGAATTGACTATTCAAAAAGCAAATTCAACAGGGTAATTCAGTCAAGAAGAAGCGTGGGAAGCGCAATAAAACCGTTTATTTATCAAACAGCTTTGAATATAGGCTATAATCCGGCAAGCCTTATTCCAGACATTAAAAGAACATTTAAAATCCCAAGCGACACCCCCCAAGAAGATAAATACTGGAAACCTAAAAATTATGAAAAAAACACCCTCGGCCTTATTACATTAAGAGAAGCCCTTGTCCATTCAAGAAACCTTGCGACTATAAACCTTGTTATGTCTATGGGACTGGACAGTGTTATAAAAAATCTTTATAATTTCGGATTCGACAAACTTCCCAACAATTTAAGCATTGCACTTGGAAGCGTCGGAATTCCAATGTGGAAATTCGCCCAGCTTTATACAATATTCAGCAACTACGGCACAAAAAGCTATATTCATATAGTAAAAAAAATCATTTTGCCAAAAGAAGGGCTTATTATAAAAACAGAGCCGAAATACGAATATATCGAGCCTGATTATCAGGCATATTTGATGATAGATATTTTAAAGGATGTTGTAAAAAAAGGAACTGGTAGAAATGCTAAAGTTAAAGGCATTGAAATAGCAGGTAAAACAGGGACAACAAATAACTTTACAGACGCATGGTTTTGCGGATTTACACCAAACACTCAAACTCTCATATGGTTTGGAAACGACGATTATACAACACTCGGAGATAAAATGCCAGGCGGCAGGGTAAGTGCCCCAGTATTCAAAGAATTTTATAAAAAACTCTTAACCCTTCATCCGGAACTGATTAGGCATTTTAAAAAGCCAAAAGAAGTTAAAACATTTACCCTGCCAAACGGCAAAAAAGAACTTTTTACCCCTCTTTCTCCCCCTCCAAAACAAAGCTCTTACGTACCGGTTTTCTAATTTTCTTTAGTAATAATTTTTACTATGTCTATAGGATTTTTTTTAGTTTTCATTTTTTCATAAATTTTAACAGGGGTTAAGTTATTTTTATTGGCAATTTCTTTTAAAGTTTCGTTTACATTAAATTGAATGCCTCTTTCTTTTAATTTATCTGTCGCTTGATTTAAAGGAATATTCAATTTATCAAAAACATCTTTTAAACTCAAAAGCTCTCCGTGTGCAATTGGTATCTCACTTTTTGAAACTTCCCAAGAATTTTTAATATACTCTTCTAAATCACTTACA
Organism: Lebetimonas sp. JH292; assembly: GCF_000523275.1. Taxonomy (NCBI): domain Bacteria; kingdom Pseudomonadati; phylum Campylobacterota; class Epsilonproteobacteria; order Nautiliales; family Nautiliaceae; genus Lebetimonas; species Lebetimonas sp. JH292. The sequence goes on along the minus strand of NZ_ATHQ01000002.1, from coordinate 52,103 downwards.
CTCTTAAAGGGTTGGATATTCTTTATTGTCCCAATAGATACCAAAGCTATAATTAAAAGAGCAAACACTGATTCTAAAAAAAGATATTTTTTTAAAGCCCTCCAATTAACAACAATATGCCCCATAAAAAATCCAAAAATTACATGCAAATTATCCCATCCGTCTTTATCAATACCTAAAAACTTCCAACCTGTAAAATAAGCCACCCTTCCATGAGGCATTATGTATAATACAATTCCACTAAAAATGATAATTATCGTTGAAAACAAAAACAGATCAATCCATTTTCTCATTTACATCTCCTAGATTTACTTTTATACTCCAAACTTGTTGTTTTATCTTCTATTTCACAAGTTATAAAACTATACATTCCCTTATAACCTTTTACTTCTACTCTATCCCCAGGCCTTATATTGATATTTTGTAAAGTCCAAGTAGGTGCAATTGCTACTTTTAAAGTTGTATAAACTCTCTCAACAACTCCATAAAACTCATTATTGTAGTACTTAGAACTTTTCATCATTCCCATTTCGTGTTTTGAACTTACAATTTGATTAAATTCACTCATAGAAATAAATTGTGGAGTATAATCCCCGCCATATCTTCTTAACACTCCAACAAAAGCTCTCATATGATTACGGCTTCCTTTTTCAAGATTTTGATAAACTAAGTTTATATCTTTATTATTACTTCTTTTAATTGCTTCTTCTAAATCTTTAATATCCAAATCTTCTATTGTAGCTCCTACCATTAAAGCGTCTTTTAAACTCATTGAGCCTTTCTCAACCAATTCATTATAAAGTTTTTGAAGCTTTTTACTCTCAAATACACCTACCCTGTCTCCTGTTTTTTCAACCGGGTCATTTAAACCATATTTATCTAAAAGCAATTTAATCATATGCATATGCCAATTTTCACTTTTTGAAATATTTTTAAATACCGGCAGTTTCCATTTTTTATATAAAGTGAGAGAAACATCCCTTGCATATGAAGTAAGTCATTAATTTCAACTTTTGATAAACTCTCTTTAGGTAAACTTAATACATAATTTTCAATCGGCGGCACTACTTAATAAAACTCCTAAAAGCGCTTAATAATTTTTTCATTTCTTTCTCCTTAATTTTTTCTAAAATTATAAAAGAGGAAGTTAAACAAAATGTAAACAGACTGCTAATAATCATCTGTTATTTTTTTAGCAATATCAAGTCCAAGCCCAAAACCGCCCTCACTACTAATATTTTCAATATTGTTAATTTCACCAATATTTTTTGTACAAAATTTTCCTTTTTTAAGTTTAATCTCAATAGTTGAATTATTAGGAGCATATTTAATTGCATTTGAAAGTAAATTATCAATAATTCTAATTAAATCTTCTTCTTCTATTCTTTTTATAGCTTTTTTATTTGGTTTTTCTTTAATCATCTCAATATTTGTAAGAATTATGCTAATAGGAGTATTCATTTCATGAGTTGAATCTCGTATGCCGTCTTCTAAACATTTATAACCTCTTTCATAGGAGCTAAAAATACTCTTCCTAACAAAGAAAAAGATAATATTAAATATCAAAAAACTTTAATATAACATCTATTATTCCCCATCTTTTAATCATTTCAAACCTGTAATAAATATATTTTCTTTTAATCCAAAACGTTTTATCAAAATATACTTTTTCAGGATTAAAATTTCGAATATATTAATTATCTTCTATTTTACAATCTTTAAAGGAAAAGAAAACTTACAATTGATTATTTTTATAAACATTCCTCTGTAATTGACTTAATTTCACTTTCAATAATATTTTTATAAGCTAATTTATAATAAAAAAACTCTCCTATACCTATCAAAAAAATTGTAGATACTAGATAAATTAGCAAAAACCTCCTTAAAGCCTTCTTTTCCAGACAAAAAAATTAAATCCCCTGCCACTTATTGTCTCAATACTATCTTTTCCTAAAACTTTTTCATTTGGTTCATCTAATCCATACAGATATTCAAAAATTTCCTCCTTACTTACAACCCCTGTTTCTGCCCTTTTGATAATTGCATCAATTCTGTATTTGAGTTCTTTTAAGGAAAAAGGTTTTTTTATATAATCATCCCCGCCGCTTAAAAAACCTTCTTCAATATCTTTTTCACTATCAAGGATCTCTTTTACTGCACTAAATCCGTCCATTTTTGGAAGCTTTACATCAAAAATCATTAAATCATAATTATTTTCGTAAGCTTTTTTTAGAGCTTCTTCCCATCTATTTCATAAAAATTTTGCAGATATTCTAACAATATTTTCATTTTCTCTTCCTTATTTCCCCCATACTCATAAACACACCTGCCAAAAACACTAAAAATCCACCTGTTATCTGATAAATATTAGGCACTTGGCCTAAAATAAGCCACGCAAGAATCATTGCAAAAAGAATGTTTTATATAATTTATGGAATCATACCAGAGAAAAAGTGCCAGTGCGGTATGGACAACTCCGGTAACGGCTGAAACGACAATTCCCTGAATTGTAATATGACTGAAAGCAAGGCAATAAAAACAAATTTATTTACTTCAATTTCGCCTTTTACACTGAAAATCACACCTAAAAGGGCAAAAAACATGGCAATTATCAAATTAATTGTTAGTTTTTCTTTTAAAAAAATTACAGATAAAATAATGGTAAATATAGGACCTAAATTAAAAATTTCTTTTCCCTAAACGCTGTAAAATGCAAAATAATACTTTTTCAAAATTTATATTTTTAATTCCAAAAAATTTAAACCTTCTTTATTTGTATTTAAAAATATATTTGTCATGTTTGGCAATAACTCTTATAACCTCAACTCCTGAATTAACTAAATTATTCAGTTCTTCATAAACATCCCTGTCAAATACATCAACAAAAACATCTTCACTAAAATACCTGCTTTTAGAATAATAAATAGTAATTATAAGCGTTGAAGCGCTTTTAGCACGTATAAATGGGTACAATCGGCATCAAATTCAACAACATCTCCCTGGTTAATTTCTTTTGGATCATCCACTTTCCCTACTGTGATACTTCCCTTTCAAATGAATCTTTTATTTTAAATTAGTGTAACGCTCACACCCTCTTCTTTTATTTCACCCTCGCCTACAAGCTCTCCAAAAGGAACACCTAAAATTTCGGCAATGGCCCAGTAAGAATTATAACAAAATATTATGTATTCTTATATAAATTTAAAAAAGATATTTAATTAATTTAATTCAAGAAATCGCCACCATTGTAATTACACTTCTTGGAAGCGGAGTGTTTATAGTCCCCGCAATAAGCGCAACTTACAGGCGTTAATTGCATGGTTTTTAACAGCGGTTACCTGTGGCGTTTGTATTCGGAAAATTTGGCAAAATGTATCCCAGTGCAGGAGGAAGCGCTACATTTGTTAAATATAAATATTTTTATAACAATTACAATCACAAGTTATTATCTGTTTTTTCACTCGGAATTGTGTTTTGGTGTTTTGTGGGTATAGAGGCACTGAGCCATATATCACATGAATTTAAAAATGAAAACGACTTTTTTAAAGCGGTTGTTACTCACTTGTAATAATTGCATCAAAAGTAATGCCTTATACAGCATATGCATAATGGCTCTTAATTTATATGTTGCGGCTCTTACACGCTTTGAAAATTTTAAAAAACAAATTCTCTTTTTTAAAGAGGTTTAAAAAACTTCAAAAGAGGCTAATAATTTTCCTATTCTTTCTATCACCTCATCTTTTCCAAGGACGCTTAACATTGCCGCAAGGTCAATCCCTTTGGTATCCCCCACCATTGCGATTCTAAGAGGCGGCATTAAAAATTTGGGTTTAATCTGTTTCAGTTCCAAAAATTCATGCATAGCGTCATGCCATTCACTTGGCAGTTTTGGATTTTTATCTTTTAAAAATGTTACGAATTCATTTAAATTAGATAAAACATCATCTTTTATAAATTTTTTAACGGCTTTTTCATTATATTCACTTGGCTCATTTAATATTTTTTCAATTTCCACGGCCATTTCTTTTATGGTTTTTGCCCTTTCTTTAAGCTCATCTATTAAAATCTCTTTTCTGTCATGATTTAATATATCAACCCCGAAATCGTCCCTTAATATAATTTCAAGTCTTTCATTAGGAGAATTTTTAATATAATGGCTATTTAGCCACTCAAGCTTTTCTTTATTGAATCTGCTCGGGGCTTTATTGATGTCTTTCGGATCAAACAGGTTTATCATCTCTTCCATGCTGAAAATTTCCTGATCTCCGTGAGACCATCCGAGACGCACTAAAAAATTTAGCAAAGCTTCCGGAAGAAAGCCTTCTTTTTTATATTCCATCACATCCACAGCTCCGTCACGCTTACTCATTTTGCCGCCTTTTTCATTATGAATCATAGGCACATGGTAAAATTTCGGTACATTCCATCCGAACGCTTCATAAAGCAGCATCTGTTTGAATGTATTTCTTAAATGGTCATCCCCCCTTATAATATCCGTCAAACCCATTTCATAATCGTCAATTACAACCACAAAATTATATGTAGGAGTTCCGTCACCCCTGGCAATTACAAAATCTTCAATTTCTTTTGCATCCACACACTGCATTCCCTTAACCCCGTCTTCAAAACAGATTTTTCCCTCAAGAGGTGTTTTAAATCTTATCACATAAGGTTTATTTAGCTCCTCCTTAAAATCCCTGTATTTTCTTATGTCAATCGTAGGTTCTTCACCTTTCATTTTGGCGTTTCTTATTATTTCAAGCTCTTCTTTTGTGAGGTAACATTTATATGCAAAACCTTTTTTAAGTAATTCATTTATATATCTTTTATATACATCAAACCTCTCACTTTGAAAAACCACTTCCCCGTCATAATTAAGCCCACTCCAATCAAATGCTTTTATTATGGCTTCAACTGCTTCTTGTTTATTTCTTTTCCGGTCCGTATCTTCTATTCTTAGCTTGAATTTTCCGTTGTTTTTTCTGGCCCAAAGCCAGTTAAAAAGAGCGGTTCTAAGCCCGCCGATATGCAGATACCCTGTAGGGGAGGGAGCAAATCTTGTAATTACCATTATTTTCCTTTTTTTGTGAAATTATACCAACTATTAATAATGAAAAATTAAAAGTGAAAAGTTAAGAACAATATCTTAATATTTTAAATTTTTCATTTTTCACTTTTAACTATTAATTTATTCAATATTTTAACTCCTACCATCACAACAATAACTTCCATTACGGCCGCAACAACCAAAACATTATACCAATAATCATTTATTGTATGATTCTGATGTGCAAGTGCGGCAACGGCAATCATTAGAGTAAGAGGCATGGAAAGGCTTATACCAAACAATATACTGTTTAAATTCAAAACACGGAAAAAAACAGATGAAGCAAAAATTCTTATTAAAATCATTAAAAGCACGATATAAAAACTGTCAACCAGCATTTTTGAAGAAAGAAGTTTTATATCAAGACTTGAACCCACATGCACAAAAAATATTGGAATCAAAAAACCGAATCCAAAAGGTGCCAATTTGTGCTCAAGCGATTTATTATGCTCAAAAAACGTTTTCAAAAACACCCCTACCACAAAAGCCCCCAAAACCACATCAATACCTATTTTATACAAAAGAACAATTACTATAAAAAAGAGGCTAATCGCAATTCTCACATCCTGATGATATTTATCAATTCCCGGCATCAGATAAAATTTAATCTCGGGAAACCACCAAAAAAGTGTTCTCATTATAAAAAACAAAACCGCAAGGGAAATTAAAACTGCCATTAATATAGAAATATTTACAAAAAATCTGTGTGTAAAGCCAAATTCAAAATAACTGCTAAGAAGCGTCAAAACAATAATAGAAACAACCTCGGCAATTACCCCTACTTTCATTGCAAGTTCAAGCCACTCTTTTTTGCCGATTTCCTGTTGCAAAGAGAGTATAAGCCCAACCGAAACCAAAGGAAAAACAACAATAAATATTTTACTGAATCCTAAGAAAAAAACGCTCAATAAACTAAGCAGATACATTAATATCAAAAATAAAACAGCATAGATAAATATCTTTTTTTCAAGTTTAAACATCTCTTTTAAGTTTATTTCCATCCCGGCAAGCAGCATTAAATATAAAAAACCTGTTTCAGAAAGTAAGCTAAAAATTTCATTTTCCCCAATTAATCCTATAAAACTGAAAATTGCTCCCAAAATAATTTCAACCGCCAAAATGGGAAAACGAAATATAGAACTTATAAAAGGTGAAATAAGAATAATTACGGCTAATGATAAAATCAAAATAAACTCAGCATGCATTTGCTATCTCTATATTTTCTTTTTTTAATATTTCTATATCCCTGTCGGGTCTCTCGCCTTTTGTTGTCAGATAATCCCCGATAACTATAGAGTTAGCACCTACTTTTATTCCTTCAATCCAAGTCTCTTTAAATACAATTTCCCGGCCTCCCGCCATCATTACAATGGAATTTGGAAATTCGCTCCTTATTTTTTTAATTATATTAACTGCAAATTCTTTTGTGTGGGTTGCTTTTAGAGGCAGTTTTGGATTTTCTATAAAAAAGTTTATCGGTATTCCTTCAGGATTAAGTTTTTTTAGTGAATTAATAAGACTTATTCTATCCTCTTCACTTTCTCCCATTCCAAAAATTCCTCCGCAGCAAAGTCCAAGACCCACTGATTTTATATTTTCACATGTTTTAAATCTTTCATCCCAGCTGTGGGTTGAACAGATTTTAGGATAATATTCCTGACTTGTTTCAAGATTGTGGTTATAAATTTTTATACCGCAGTTTTTAAGTTCCTTTAATGCAACTTTGCTTGCAATTCCGTTGCATGCAATAATAGTTATATCCACTTCTTTGAGTATTGCCTTACTTGCCCTGCCTACATATTCAAGTGTTTTGTCATCAAGACCTTTCCCGCTTGTAACAAGACAAAATCCGCTTGCCCGGTTTTTTTTTGCAAGTTTTGCCTCATAAACAATAGTTTTAATACTTTTTTCCCTGTATCTGTTTATATTAGCACCCCATTTGACACTCTGGGTACAAAATCTGCAGTCTTCCCTGCACGCCCCGCTTCTAATATTTGATATAGCACATAAATATACTTTATCCATAAACCTTCTTTTTTGATATAATTATACCACACGACTCGTTAGCTCAACTGGCAGAGCATCGGACTCTTAATCCGAGGGTTGTGGGTTCGATTCCCACACGGGTCACTTTTTAAAATAAAATATTTCAATATCATATAATCCGATTTTAGTTTTTTCTTCAAAGTCTTTAAATTTTTTATCTTCATTCATTAAATCAATGGCTTGTTTGGCTTCTTTATTACTTTATAGGAGTTATAGAATTAATTGTGGTTAAATATATCGCAACTGGTATATAAATAATATTCTAAATGAGTTCTAAAAAAGTCAATTTTTCTCTTTTTCCATCTAATAAATCAATAAGAATATTTTCACTTTTAACCTTTTGAATGGCTTTTAATTCTTTTATCCCCCGGATTTTTCATAAGATACTCTATTTTTAAAATCTCTTCATCTTCTAACTTTTGAAGATATTCTTTTAAAGCCTCCCTGATAAAAAAACTTTTTGATTTTTTAGTCTGCTTTACTATTGTTTCAAGTTTATTCTCTAATTCTTTATCAAGCCTAATACCTAAATAATCAGAACAATTATAACAGTAGATACACGGGTCACTTTTTAAAATAAAATATTTTATTCTCCTGAAACAGTCTTTTCTTTGCCAAAAATTTTTTTTCCGCAAAAATTGCAAATATTAAAATAAAAATTAAAATCATCCATAAAATAATAGCTTTTATTCTATGCTCTTTTGCTTTTTTTTCTTCCCACCATTTTCTCGGTTTAACACCCTGAAACAAAAATGTCAAAACACCGGCAAGATTTAAACTTGCAAAGTTTGCCAAAAAAAGTAAAAAACTCCCTGTTGCATATAAAAAATATCCGTTAGATATTAATAATCCCGTGTTAACCAAAGGGGGAAGCAGGGAAATTGCAACCATAACACCCACAAGTCCCATCATCTGACCTGTGGTAAACGCCAATGTTCCGGCAACCCCTGAAACAAAAGCAATAATCAAATCAGGATAATTTACAGCTATTCTGCTTTTTATTTCAAAATTGTCAACATCAATATTTAGAAAAAACCCTATTGCAACCGATAAAAGCAGAGCAATAAAACAGCCGATCAAAAAAGCCGCAATTCCTTTTTTTTCAAGTTCCAAATCTCCTAAAACCGTGGCAAACGAAACGGCAATATTGGGAGAGAGCAAAGGGGCTATCACCATGGCGCCGATTATAATTGCCCCGCTGTTTTTATAAAGCCCAAATGCTGCAATTATTGTTGAAAGAACAATCATTGTTATAAAAATATAATTTATTTCAATCGATGAAACAATGGCATTGTAAAGTTCCGGAATACTTACTCTTATGTGTTTGGTTTTTGAAATTTCCTGCTGGGGGAGCGGAAGGGTTGTTTTTACATCCATGCTGACAATTCTAAATCTCTCGTCTTTTGAAAATTTTCTTGAAAGCTTATCAATCAGTTTTTCGGATAATATCGCATCTACCAAAATTTGAAAAATAATTTTATCTTCAACAATTTCTTCACGCCAAAAATCGACAATATTTTCTTTTGAAAGCAAGGTTTGTATATCTTCTTTTTTTTCTTTTGGTAAAACAGCTTCAATTAATCTTAATTCCATAATTTTTCTTTTTATTAATTATAGCATTAAAAAATAAATTCTTTTTTCTTTTCTTTCCATTCACTATCACCAACTTTTCTGTAATAAAGCGTTACAATATATTTATGAGGCTCAATATCCAAAGTCATACATGTAGAAAATCCGTGGTCTCTTGCACAAACTTCACCCGGATTAAGAATCAAATTTTTACCGTTATAGCTTATATCCACATCATGCGTGTGCCCGTAAACAATTATATCGGTTTCCAAAGGAAACATATATTTTGGATAATGCATTAATTTCCATGTTTTGTTTGCAAGTTTAAAATAATAAGGTTCTGTTACAAGATTATATTTATCAATTACACTGTATAAATGGTGGTCGTTATTACCAAGAACAGCCACATATCTGATTTTCTTTTCTAAATATTCCAAAACTTCGACTCTAACAATATCTCCCGCATGAAGCATAAATTCTATATTTTTGCTCAAAAGCAAATCTATTGCTTTTTTGGCCCTTCCCGGTTTTTTATGTGTATCTGAAATAATACCTATTTTCAAATATCTTTCCTTGTTTTGCATTTTATACATTCAAGTACTTCTTTTCCCCTGTATGTACGCTTGGCCATTAAATATCCGCATTCCGGACATTTTTCATTGGTGGGACGATATTTGGAAATAAATTTGCATTTCGGATAATTGCTGCAACCGTAAAACTCGCCTCTACGGGATTTTCTTTTTATTATATCCCCGCCACATTCCGGGCATTTTACATCTTCAAGAATTTCGGGAGGGTTAAGCGGTTTTGTGTTTTTACATTTCGGATAATTGCTGCATGCCAAAAACTCCCCGTTTTTTCCTTTTTTAATAACCATGTCGGCCCCGCATTTGTCACATTTGACATCGGCTTTTTTTACTTTTTCTTCTTCCAATGGCCTTGTATATTTACATTTCGGGTAGCTGCTGCAGGCTATAAACTCTCCGAATCTCCCTTTTCTGATAACAAGAGGCGCCCCGCATAAAGGGCATGTCTCATCAATTGGTTTTGCAATTTTTTGTGAGGGGATTTCTTTATATCCTTTATCAATCATATCCATAAAAGGTTTGTAAAATTCTTTTAACACTTCCTGCCAGTCTTTTTTGTTTTCCGCAATTTTATCGAGCATTTCTTCCATATTCGCAGTAAAATTCGCATCCACTATATTTGGAAAATGTTTTTCAAGCGTTTCAATAACATTAAAGGCAATTTCTGTCGGAAAAAGTTTTTTATCTTTTACCTCAACATAATTTCTGTTTTGAAGCAAAGTGACGGTCGGGGCGTAAGTGGAAGGCCTTCCGATTCCAAGAGATTCGAGTTTTTTAATAAGACTTGCCTCCGTGTATCTTTCAGGCGGTTTTGTAAAATGCTGGGTTGCTTTTACATCATCCGGTTTTAATTTTTCGCCTTTACTGAATTCAGGTAATAATTCATCTGCGCTCGGTTTTCCGTAAACTTTATAAAATCCGTCAAAAATCAGTTTTTTACCGCTTATTTTAAATTCACCTAATTCATTGGAAATATAAATATTTTGAGTTTCATATTCGGCATCTTTCATCTGAGATGCCAAAAATCTGTTATAAATCAAAGTATATGATTTTAATTCATCTTTAGTTAAATAGTTTTTTAAATCCTCCGGAGTCAGTCTCACATCAACCGGTCTTATTGCTTCATGTGCTTCTTGGGCACCTGATGATTTAGTTTTGTATGTTTTAGCCTGGGCATAATTTTCACCTATATTTTCTTTTATAAATTTCACTGCCCCATCCTGGGCTTCTTTTGCAATATTTAAACTGTCAGTTCTCATATAGGTGATAATACCAGTCTCGCCCACAGGGGTTTTAACACCTTCATAAAGTTTTTGCGCTATCTGCATTGTTCTTCTCGGGCCAAATCCGAGCTCGCTGCTTGCAACCTGCTGAAGTGTTGAAGTCATAAAAGGAGCTGGGGATTTTACTTTTGTTTTTTTCTTTTCTATTTTAGTTACTGTATATTCAAGAGGTTTTAATTCATTTACAATTTTTCCCGCTTCATCTTTTGTTTTTATATCAAATTTATCAAGTTTTTTGCCGTTATATTTAATTAAACTTCCGGCCTTGTTTTTAAAAACACCTTCTATACTCCAGTATTCCTGAGGAACAAACGCTTTGATTTCCCTTTCTCTGTCCACTATAAGTTTAAGAGCAGAACTTTGAACCCTGCCGGCGCTTAAACCTTTTTGAATTTTTTTATTAAGTAGGGGTGAGAGTTTATAACCCACAATCCGATCAAGAAGTCTTCTTGCCTGCTGGGCGTTTACTCTGTTAATATCAAGCTTTTTTGGTGTTTTTAATGCATTTTTTATAGCGGTTTTTGTAATTTCATGAAACACAATTCTAGGAAGTTCTTCCGGATTTTTGCCTATTACGTTTGCTATGTGAAACCCTATCGCCTCACCTTCTCTGTCTTCATCAGTGGCTATATAGATATTTTCTGATTTTTTTGCAAGTTCTTTCAGTTTTTTTGCAATATCCTGATGGTCTTTGGTAACGCGATACTGAGGAAAAAATTTATCATCTTCTATTTTTATACCAAAAGAAGTTTTGGGCAAATCCCTTATATGCCCTTTACTCGCCACAACTTCATAATTTTTACCTAAAAAATTTTTAATTGTTTTTGCTTTTGCGGGAGATTCTACTATTATCAAATTCTTACTCAATACAGGCCTTTTTTAGCCGCAATTATATTTATGAAAAGAAAAAAAGTCAAATTAACTGTTTGAATTTAAAGAAAAAAATCCCACGGTAACAAAAATCCAGCCTATTAATATAATTATAAAACCAACAAGTATTATTGTTAAAAAACTTCCGATAAAAATAAGATTTCCACCCGTTGAAAACATTTTTTCATTTGTTATTTTGCTTAAAGAATTAAAACATTTTTTAAAAAACAGCGAACTAACTATACCCAAAATATATAACACAATTCCTATTATTGAGACAAAAACCAAAACGGAAGTCATTTCATCGGAAGAATTGTCGCTTCCGGCAATTATTGCAATAATAAAACCGAGTATCAAAAATAAAAACAGAAAAGAATTTACAAAATAAAGCACTGTTGCTATTATAAAATTTTTAAAAGCTTTTTCATCTTTTTTAAATTCGGAAAGCTGCTTGATTGCAATAGCCATCAGTATAAACCCGACCACACTCGCAAGCAAAGAAATAGCCGCCCCTATATGTGGAATGGGTGAAAAAAATCCGGCTATCAGCAGCAATACTCCCCCGCTGCCTCCAAATGTTTTAATATTTTCTTTTATTTTTTTATCCGGAGTTTCCAACAGATAAATTTTTAGTGCTTTTTCTTCATTTACTTCAAAATCCACAGTATCGTTTTTTTGCGGAGGAGTCTGTTCTTTCCACTCTTTTATTTCAAATTCGTATCTTTTGTCGTCATCCCCGCTTATTATACCTTTCCCCTCCTGAAAATTAAAATCTAACACTTTTCCTTTCATTTATTAAAACCAGCATCGTTTATTTTTAACATAAATTTCTTCAAAATCTTTATCAGATTTAAATATATATATTAATGATTCAATAAATGCAATTACCGCAATTACAAAAGAAGGAATTCCCGCTAAAAAAATACCCACAAGAAAAACAACCAACATTATTATGCCTTCTTTATTACATCCCAAATAAAATTTGTGTATTCCAAAACCTCCTAAAAAGAAAGCCAATAAAAATGCAACTATTTTACTTTTTTCACCTGATGAAGGAGAATTTTCCAAATCATAATAAATTCCTACAGCCCTGCCTTCTTCATTTACTTCAAAATCCACAGTATCGTTTTTTTGCGGAGGAGTCTGTTCTTTCCACTCTTTTATTTCAAATTCATATCTTTTGCCGTCATCTCCGCTTATTACACCTTTTCCCTCCTGAAGATTAAAATCTAACACTTTTCCTTTCATCTCTTTCTCCTTTAATTTTTTATGACTTAAAAATTATATTAATTATTTATTAAAAAATCAACTGAGCCTATCCCTGAAATCCTCGTAATGAAATTCACGGGATACAAAAAACTCTCCATTTTTTCTTTTTATTACAATTGAAGGAAGTCTTACCCCGTTAAATGCAGTGTTTTTCACATAAGTATAAATTGCCATATCTTCAAATATAACCCTATCTCCTACTTTTAGAGGCTCATCAAAGCTATAATCTCCTATGACATCGCCGGCCAAACATGTAACTCCACCAAACCTGTAAGTATATTTTTTCTCACCCCCTTTTCCAGCGCCTCTAACTTCCGGGCGGTAAGGCATAGCAAGGACATCAGGCATATGGGCTTCCGCCGAAGTGTCAAGAATTGCTATTTTCATTCCGTTATCAATTATATCAAGCACCTCTGTTTCAAGATATCCTGCATTTAGCCCTACCGCTTCGCCCGGTTCGAGATAAACATCTTTGATATTAGGATAACGGTTTTTAAATTCCTTAATTAATTTTATTAAATTTTCAACATTATATTCTTTTCTTGTAATATGATGACCCCCACCAAAATTTACCCATTCCATATCTTTAATGTATTCACCGAAATTGTTCTCAAACCCTTCAAGAGTTTTCTCCAAAGCAGTGTCTAACTGCTCGCAGAGAGCATGAAAATGCAGACCGCTTATATTTTTTAATTTATTTGCTTTAAAATTTTCCTTTGTAATTCCAAGACGGCTAAAAGGGGCACAAGGGTCGTAAAGCGCCACAGGGGCGCTTGAAACACCGGGATTTATCCTAAGCCCTATTAAAGCTTTATCCTTAACCCTGTTTTCAAATCTTTCAAGCTGATTAAATGAATTAAAAACAACTGTATGGGAAATATCGGCTATTTCATCTATTTCATCTTCTTTATATGCTGGTGAGTAGGTATGAACTTCCCAGGGTTTCATATTCCCAAGCTTTGCTTCCCAAAGACCGCTCGCGGTAGCTCCGCTTAAATATTTTTCCAATAAATCAAATGTAGACCATGCGGCATATCCTTTAAGAGCCAAAAGTATTTTACAATTTGCCTGTTTTTGTACATATTCAAGTATTTTTAAATTGTTTTCTAATTTTTCTTCTTCTATTATATAAGCCGGAGTTTTTATCATTTAAATCCTTTTTAATAAAATTTAATAATTCTAACTTCGCTTCCCGCTTTTAATTCATAAAGCCCCTCATCAAGCCACATCAGGGCCTTTGTTGTTATAAGATTGGTCAAAATGGCACTGCTGCCGCTTTTTTTACCTCTAATATCTACAATATATTTACCATTTTCAAAAGATAAATTCACAGCAACAAACTGTGTTTTTTTAAAAACCTTTTTAAAATCATCCCTTAGAGTTGCACTTAAGAATTCAACAGATTTTTTATTTTCAAAACTGTCGGCAATAGGAGCAACATACAAAAGAAACGTAACAAACGAACTGTATGGAAACCCTGGAAGCGAAACTATATATTTACTGCCGGCCCTTGCCACCATAATCCACTGGCCAGGCTTTATATTGACCCCGTGAAACAAAACATCAAATTCACCCGTAACTTCTTTTACAAAATCAAAATCCCCCACACTGACACCCCCCGTGGTAACAACAATATCACTTGAATCAAGCGCATTTAAAATTTTTTCTTTTATTTCATTTTTTTTATCCCCAGCAATTCCCAAATTATGAGATTCATACCCCAAACTTCGTGCAAGAGCATTCAGGGTATAATTATTGGAGCTTCTGATTTGCCCAAGCCTTACTTCATCATTAATATCTGCAATTTCCTCCCCGGTGGTAATAATTGAAACAACAGGTTTTCTTACCACATATACGCTGCTTATTCCTAAACTTGCCAAAACGCCAATTTCACCGGCTTTTATTATAGTCCCTTTTTTTAATAAAATTTCCCCTTTTTTAAAATCCTCCCCCACAGGTCTCACTGAATACCCTTTTTCAACTTTTTCTTTTATTATTAATCTGTCATTTATAACTTCAACATTTTCAATAGGGACAAGAGTATCACTCCCTTCCGGCATAAACGAACCTGTAAATGTTTTAACGGTTTCGCCGTTACTTATTTTATTAAATTCAAAACTTCCGGCAGGGTTTTTGCCTATTATTTTTATTTCTTTGTCGATGTCGTCATATTTTATTGCATACCCGTCCATAGAAGCGGTCGGCATATAAGGATTGTCATATTTTGCTACTATATCTTGGGCTAAAATTCTATTCAGGGCGTTATCCAAAAAAACTTTTTCAATATCTTTAACTTCTGGTAAATTCTCTTTTAAAATTCTTTGTGACTCTTCAAAACTTATATGTGCCATTTTATCTCCTTAATTTTAAACTTTTCATTTTTAACTTTTAACTATCTAAGTATCCCAGCCTGTGGCAGTGGTTTTGCCCTATCGCTTGCAAAAACCCTTTTCCCATTAATTAAATCATATTTCCAAATTGGTGCATTTGCTTTAAAATCTTCTACAAATTCTTCTAAATATTTAAAGCCCTCACGCCTGTGTTTTGTAAAAACCGCACACAAAAAGCTTGTTTCCCCCACCATAACGTCACCAAAACTGTGGGCCATCATTATTTTCGCATCTTCCAAATTTGTCCATTTTTTAAACCACTGATTCAGCATAGGAAGATATAAATCAAAACTAAGCCCATCAATCCCTTTATCGGGTCTGACTATGCCGATAAACGGAATCATTGCGCCAAAACCTTCCAATTTAAAATTTTCATACCATCTCTCAAGCGTTTCAATTACGGGAACACCGCCTTTAAAAACCTCAACCATCATATTCCTTTCATTTTTCACTTTATTTTGCATTCTCCACTCACTACTCACCACTCACTATTTCACCCACCGCAAACAGGGGGTAAAATAGATATTTTATCTCCGTCTTTTAATTCTATTTCAAGCGTATTAATCAATTTATCATTTAAAGCTACAGCCGAATTTTCAAGCCATTTTTTTAAATTTTTGTCTTTATTCAAAATTTCTCTTAATTCTTTTAGACTCTTAACTTCCACTTCTATGGCTTTTTTGTTAATTGGTCCTAAAAATTCTACTTTTACCATTTGATTCCTTTATGTTAAAATTTCAAAAAAAGGTCAATATGAAAATCGGTCATATCAATTATTTAAACCTTTTACCATTTTACCAATTTTTGAAAAAAAATAATATATTTATGATAAAGGGCGTTCCTTCAAATATAAATCAATTATATAAAAAAAGAAAAATCGAAGCCGCCTTTATCTCTTCCATCCGGGCAAAAAACAACAATGTTTTGATGCGGGGATTGTAGCAAAAAGAAAAGTAAAAACGGTTCTATTGTGCCCGGGAGAAGGGATGGATACTGAAAGCGAAACATCCAATATGTTAAAAAATGTTTTAAATTTAAAAGGGCAGGTTGTAATAGGAGACAAAGCTTTCAGGGAAAAAAACTGCATTGATTTAGCCGAAATTTGGTATCAAAAATATAAACTTCCTTTTGTATTTGCTCTTTTTTGCGCAAATAAAAACCAAAAAGAATATAAAAAACTGATAAATAAATTTTTAAGAAAAAAACAAAAAGTGCCTTTTCTTACACTTAAAAAATATGCTACAAGACTTGGAATTTCCACAAAAGAGGCAAAAGATTATTTAGACAATATTATTTATTATCCTCTCGGATGGAGGGAGAAAAAAGCCCTTAAACTGTTTTGGAGAAAATCAGATGAATATTTACGAAATAGAAAAATTACCAGAAATTGACAACGAACTATTTAAAACTTTATTAAAACACAAAAACATTGAAATTAAAAAAATTATCTCAAACACTCTAAAAACACCACAAACTTTTATTCAAAAAGAGGATGAATTTGTGGTTTTACTAAAAGGATGTGCCAAAATAGAAATAAACGGAGTTGTTAAAAAGCTAAAAAGTGGAGATACTTTATTTATTCCTGCAAATACACCGCATACTCTTTTAAAAACCAAAAAAATTGCCATCTGGCTTGCTATTCATATATATAATACTTTTAAATAACGAAAAAGTAAAAATATTACAGCGTTGCGGAATTTAACGAAAATTTTGCGTTAAAAAATTGCATTTAACCCGTAAGGGCTGCGTAGCTGTTTGCAATTTTTAGCAAAATTTGAATGGTGCGTTAGCAAAATGAAGCATTGAGCTGTAATATTTTTATCTTTGTAGTTTTTTACTAACTATTAGTTTTTAAGTTTTTCAATAGCCTCGCTTAAATCGCTAAGAGGTTGTAATTCTCCATTTTCCACTATATACCACTCTCTTTTGTCAAATTTGCCCCCGTTTTCAAGCCTGCATTCAATTACATCGCCTTCATTAAGCTCAACATCCCACGAAGTTTTGTAATATTTTTTCTTTTTACACCATTCTTTTCCATTGTCGTTAAAAAATTCCCTCTCAATCCGCTCATCCACCATATAAAGTTTTGCAATGTAAGCCGGACCGTGTTTTAAAGGGTTAAAACATTTGGGAGTTTTAAAAGAAAACCAATTTGTTTTTCTTTTTTTAATCTCAGCTTTTACCTCTTCAAGCAGCTCTTTTAGCTCATCTAATGATAATTTGCTCAGGTTCATTAAAATACTCTTTACTTATACAGTGAACACTTCCATGCTGTCTGATTAACACATTTGCATTAATAGGAATTATTTCCCTGTCCGGAAAAATTTCGCAAAACAAATCATAAACATATTTGTCTTTTTCATCCTCATAAACAGGAAGCAGCACCGCATTGTTTATTATTAAAAAATTGACATACGTTGCAGGAAGTCTCTCACCTTCATATATTTTAGGAGAAGGAAGAGGTAGAGGGATTAAATTAAACTTTGTTTTTTTAAGCTCTTTTTCCATTTTTTTAAGTTCATTATAGTGAATATCATTTTTATCTTCACATAAAGAGTAAACTATCGTATCTTTATTTACAAATCTTGCAAGAGTGTCAATATGTGAATCTGTATCATCCCCTTCCAAAAATCCGTGATTAAGCCAAATAACTTCTTTTACAAAAAGTTCACTTTTTAAAAAACTTTCAATCTCAGTTTTACTCATCGGATAATTTCTGTTTTCTTCAAGCAGACACTTAGATGTGGTAAGTAAAACTTCCCCGTTTGTATCTATGCTTCCACCCTCTAAAACAAAATTATAACTTTTGTGTATTTGAAAAATTTTTCTACTAATTAAATTATCATAATTACTTGGAAATTCTAACCCCCATCCGTTAAATTTAAAATCAAGAAGTTTAATTTTATTATCTATTTTTATACTTATAGCTCCAAAATCTCTTGCCCATGTGTCATTGTTTTGAATTTTTTTAAAAATAAAATTTTTATGTTTTAAATGTTTTATCGTATTTTCATCCCAATAGCAGATTAACACCTTTTGAAACTGAGCAATTGCATACGCAATTTCAGTGAAAGTCTTTAGTGCTTCATTTAAACAACATATCCAGTCAGTTTCTTTATGTGGAAAAACAAGTTGTACAAAACTTTGCTTTTCCCATTCAGGCACTAAATAATTCATAGTTTTTTATTTTCTTTTGGAAGTTGATTTTTTTGAGATTTATTTAAAACTTTAATATTAAAGGGGCTATATATCGGTAAATTCAAATCTTTTTCTATTTTTTCCACGGCACTGTTTATTTTTTCCACTTTTAATTTATCATATATTTACCCACAAGATAAACTTCAGAATCAGAAACACTGTTTTTAACGGCGGATGAAATTTTTTCTTTATATTTTTCAGCACAACAGTTTCTTTAAGCCTCACGTCTGTAAAAAACCTGTAAGCGACCTCAAACAAAAAAGTAAGCACCAACACTACAAAGGATGAAGCAAGGGAATTAGGATTTGTTTTTAAATTATAAGATATTAAAGTAATGATAGAAACTAAAGAAACTAAAAATCCAGCCAACGGTATAAAAGGATTAGAATCTGTGTATTTTGAAAGTTTAAAATTGGCAAGATTAACAAAAGAAAAAAAAATCCCAGACTTCCTGCAATTGAAATATTTTCCGATTAAAAGACCCTCGGTTCCGTGTTTCCAGATATTTTTAGTTAAATTTTTTGGAAGTTCCCCAAATTTGGCTATCAGATAACTGACCCTGGCACTCCCGTATAATGTGGCGTTAATAGCGGAAGAAGTGGATAGAAGTGCGGCAATTCCTATTAATATAAATCCCGCTTTTCCCAAAAAAGGTTTGGCCGCCACAGCCAAGACATAATCCTGGTATTTTTGAACATCTTCGTAAGATACATTTGCTACCTTTACAATACTGACTAAAACGTAAATAAAAATAGTTGTAGACACAGCTGCGTAAAAGGCTTTTGGAAGTGTTTTTTCAGGATCTTCCACATCCTGGGCTGTATTTGCGATAAGTTCAAACCCCTCATAAGCTAAAAATATTATAAGACCGCCTGTCATTAAATTTAATAAACTCTCCATATGCACCAAAAAAATTAATTATGGTAAAAAATGAAATTACTATAACTATAAATATTTTTTTGGCCAAATCCATTTCACCGCCTAAAAACAAAGCAGACCTGTAAACAGGTTATTTTTAAAAGCCCTCACCAAGAATTCAACCGTTCCGCCTTCTGATGGGTATCTGACAGAAAGCTTGGCATATGAATAAGAAGTTATAAGGGCTATAATGCCCGCAAAAATAAATGAAATTGGAGCCCCGCCGGATTGTAAGTCCCAAAACGGCAAAAATACCGCCTCCTATCATACCGCCGATACCTATGGAATAGGCTTCCCAAAATCCTATTTTCTTCATGCAATAAATCCTATGTGAATCAAATAAATCAGAGCCAGTCCAAAAACAATCCTGTAAACTCCAAAGGGAATAAGCGTATATTTTTCAACAAATTTTAAAAACCATTTAACGGCAATATAGGCTGAAATAAAACTTATAATAAATCCAACAGCCAAAATTAAGCCGTTTTGGTCTTTAAAAGAAGAGATGTTTTTTACAAATTCATATCCGCTTGCCGCAAACATTGTGGGAATTGCAAGCAAAAAACTGAAATCCGCCGCCGTTTTTCGTCTAAGGCCGCCCAGCATTCCGCCTACAATAGTAGCACCGCTCCTGCTGGTGCCCGGAATTAAGGCAAATACCTGAAAAACACCTATTATAAACGCCTGTTTGTAGCTAACTTTTTCAACATCATCTATTTTATTTTCTTCATTATACAGTTTTTCAACTATAAAAAAGACAATCCCGCCTATTATAAACATCCAGGCTGCAGTTGTAACCGTAAAAAGCTCTTTTATTTGATGTCTAAGAAGAAATCCTATAACTGCAAGAGGTAAAAAAGCTAAAATTACTTTTTTCCAGAGTTCAAATTCTTTAAAATTAATTTTATTTAGATAAATCATAACAATTGCAAGAGTAGCGCCTAATTGAATAATAACTTCAAAAGCTACATTGCTAAGAGTTTGTTTTAATCCTAAAAGGGTTGAAGTTATAATCAAATGGGCAGTAGAAGAAATAGGCAAAAATTCTGTTATTCCCTCTACTATCCCTAAAATAACACTGTCAATTATATTCATAAATTCTCCTTATTTCATAATGCACCACTCACAACTCACTACTCACCACTCACTATATACTTCCTCGGGTCAGCAATTTTACCTGCAATCGCACTTGCAGCAGCTACTGCTGAATTGCTAAGATACACTTCACTTTCCCTGCTTCCCATTCTACCTCTAAAGTTTCTGTTTGTTGTAGCCACAGCTCTTTCTCTGTCTCCCAATATCCCCATATATCCACCAAGACAAGCTCCGCAGGTAGGATTGGCAACAACAGCACCCGCATCTATTAACGTATCGAGGATTCCCTCATGCTCAGCCTGTTTGTAAATTCTCTGGGTTGCAGGCGTTACTATTAACCTAACTCTTTTATGAACTTTTTTTCCTTTTAGAATGTTTGCTGCAGTTCTAAGGTCGCTTAAAGTTCCGTTTGTACAGCTTCCGATATACACCTGATCAATTTTAATATTATCTTTTACAGCAACGCTAATCGGTTTTCCATTGCTTGGCAGGAATGGATAAGCAACAAGCGGCTCAAGTTTACTTACATCTATTTCAATTATTTTTGAATATTTAGCATCAGGATCTGAATAGTGGATTTTAGGCTCAGACCTCAATGGATTAAGTTTTTTTTCTTCTTTAAAAATTTCTCAGTTATTTTATCATAAGCAATAATTCCGTTTTTTGCACCCGCTTCAATAGCCATATTACACAAACTCATCCTGTCATCCATCGGCAATTCTTCTATTACTTCGCCTGTAAATTCAAGAGCTTTATATAACGCCCCGGCAACTCCTATTCTTCTGATTAACTCAAGTATTAAATCTTTTCCATAAACGTGCTCACCTCTTTTGCCAGTAAATACCACTTTTATGCTTTCTGGTATTTTAAACCAGCTTTTTCCTGTAATCATACAAAATGCAATATCGGTACTTCCCATACCTGTTGAAAATGCCCCAAGTGCTCCGTGAGTACAAGTATGGCTATCAGCACCTATTATTACATCCCCCGGAATTACAAGCCCTTTTTCCGGCAATAATCTGTGTTCAATTCCCATATCTTTTTCATCAAAAAAATTTTTTAAATTATGCTCATATGCAAAATCCCTGTTTATTTTTGCCTGATTTGCACTTGCAATGTCTTTTGGGGGAATGAAATGGTCCAAAACTATTGCAAAATTATCAGGTTTTGCTAATTTTTTTGCTCCACTTTCTCTAAAAGCTTTAATAGAAATTGGAGTCGTTATATCATTTCCTATAGTCATATCAACATCACACATTATAATTTCACCAGGTTTAACAACTCTACCTAAATGCTGAGCAAATATTTTTTCAGTAATTGTCATAGGCATAAAAATCCTTTTTTTATTGGAATTATATCAATTTGCTATAATAATAACAAAAAGGTGATAAATGGCTAAAATCTTTATTTTTACAGGAGTTGTTTTTATAATAATTGGTCTTATTTTATATTTTTTTAAAGATTTTCCGCTGTTTCATCTGCCGGGTGATATTGTGATTCAAAAAGAAAATTTTAGTTTTTATTTTCCAATCACATCATCAATTATTAATTTCAATTGTTTTAAGTGCTATTTTTTATATCATATCAAGGATTATGCATTGAGACTGTTTATAGCAACTCCAATAAAATTGCCAATTTATCAAGCTATTAAAAACGATTTTAAAGATGTGATTGATGGCAAATGGGTGGAAGGGTGGAATTTACATTTAACGCATAAATTTATTGGAGAAGACGAACCGGAGAAATACAAAATAAAAAATAAAATTTTAGATTTGCATGTTTAAGAATGATTTAATAAATAAAGAAATAAATAAAAAGTTTAATTTAAAAAACGATAAACCCTTTTTAGCTCACATTACACTTTGCAGAATTAAAAACATAGATAAAAAATAAGTTAAAAGAAAAACTTCAAAAATGGCAAAACTTAAACTTAACTTTCCACTTGAAGTATATTTATATAAATCAACTTTAACCAAAAAAGGCCCTATTTATGAAAAAATTTACAAATACTAAAGCGGTTGCCTTAAAATATAAGGCTTATGAAGACATGGTCCCAAAAGTTATTGCAAAAGGAAAAGGCGAAATAGCACAAAAAATAATTAAAAAAGCAAAAGAATTTGATGTGCCTTTATTTCAAAATGAAGAACTTGCAAATATGCTTCTAAGCTTAGAAGTAGGGGAAGAGATACCTCCAAAAATGTATGAAGCAGTTGTTGAAGTGTTTATTTGGCTTTATAAATTAGAAGAGAGAGCACAGCTTAGTAAATAAAAAAGTTCCAAGTGCCGAGTAAACAAGTTCCAAGTGGCCAAGTTTTAAGTGAAAGACACTGACTAAATAATGAAAAAGTAAAAATATGACAGCGTAGCGGAATTTAGCAAAAATTTTACGTTAAAAAAATTGCACCGAGCCCTTAGGGCCTGCGTAGCTGTTTGCAATTTTTAGCAAAATTTGAGCGGTGCGTTAGCAAAATGGAGCTCTGAGCTGTAATATTTTTATCTTTGTAGTTATCAATTTTGGTAAAATAATATAAAAGGAGGGGAAAATGGAAGATTTAAAAATTTTACCAAAAATTGCAAGACTTTCAATTTTAGAAGAGTTTGAAGGTAAAAAATTAATTGATAAAAATGAGTGGCTCCAAAAATATCCTTTTTTAGCTGAAAAAAGAGCTTGCTTTGTAACATTAAAAAAGAAAAATCTGCCAAGAGGTTCTAATCTTAGAGGTTGTATAGGTTCAATTTTACCATACAGACCTTTAATAGATGATGTTATTGAAAATGCAAAAGCAGCAGCCTTTGGCGACCCAAGATTTGAACCGCTAAGACCAGAAGAGTTTGAAGAAATAGAAATTGATGTAAGCGTACTTACTATTCCTGAAAAACTTGAATATGAAGACGTAAATGATTTAAGAAGTAAAATAAGACCAGGGGTTGACGGGGTAATACTTCAGCTTGCAAATCATCAGGCGACATTTTTGCCAAGCGTATGGGAGGAACTTCCAAATTTTGATCTGTTTTTTGCACATCTTTGCTTAAAAGCGGGACTTCCGGGGGATTGTTTGCAGTATCATCCGGTAATTTATACTTATCAGGCAATAGAAGTTAAAGAAGATTAATTTTTCTTCTTTTTTACAGACAGAAGATAAAACACAAAAATAATAATAGAAAATTTTTTAAAAATCAAAAATTAGATTTGTTATATAGTTTTACAACTAAAAAAGAGATAATTATTGCCAAAATCAGCCTGATAGAAATCAATATCCATATGCTTGCCCCAAAAATGGCAAAAAGGGCGGTATCTTCAATAACCGAATGACATATCATTAAAAAAGTTCCGATAAACAGTATATCTTTTTTTGAGAGTTTTTCTTTTTCTTTAATCAATATTCCTGCCCCGTAAGTTATTCCGAGAATCAAACCTGTTACAATTGAAAAATGTGAACTTATATTTTTATCTTTAAAAAATTTAGCTTTTATAAAATCCATAAAGATTATGATAACTGAGATTAAAACAATAATTTTTAAAGCAAGTATTGAAGCATTATAAACAGAATGCAAAAGCATATTAAAAAAACTGTTATAGTGACTTATTTCAATATTTTTTGAAACTACCGCATCATTTAAATGAAAATTAAATAATTTAAATATATACACCGCTAAGGTTGCCCCGCTTATTCTTAAGATAGTTGAATACCAAACAGAAATTCCAAGTTTTTTCATTATTGCATTTTCAACAGGCAAAGCATGAGCAATACCCATAAAAAGCCCAAGGGCAGTCCATTCATATGGACTGAGATTCAAAGGTGCGGCAAATGCAATCCCGGCATAAATATTAAAAAGCAACCCGGCAGCCAGACTCAAAGCGAGCTTATCATCAAAGCCTAAAATAAAAGTAAAAGGTTTAAACAAAAAAGATATATGTTCTAAAACATGAAAATAGATTAAAACATCAGCCAAAATATAAAAAGGAATAACAAGTTTTATTATAACTAAAGCTGTTTTTATTATACTTCCCACCTGTTTTTACCGTTTCTTTTTGCTATATACAGTTTTTCATCCGCCCGTTTTATCGTATCAAACAAATTGTTGTCAGTTTCGTAATTTAATTCGCTTATTCCGATGGAAACGCTGACACTTATCTCTTTTTCGTCATTTATTTTTATTTTTTTATTTTCTATGGCTTTTCTTAATTTTTCAGCAATTTTAACGACTTCTTTTAATTTAACATCTTCTAAGATTATTACAAACTCTTCCCCTCCGTAACGTATAAAAATATCATTTTTTCTTAAAATCTGTTTTACAATTTCTCCTATTTCGCTTAAAACCATATCCCCTACATCATGTCCGTATGTATCGTTTACTTTTTTAAAATCGTCTATATCAAATATTAATACCGAAACCTGTTTTTTTAATGTTTTGTATTTCAAAAAGAGTTCATGCTCTTTTTCTTCTAAAAACCTTCTGTTAAATGCACCGGTTAAAATATCTATATAAGCTTTGTTGTAATATTCTTCTTTTTTTGAGCGTAAAATATTTATAAATGCTTTTATTTCCTTTGCAGCGTCTATTATGGCTTTTTGATGTACGTTTATTTCATTTCTTACTTCAAAAGTTTTAGGAAGTTTGTCAAACTCCTGATTTTTTAACAACTTTACATAAATATCTGTTTTATTAAGCTCTTTTATAATATAATTTAACATTCTAAAATAAAAAAACCATCCCATAAACATTATTAATACAAATATAAAAACATAACCCAAAATATGTACCACAATATCTTTAAACATTATTTCATTTCTATCGGCCAAAATTATTTTTCCCAGTTCGTTTCCGAAATAGTCTTTTAATTCAATTTTAGTAATAAAATATTTATTTTCTTTTATTTTATCCCCTAACAATCTGTATTTATTTTCAATTAAAGGGCATTTTTTATAACTTTTATAAAATTTCGGCATTAAAAAAAATTTAAGCAGTCTGTCATTTAAAAAAATTGATATTTTTTTAACACCCAAAAGTTTAAATCTGTTTATTAAAAAATCTATCTTCTGAGCGAAAGAAACACTGCCCACAATTTTTGAATCAACCTCTATTGGAAAAACGGCCCTGAGTCCAGGATATTTTGCGCAAATATAATAAAAAACGTCTCCTTTTTTTGCAGTTTCTATATTTAAAATATCAAGTCTTTTTTTTGAGGCGTCAAACATTTTTGTATTGTCGTTTGGAAAATCCAAAAAATTAACAGCGGGATATTTAAAAAAATGAAGCTCTTCAATAAGATTTTTTTTATTCATAATATTAAAAAGTGGTGCAAATTCATTATAAATTAAATTAGGATTATTTTCTTTATATGCTTTTTTAACCAAAGGAGAATTGGCAAAATATTTGGCTAATGAATAGAGATAATCTTTGTTTTCTTTTATTATAAAATTATATTCTTTTATCCTTTTTTGATGAATAACCTCATTCATTTTGGCTTTTGCATAATTTATAAAATCAAAAACAATAAAAAAAAGCAGTATTGTACTTGTAAGAAAAACAAAAGAAGAGAAAATAAAAAAATATTTTTTCACTAATCCGCTTTAAGTATCGCCCCGTTAGCAGCGTTTGTAACAAGGACACGGTAATCCCTTAACCATTTTCCTGGCACCTCTTTTTTAATAGGAATGAATTCTTTTTTTCTTTTTTCAATTTCTTCATCGCTTAATTTTACATTTATAGAAAAATTATCGGCATCAATTTCTATAATATCCCCGTCTTTCAAAAGTCCAATCATTCCGCCCTCAGCCGCTTCAGGACTTACATGCCCAACACTGAGCCCCCTTGTGGCACCTGAAAATCTACCGTCAGTTATAAGAGCGACTTTGTCTCCAAGCCCCATACCCATAATAAGGCTTGTTGGTGCCAGCATTTCCTGCATTCCGGGTCCGCCTTTTGGTCCTTCGTATCTGATTACGACAACATCTCCTTCTTTTACTTTTCCGCCTGTAATTCCGTCAATTGCCTCCTGTTGGGAATTAAAGCATACCGCACGGCCAGTAAATTTTCTACTTCCGACAATTCCGGCTGTTTTAATAACACACCCTTCTTCAGCCAAATTACCGAATAAAACGGCAAGCCCGCCTACTTTACTAAACGGTTTTTCAACAGGTTTAATTATAGAATAATCAAGCACTTTAGCATCTTTAATCCTGTCGGCAACACTTCCGCCTTCAATTACAGGATTATCAGTGTAAAGTATTACATCGCTTCTTTTTGAAATTTCTTTCATAACGGCACTGATCCCGCCGGCTTTATTAATATCTTCCATATGAACTGTCTGAAGTGAAGGGGAAATTTTTGCGATATGGCTTACATGTTTTGCGATTTCATTAATTTTAGCCAAATCAAAATCAACTCCGGCTTCTTTTGCAATTGCCATCATATGCAAAACGGTATTTGTGCTTCCACCCATCGCCATATCCACAACAAACGCATTATGAACCGCTTTTTCGTTGATAATATTTTTTATTCTATACTGTTCATAAAGTTTTTCGTCTTTTGCAATTTCGCAGATTCTTCTGGCTGCAAGTCTTAGAAGTTCTTCCCTCTCAGATGTAAGAGCGGGAACAGTTCCGTTTCCTTTAAGGGCAAGTCCCATAGCTTCTATTAATGTATTCATAGAATTAGCAGTAAACATACCAGAACAGCTTCCTCCCCCCGGACATGCATTGCATTCCAATTCGTATAAAGTATTTTCATCAATTTCACCTTTTTCAAATTTACCAAGACCTTCAAATACTGTAGCAAGGTCAATCGGTGTTCCGTCTTTCATATGCCCGGCTCTCATAGGTCCGCCTGTCACCACAATAGTAGGCACATTTACCCTGAGTGCCCCCATAACCATTCCCGGAGTTATTTTATCACAGTTTGGAATACAGATAAGCGCATCAAATTTATGAGCATTCATCATGGTTTCTACTGAATTTGCAATAAGCTCACGGCTTGGCAGAGAATAAAGCATACCGTCGTGCCCCATTGCAATACCGTCGTCTACACCGATTGTATTAAATTCAAAAGGCACACATCCGTTTTTTCTAATTTCATCTTTTACAATTTCCGCATATTTATTTAAAAAAAAGTGCCCTGGAACTACTTCAATAAAAGAGTTTGCAACGGCAATAAAAGGTTTTTCAAAATCTTCATCTTTAAGTCCTGTAGCTCTAAACAAACTTCTGTGTGGGGCTCTATGCCATCCTTTTTTTACTTCATCACTTCTCATTTTATGTCCTTTTTTTCCTGTATTTTAACACTTTAAGCTTAAAAATGCAAAAATATAAATTTAAGAAACTTTTATAATATTTCTTTCTTTTACCATTAAAATTTCATCCGCTTTTGCAATTGTTTCAGCCCTGTGGGCAATAATAATTGATGTTCTTTGTTTTAAAAAATTTTCTATGTTTTTAAAAACCCTGTCTTCTGTGTCTATATCAAGGGCTGAGGTGGATTCATCCAAAATCACAACTTCAGGTTTAAAAAGAATTGCTCTTGCTATTGCAACCCTCTGCCTTTCCCCGCCGCTCAGTTTCACCCCGTTTTTCCCTATAAACGTATCAAGCCCTTTTGGCAATTTATCTACTGACTTTAAAAATTCCGCCTTTTTTAAAGCTTTCTTTATCTCACTTTCATCGAAATTTTCTCCTAATGTCAGATTAAACCTTAGAGTATCGTTAAAAAGTTTAGTTTCCTGCAAGATTAAGGCGACATGTTTTCTTATTTCATTTAAACCTATCTCCTTATAACTGATTTTATTATATAAAATATCTCCCCTATCCGGCACCAGCAAAGCTGAGATTAATTTTGCAAATGTTGTTTTTCCGCCTCCGCTTGCACCAATTAACGCAGTAATCTTAAAAGGTATTATTTTTATATTCACATTTTCCAAAATCCAATCATCTTTATATTTAAAATATAAATTTTTAGTTTCAATTTCTATATTTTTATTAAACGGATTTTTTTTATGCTCATAAACAGGCTCTTTTTTAAGTTCAAACAATTTATTTATCCTCTCAAGTGCCGCTTTTGCACTGAAAAAAGAGTACTGAATATTTATAATTTCCTGAATAGGACTCATCATAAACCACAAATAACTAAATACAGCTATCATCATACCGATACTTAAATCATCATATGCAACCGCCAAAATTCCGGCAGCCCTGAATATTTCATATCCCACCAAAAACATTAAAAAACTCATTTTGTTAAAAGCTTCGCTTTTGTAGCTGAACTCAAATGCTTTTTTCTTCATTTCCCCCGCCAGTAAAAACAGTCTTTTAAAGAAAAAATTTTCTTTGTTGTATGCTTTTATCTGGTCAAACAGTTCCAGAGTTTCTATTAAAGCTTCCTGAAACACAGAAATTGTTTTATTTTGGGAAAGTTTATATTTTTTAACTTTTCTGGCCAGTTTTCCTGAAAAAACAACAACAAAAGGATTAAGCAAAAGTATAAAAAGCCCAAGTTTTAAATTAATACTTAGTAAAACAACAGCGACTCCAATCAGCGTCAAAAATGAAATTACAAATTTAGAAACCGATTTTATTAAAAAATCCTCCAGAGTATTTACATCGCTTATAAGTCTACTTGCAATATCCCCCGTTTTTAAATTTTCATATTCATTAAGAGAAATTCTTTTTAAATGCTCTATTACCCTCAACCTTATTTTATAAGTTATATCTTTTGTTATTTTTTCAAAAAAAAATGCCTGGGCTATATTCAAAAACATAAAAGAGCCCCTTAATATCAGCACTGCAAACAAAGTTATCATCACATAACAAAACGGATTGCAATTCTCAAAACGGTTAATAAAATCTATCCACCAGCCGCCTTTATGGAGTAATACCTCATCAATTAAAAGAGGCATTAAAAGTGGTATAGGAATGGAGATAAGCGTAGCCAAAAGTGCTATAATTTGAGCAATAATAAATTCTTTTTTATATTTTTGAATTTCTTTTAATATTTTTTTAAATGTAAGCAAATCAAGCCTTTTTTAAGGAATTATAATGAATTTTTTCGACAATTTCGATAAAACTCATATTATAGGTGCCCACAGGGGATTAAGCGCTTTGTATCCGGAAAATACGTTAAATGCGTTCAAAGCAGCTAAAAACAACGCCGATTTTATAGAATTTGACGTTACATTTGCAAAAGATAATCAAATAGTTGTAATACATGACGACACAATTGACAGAACCACAAACGGCAAAGGGGAAGTTTGCAAATTTACACTGAAAGAATTAAAAAATTTTACAATATATCCTGATGAAAAAATACCAACACTTAAAGAAACGTTAGAATTGTGCAAAGAAATGAATATGCCTGTAAATATTGAACTGAAAAAAGTATTTAAAAATGAACCTGTCTTTTTGGAAAAAATCTTAGAAACCATAAAAAAATTTGAATTTGAAAATAAAGTGTTAATTTCAAGTTTTGAACACAAATATTTAAGATTTTTTAAACAAAACAATATTTCCACCGCAGCACTTTTTGACAAGCCTTTTTCAATGGAATACTTAAAAACATTAAACATAGATTCAATTCATATTTCAAAAAAACTGGTCACAAAAGAATTTTTAGAAAAATTAAAAGATAGAGTTTTAGTATATACAATAAATTCTAAGAATGAAGCCAAAAAACTATTTTCAATAGGAATTTACGGGATTTTCAGTGATTTTGGAAGTTTGGTGGAGACAACGGGACTCGAACCCGTGACCCCTACGCTGCCAGCGTAGTGCTCTACCAACTGAGCCATGTCCCCAATAAAATTATAAATTAAAAGTGTAAAATGAAAAATTTAATTATTTTCATTTTTTAACTTTTCACTTTCTATTAGAGAGAGGATTTCTTTTTCGTAATTATACAATAAATATCTCGCTTTTTTAAACTTTTCTGATAAATTAACATCAAATAATTTAAAAATCTCTTCTAAAACCCTTGCACTTTCCTGGCTTCTTTTTAAATTGGAAATAATTATGTCTTTTAAATTTAATCGTTTTAGTTCATCTTTTGTAGATTTTTTTAAAATATCCTCTGCTGAGTCTCTGTATTTTATATATTTTTCATAATCAGGAATTTTAATATGTCTAAGTTCTTTTAGTTTAAGAGCAAGGGGAGAAGAAAATTCATATCTTAAAATATCCTCAACCACCCTTATACCCTCTTTAAACCTGTTTATATTTGCATCAATGCTTCTATACAAATTATTCTTCATTATTTAAAAATCCCAAAATCTGAAGAAGAGATATAAACAAGTTTAGAAAATCAAGATAAAGCGCAACGGCAGCCTCTATTTCATTGCTTACATTTCCCCTTATTATATTTTGAGTGTCAAATAAAATAAACATACTAAACAAAACCGCCCCTACACTTGCAATTATTAATTGAAGCATAGGCAGATGTAAGAAAATATTGGCAATACTTGCTACTATTAAAACAATTAATGTAATAAAAAGCATTTTCCCCATAGTGGTAAAATCTTTTTTTGTATTCATTGCAAAAACAGTTAAAGCACCGAAAGCAACAGCAGTTAAACCAAACGCCTCTCCAATTACATAGCCCATATTTCTTGCTATAAAAACAGCCAAAGTCGGGGCTAATGTAAACCCTGTCATAAAAGTAAACGCAAAAAGTAAAACCAAATTAAGCGGTGTCTTATTTTTTGCCGCCAATAATCCAAAAAGCAAAACAAATTCCAAAATTACAGAACCCCAATATGTAAATGTAAGCCCTCCGCTTATCGGGTTTATCATATTAGATACAAAACCCATTCCTACATATGCACCAACGGCCCCGGCAATTAAACTTCCGGCTAAGAGTTGATATGTTTTTTTAACAAAAACATTAATATCTTCTATTGCATGATTTGTTTCATTTGTGATAGTTTTATTAAAAAGCCCTTGTTTAAAATCGCTTGAACTAAATTTCATTTTACCTCCTCAGTTTTATTTTATAAGATTTTATTATATATTGATGAATTTAGTATGAATTTGGAGGTTTTATATTAAAATCGAAATATTTACTCTCAAAACCGTCAGGAATTTTTGAATACTGAATTCTTGCTGCCCTAATGTTATTGGCTTCCTGCCATAAAAGTCCAAGTCCGTATCTTGCTTCTGAATATGTCGGGTTTTTTAATTTTGCAAGTTCCATTAAAGCTACTGCATTTGCATGATGATTGGCACCTATTCCCGCAACTGCAGCCTGGTATAATGTAAAAGGATCATCTACATTTTTGTTATTGATTAAATCATTGTAAATAACATAAGATTCTTCAAAATGTTTGGTATATAGATTTGCAAAAGCAAGTCTTTTTAAAAGAGGTATAATATCAAAATTTTCTATTTTAGCTTTTTTTTCTAAATCAAAACTTTCCTCTGTTTAAAAGTCCGGAAATTTTGGCAAATTCAAAATACCAGTCTCTCACAACTTTAGCACCGTAATAAAAATCATTCATATCCCAGTTTTTTTCCAGAAACAGACTCTGAAAATTAAGAGCTAATTTTTTAACACTTAAATTTTTATTCTCAGCATAAAAATAGAGTAAATTTGCAATAATATCCTTATTAAACATACTTTTTAATTTTAATGCTTCATCAAGATAATTTTCATTTAAAACAGCTTTACCGGCAAGTTTTGCCAAAATCCACAGAGGATTTGGCTTTTCGTTTTTTTCCAAAAATGCGGCTATGCCCACGGTATTATTGTTTATTAAAGAAATAAGCCCATATTCCAAAACATTTTTGCCGTTTAAATCCTCTTTTAGAGAAGCAAGTAAATTAGAATCGTCTCTGCCTGTTTTTCTAACTGCCATAAGTGCATAAATACCGCTTAGCATATCACCTGGATTCAAATGATAGGCCCTTAAAAAATGAAAATAGGCTTGTTTGTAATCCCCAAGCTGCGCATAAGTCAAAGCAAGATTATAATGCAGAATATAAGAAGTGTCCCTTTTTTTTATAAGTGTCTGAAATTTTTTATTCGCCAGATAAATATGCCCGTTTAGAGCTAATTTTATTGCTTTTGAAATTTCCAAATTCAGCCCTGAATAAACAGCGCTTTTTGAAAGATATGAATTTGATTCTTCAATCGCCCCAATAGGTATCCCGGCAATTCCCTTTTTTAAATATGCAATAGTCTGGTTCAGGCTGTAAACCTTAAACGGGGCAAAATAAAAAAACAAATCGTAATAATCACTTTTTTTAGCTAAAAAACTGTTTTTAAACTCTTTTTGTGCCACTTTCACGTCAAACAAACTTGGTTTTAAATTTATTCGGATAGGATAAACATTGTTTTCATCGAAATTTTTAAAGAGTATTGAAGCTTCTTTAAATTCTGAAAGTTTTAAATCCACCAAAGCCAAGGCAAATTTGGCCTTTTTTTTATCTGAAAGGGACAAATAATGTTTTGCCAAAGAATATTCACCTATTTCCGCCAAATCAAGACCTTTATAAAAAGGGGCCCTCTGAATATCCTGAGCTTTTATAAAATTATTATTATATTCGTAAATTGCGCTTAAAAGCCTTTGAGAATCTTCTCTGTAAGGAGTGTTCATTTTAAGAGCGGGAATCGCTTCTTGCTCATATCCCATATAATACATCACAAGGGCATAATAATAAGGATAACTCTTTGATTTGGCAATTTCAGGGAGAGTTATATATGCCAAATTTATATAATAATCAAAAAGTTTTTTATTTTTAAGCTTCAATGCACATACAGCAGCATTTATAGCACTCACAACCCTATTTTCTTTATTGTTTATCGCTTTTTGAAAAAATTTTAAAGCTTTATTAAATTTACCCTCTTTCATTTTAATCACACCGAGATTGTAATTTGAAAGAGACTGGGAAAAAGAAGAAACTTTATTCAATAATTCCAGGGCTTTTTTTTTCTGCCCGTTTTTATAAAGAATTGCGGCTTTTTTAATTATTGTTTTAAGGGTGTCTTTTTGTATATGCTTTTTTTCAAGTTTTTTGGCAATTTCTGTAATTTCTTTATTTTCGACATTATTTTCTTTTTTCTTTTTTATTACTGCGAAAGCCAAAGCCAAAAGCAGTATTAATGCAATTAACAGAAGAATAATGATAATTAAAAAATATTTCTTTTTTTTCTTATTGTCTTCTTCAATGATTATTACATTTTCTTCTTCCGCCACTTATTACCTTTAAATGTTAAGTTTTGAATGTTAGATGTTGAATTTTAATTATTGCATTCATAATTCATCATTCAACATTCATAATTTTATAAATATCTTCTTAACGCTTCAGGAATTTCAATTGTTCCATCTTTTCTTTGATAATTTTCCATAATAGCTACAAGTGTCCTGCCGACTGCTAAAGAGCTTCCATTAAGTGTATGGACAAGGCGGTTTTTTTTACCGTCTTTAAATCTTATTTTTCCGCGTCTGGCTTGAAAATCCCTGGTATTGGAAACAGAACTTATTTCCCTGTATCTGTTTTGAGACGGAATCCATACTTCCAAATCAATTGTTTTCGCCGCACTGAATCCCAAATCCCCTGTGCAGAGCATTACCTGCCTGTAAGGCAAATTTAATTTCTCAAGCACCCTGCTTGCACATTCAACCATTTCCTCAAACATTTTATCGCTCTCTTCCGGACGGGTAATGGCAACGAGTTCCACCTTGTCAAACTGATGCTGACGGATAATTCCTTTTGTATCTTTCCCGTAACTTCCGGCTTCTTTTCTAAAACACGGTGTATATGCCGTAAGTTTTACTGGTTTGCTTAAATCCTCAATTATTTCATCTCTGAAAAGATTAGTTAAAGGCACTTCGGCCGTAGGTATTAAATAAAGCTCTTCCCCCTCTATTTTAAATAGATCCTCTTCAAATTTTGGAAGCTGACCCGTGGCCGTCATAGTCTCCCTGTTTACAATAAAAGGAACATAAACTTCTTCGAATCCGTATTCCCTGTTATGGTTTAAAAAGAAATTAATCAAAGCCCTCTCAATCCTTGCCGCATCGCTCTTTAACACAGTAAAACGGCTTTTTGCAAGTTTCACGCCCTTTTTAAAATCCAGCCAGCCAAGTCTTTCTCCAAGTTCGTCATGGGGCTTTATTTCAAAATCAAACTCTGGAATTTTGCCCCATCTTTTAATTTCTACATTATCATTTTCATCCTTACCTACAGGAACATCATCATCCGGAATATTGGGAATATTTAATGCTTTATTTTCCAATTCAGTCTCTATCTGTTTGGATTTTGTATTTAATTTTTCTATTTCTTCTTTTAATGCGGCCACTTCTTTTTTTAAATTCTCAGCTTCTTCTTTTTTACCCTCTTTTACAAGATTTCCAATCTGCTTTGAAAGCATGTTTCTTTTTTCAAATAATTTATCAAGCCTGGTTTTTAATTCTTTCTTTTTGGAAAAAAGTTGTTTAATTTCTTTTAATAGATTTTCGTTAATTCCCTTTAATTTAAGTTTTTTAGTAACATTTTCAAAATCCCTCTCAAGTAATTTTAAATTTAGCATTAAATTCCTTTATTATTAAAATGTTATTTGGTATAATTTAGAGAATTTTAACATAAAAGGAGGATAAATGAAAAAAGTAATCGCTCTCGGACTCAGTGCATTAGTTGCTTCGACATTATTTGCAAAAGAAATTAAAGTAGGTGTGCTTCAGCCACTAACAGGACCAATTGCATCATTTGGTCAAAAAACTCTTGACGGTATTAAACTTATCCATTCAAAATATGCAACACTTCCAAACGGAGACACAATTAAATTAGTTATTGTAGATAACCAATTTGACAAAGTTCAAACTGTTAACGGTTACAAAAGACTTGCCAGCGGAGAAAAAGTTGTAGCAATTGAAGGACCTCTTGCTTCATCCATGGCTCTTGCAGTTAAAAGATTTGCAGGGGCCACTAAAACTCCGACTGTTACCCAAATTGCCACAAACCCAAGGGTAACAAAAGGTAGCAAATATCTTACACGTGCCTGTTTTACAGATGATTTTCAAGGAACAGTTGCGGCGAAATACGCCCTTAAACACGGTCTTAAAAATGCTGTAATCGTATTTGATATGAAACAGGATTATTCAGTAGGACTTGCCAAAGCATTTGAAAAAGCTTACAAACAAGGCGGAGGGAAAATTCTTAAAAAACTGTTTATAAATACTGGAGATAAAGACTTTAACGCACAAGTTGCCCAGATTAAAAGAATAAATCCGGAATTTGTTTATACGCCAAATTATGCTCCTGAAGAAGGCCTTTTCTTAAGACAGCTCAGAGCTGCAGGAGTAAAAGCACCTGTAATGGGCGGAGACGGGATTGCAGACCCTGCACTTCTGACAAAACTTGCTGGAAAAGCGGCAAACGGCGTAATGTATACTGACCATTTTGACGCAGCAAAAGCTCCGACTCCGTTATCAAAAGAATTTATTAAAGAATTTAAAGCAAAATACGAAAGGCTTCCAAGCGCATTTGCTGCAACAGGGGCTGACGGATACTTATTGATTTATAACGGAATTAAACAATGTGACACAAAAGCAAATACAAAAAATAACCTTCAATTTAAACAATGTGTAAACAATGCAATAAGACATACTAAAAACCTCGAAGCTGTAACAGGAAATCTTACAATCGACCCAAAAACTGGAAATCCAGTTAACAAACCTGCCGTTGTAGAACAAATTATAAACGGTAAAACAGAATTTAAAGAATTGGTACAACCTTAATTATTTTTCCCCTTTGGGGATTAACAGTTAAAAAGTGCTTTATAATAGATTATTCCAAGCCCATAGAAATAATGCCGAATATATACTGGGTAGGCTATTTGATACCAAATGACCCATTTCAATGCCAGACAGAATGCGGTTTGTATTTGATGGGAGATTATGAAAGCGATTTAAAAATATTAAATAAAATAGATGAATTAATTAAAAAAATCTTTCACAATTTATTAACACAGTATGATTTAAATCTTATATTAAAAAGCTTTCTGTTTTATTTAAAACAGAACATACCTTCAATAGAGGAAATTGAAATCTGCGGTATTAACCCTGTCAAAAAAAATGAAGTGTGCTTTAAAAGAGTAAACGACACTTATGGGCACTTGACGGGTGATTGTATTTTAAAATCATTGGCAAAAGAAATGGAAAAAAATTTTAGACAAAGCGATTATGTTTTCAGATACGGAGGGGAAGAATTTTTAATTACAATGCCTTTTACAACACAAAAAGACGCCTGTATAAAAATGGAAAAATTCAGAGAATTTATTGAAAATAAAAGTTTTTGCAAAAAAAATATAAAAATTACAATAAGTGGCGGGGTTGTTGAGTATAATTCCAACTATAAAATTAAAGATTTTATTGACAAAACAGATAAAAAATTATATATTGCAAAAAATTCCGGAAGAAATAAAATAATCTGTTAAAGGAAAAAAATGAGTTTAAGTTTTATATTGCAGCAAATAATAAACGGATTTTCATTAGGAAGTATGTATGCCCTGATTGCAATCGGTTATACCCTGGTTTACGGAGTTTTAAGACTTATTAACTTCGCTCACGGTGACATTATGATGGTTGGAGCTTTTATGGCTTTTATTTTTTTCAAAATTATGGGGCTTAATTTTTATGTGGCCGTAACTTTATCTATTATAGTAACTGCTATTGTCGGAATATTAACATATGTCAGTGCATATAAACCCCTTCTTGATAAAAATGCTCCTAAAATTTCACTTTTAATTACAGCGATTGGTATTTCTTTTTTCCTGGAATCCCTTTTTAACGTTATAGCAAATCAATATTTGGGAGGAACGTATCAGGCATTTTATTTTCCAAAATGGTTTTCTGCAATATTACATATAAAATCATTAACAATTCCCGTGCTTACTTTAATTATTCCTATAATGACATTAATTTTATTATTGGTTGTTTTATATATTCTTTATAAAACAAAAATAGGTATCGCCATAAGAGCTTTGGCTTTTGATATAAACACCGTTAAGCTAATGGGTGCAGATTCAAATAAAATTATTGCCTTTGTATTTGCTTTAGGTTCGGCTCTTGCTGCAATAGGGGGAATTTCTTATGCAATGGCTTATCCGAGTATTGATCCTTATATGGGAATGCTTGTCGGACTAAAAGCATTTGCCGCTGCGGTTGTAGGGGGAATCGGAAGTGTAACAGGTGCGGTAATAGGAGGCTTTATTTTAGGTTTTGCCGAAGTTGCAATTCCCGGTTTTTTCCCGGAACTCGGAGGATGGAAAGACGCATTTGCATTTATTTTCCTAATTTTTGTTTTATTATTTAAACCTACAGGTATTATGGGAATTGATTTTGAAAGACAAAGGTTTTAGAAATGAAAAGTGTAAAATTAAAAGTTAAAAATGGAGTGAGAAAATGAATAATTTATCTCTTGGTAAATATTTTACTTTAATTGTCATAGTTACAGCTGTTTTTATCGGATTTTTATATATTTCTCCAAAAATATTCAGCGATTATACAACCACTGTTTTAGGAAATGTTTATATATTTATAATTTTAGCCGTCAGCTATAATTTAATAAACGGGGTTGCCGGCCAGTTTTCATTGGAGCCGAACGGTTTTGTGGCAATCGGTGCATATGTTACGGCTCTTCTTATGTTGAGCCCCGATGTTAAAGCGGATATGTATATGATAGCCGATCCGCTTCCTTTAATAAAAGATATTTATCTTCCAAATCCGTTTTTTACGTTATTAATCAGCGGTATAGTCTCTTCTCTTATAGCCCTTACCCTTGCATTTCCCGTTTTTAGGGTAAGAGGGGATTATTTGGCAATTGTAACACTTGGATTCGGATTTATTATAAGAATATTCCTAATTAACAACCCTTCCATTTCAAACGGTTCAATGGGGCTCGATTCTATCCCCGGATTTGCAAGTTATTTTTGGATAGGAATAGTTTGTTTAATTACTGTTATTTTAGTGTATAATATCGTTTATTCCAAACACGGACGTGCCATGAAAGCTGTAAGAGACGATGAAGATGCGGCACTTGCAATGGGAGTTAATACATTTAAAACAAAAACGCAGGCTTTTATGACAAGCGCTTTTTTTGAAGGGGTCGGAGGCGGACTTTTGGCAAGTTCAATCGGTTCAATCAGTCCCGACCAGTTTACATTTATGCTTACATTCCAACTGCTGATTATAATTGTTTTAGGCGGACTCGGAAGTATGGGCGGAAGCATCATAGGAACATTTTTACTAATTGGCGGCATGGAAGTTTTAAGACCGCTTGATGATGCAAACTGGAGCATTGCAGGAATCCACGGTATTCCTGGTCTTAGAATGGTTGTGTTTAGTTTAATTTTACTTTTAATTATGCTTTTTGCCAGAAGAGGTATTATGGGAAATAAGGAAATCTGGGATTATATTAAAATAAGGAGAAATAAATGAGTGATATTTTGAAAATCGGTAAATATGA
Organism: Lebetimonas sp. JH292; assembly: GCF_000523275.1. NCBI lineage: Bacteria > Pseudomonadati > Campylobacterota > Epsilonproteobacteria > Nautiliales > Nautiliaceae > Lebetimonas > Lebetimonas sp. JH292. Next base: position 13,322 of record NZ_ATHQ01000002.1, on the reverse strand, counting down.
ATTTACAAGCAGACTTATAGTCGGAAGCGGGAAATACCCGGACTTTAAAACAACAAGGGACGCCACACTTGCAAGCGGTGCCGAAATGATAACCGTAGCTGTCAGAAGGGTTAACATTCTTGATTCTAATGAAGAAAATCTAATGGATTATTTCAGAGACACCGATGTAAAAATTCTGCCAAATTCTGCAGGATGTACAAAAGCCGATGAGGCGATAACTCTTTTCAGACTGGTAAAAGAGGCCCTCGGAATCGATTTGATTAAATTGGAAATAATAGGGGATACAGCAAAAACACTCTATCCTGATGTTATGGAAACACTTAAGGCATGCGAAACATTGGCAAAAGAAGATTTTACCATTATGGCATATACAAATGACGACCCTATTATGGCCAAAAGACTTGAAAATGCGGGAGCTGCGGCCGTAATGCCTCTTGCCGCACCCATAGGAAGCGGCCTTGGTATTCAAAACAGATATAATGTGGTATTTATTAAAGATGCTGTAAATGTACCTGTAATTGTGGATGCCGGGATAGGAACTGCAAGCGATGCGGCAGTTGCAATGGAACTTGGAGCCGACGGAGTATTGACAAATACCGCCATAGCCAAGGCTTCTAATCCTATTGCAATGGCAGAAGCTATGAAACATGCGGTAATGGCAGGCAGAATGGCTTACAAGGCAGGCAGAATTCCTAAAAAACCTTATGCAACAGCTTCTTCACCACTTGAAGGACTTATAGAATTTTGAAACTTGTCAAATTAATCTTTATTTTTTTTCTTCTTTTTTTCTTTCTTTATTTAGCAGCATGTATTTATTTATACCTGATTCAGGATAAAAAAATTTTCAATAAAAAATGGGCAAAGCCCTACGTTCCAAAAATAGCTAAAAAAATATATTATAAAACAAGCGATGGACTCAAACTTGAAGGAGCAATGACAAAAAATGGGGAAAATCTCCCTTTAGTTCTATATTTCAGCGGTAATGCAAACAATGCAATAGAATTTTTAGATAAAATAGCCCCAAAAATAAAAAATTTTAACTTTTTAGGTTTTAATTATCCGGGATATGCAGGCAGCGTTGGAAAGCCTTGTGAAAAATGCATTGAAAAATACGCCCTTGAAATATTCGATAAATATAAACCGGATATTTTAATAGGCAGAAGTCTGGGAAGCGCGGTTGCGAGTTATGTAGCCGGCAAAAGAAAGGTTAAAAAAGTTTTATTAATTACACCTTTTAGTTCTATCGGATGTATAGCAAAAATGGAATATCCTTTTTTCCCGGTGTCTTTCCTTTTAAAATACAAATTTAATGAAGCAAAATTTATTTCAAACGCAAATATGCCTGTTAGTATTATTGCTTTAAAAGATGATGATAAAATTCCACAAAAATGTTTAAATAGTCTTATTAAAAAGATTAAAAATCTTAAAAACATTTATTGCCTTGATAAGGTAAAACACGGGAATATATATAACTATCCCAATATTGAAAATATTATTTACAAAGCTTTGTCACAATAATAATTCACTGCTTTAAAAAACTTATTTTCCAAAAATTAATTTTTGGAGGAGCTTTTTTAAATTTAAAAAATTTTTTGAGATCGTTTGCCAAAGCTTTATAATAAACATAATGATGAGAATTATAAAAATGAGCATTTTTATTTTCAAAATCACTACGTAAATTTTCAAAATAAACACGGGGGTCACCGTAATATACTACTAAGTGCTTAGAAATTGACATTTCAAGAAAATCTTTTGAATTGCTTAGTGTACGAGTTAAAGAGCGTATGGGCTGTTTCAATGAAAGAGGAAAACGACAATAGTTATAATCAGCATTAGCTCCGGGAACCATATGATAAGCCACAAGGTCTGTTTTTAAAGAGGCATCGGATTCAAAAATTTTTTTGGCTTTTTCAAATGAATCCAGAGGCATTGAAGGTAATTTAAATTTTTCATAAATGTTTGACTCTCCGTAACCTCCAGCCTGAAGAATCCTATCAACAACATCGGCACAGTTAAATTTTGTTTTATCCCATTTTATAATTCCCTTTTTAAAATCATTTTCAATACGATAAATTTCTGCTATCATAGCTGTTAAATTCTGTGCGGGAACACCGGCTACACGAAGGCCTATTGTCTCCCTTCCATAAGCCATACCGTATGTGTTGGTATGTATTTGTGAAGGAGACGGCGGTTTTACCCCATAAAGATAATCCGCAAGACTTAAATGTTGTAAAAAATTAGAATCAACAGAAGGGTTTGCAATATAATTTGCACTGTAAACAGTTTTATCTATGCGAATAGCAATGTGTCCGAATGGATTTTCCCAAATAATTCTCTGCGGAGACTGGGAAGTGGCATATGATAAAAGCAATTCAACTTCAGCCGGAGAATTGGCATCAAGCTGTGATAATGCATCATTGACATTAATAACCGGATTGCCGTTTTCAGCACCAAAATCTCCCGGTAAAGAACATGAAATAAAATTATCATTAAGCGCAAACCTGACAATATGCTCTATTTTAAAATTTTCTTTAAATTTTTTCTGCGCTCTGCAGATAGCTTCTTTCTCCGCAGGGTTAAACAAAAATGTTTGCAGCAGTTCGGCAGCCTGATTTGTATTGGAGGCAAGCTTGGCAACTCCAAGCCTGGCAAAAAAAGAAGCGTTTTCCCTTTCATGCCCGCTGAGTATATTTAAAAGAATAGTGGGAACGCCTATAGAAAATGCTTCCACAGGAGTTAACCCTCCGGCTTTAGTTATTAAAATATCAGATATATTCATTAAAGAGAGCAAATCATCATGCGTTAATAAAGAAAAAATTTTCAGTTTTATTTTATCGGGCAGATTTTTCTTTAATGTTTTAAGCAAAAACTGCTGTTTTTTATTTTTTCCACAAACAGCAACAATTTGCAACGCTCCGTTATAATGTGCCACAATATCTTTAACCAAAGCGACATAATTTCCAACCCCTTCTTTTCCGGAAGTTATTAATATTATTGGTATATCTTCTGTTAAATTATATTTATCTAAAATTGTTTTTTGATCTTTATACTCATATTCAGGCACATATACGGGCATACCGGTTGTAATAATTTTTTCAGAGGGAACGCCTGCCGAAAGCCACATTTTATACAGTTCACTGTGTGCAAGAAAAGTTTGATCTATTCGTTTGGAAATTCTTGGAAAATAACCTTGAAAAAAATCAGTGTGAAGCCATCCTATTTTAATGTTTTTTAATTTACCTTTTTCTCTTAAATTACCGAGAACCTGTGCCGCTCCGTAATGCGTGGATAAAATTACATCCGGCTGTTTGGATTGTATAAATTCAAAAACCTTTTCATCAGGATAATCATTTGGTAATAAAGCAAGTGAAGGAACACTGTTACCTCGCATTTGAATTTCTTGAAAAAGAACATCAAACAACTCCGGACAGTTTCCGGCCACGAGCCAATAAAGCTTTTCATCAATTTTACGCCACAATGGATTCATAAAATCACGAATATCTTTCAAAACAATAACAGCATAGGAATTATGTTTATGTATCTCTTTTTTAATAGCCTGAGCAGCGCTAATATGCCCATAACCGATAGATGAATAAAAAATAATTATTTTTTTATTCTTTTTTTCTAAATGAATATTCATTTTTTAAAGCTCCGTTAATTTTTTAAAATATTAAAAAAATTATTTAAATAAAAAACAATTGAATATTAAGGTTTGAATATATTATACCATATCTAAATTAATTACTGATAAAATATTTTTTGAAGAAAGACAAATTACAAAATTAGCAGTGGCGGAGAGGGTGGGATTCGAACCCACGGAACGGTTGCCCGTTCAACGGCTTTCAAGGCCGCCGGTTTCAACCACTCACCCACCTCTCCAATAAATCAAAACAAATAATTTTAAATATTTGATTGACGGTGGTGCCCGGGGCCGGACTTGAACCGGCACGGGAAAAACTCCCGAGGGATTTTAAGTCCCTTGCGTCTACCATTTCCGCCACCCGGGCAAATGTGAAAGGAATTATAATTAAAATATATACCTATGTCAAGTGGAGGCGCCACCCGGATTCGAACCGGGGATCAGGGCTTTGCAGGCCCCCGCCTTAGCCACTTGGCTATGGCGCCTTACTGGAGCGGGCTACGGGACTCGAACCCGCGGCCTCCACCTTGGCAAGGTGGCGCTCTAGCCAACTGAGCTAAGCCCGCTTAAGGACTAAAATTATATAAAAAAATAGTGAAAAAAGCAAGAAGAATTAAAGTTTAGGACCTGCTTTTTCGTATTCTTTTCCTTCTTTTACATCTTCATATCTTTTAAAATTTTCGATAAACATATTTGCAAGTTTTTTTAATTGCTCATCATAGGCTTTTTTATCTGCCCATGTGTTTCTCGGATTAAGAACTTTTGTATTAACTCCTGCTAATTCTTTTGGCATAGCTAAATTAAATACTGGTAAAATTTCAAATTCAGCATTTTTTATACTTTCATCAAGAATTGCATTAATACATGCTCTTGTATCTTTAATACTCATTCTTTTCCCAACTCCATAAGGTCCGCCTGTCCATCCTGTGTTTACTAAATATACATTTACTCCGTGTTTGTCAATTTTTTCTCCAAGTAATTTTGCGTATACTGTTGGATGAAGAGGTAAAAACGGCTCACCAAAACATGCACTGAATGTAGCAACAGGTTCTGTAATACCTCTTTCTGTCCCTGCCACTTTTGCAGTATATCCGCTTAAAAAATAATACATTGCCTGTTCTTTTGTAAGTTTAGAAACCGGAGGCAATACTCCAAAAGCATCGGCACTTAAGAATATTATATTTTTAGGGTGTCCCCCTGTTAGGGTACATTCATGATTTTCAATATGTTCTATCGGATAACTGACCCTTGTATTTTCTGTTTTTGATGCGTCGTTAAAATCCACTTCCCCCTCTTCATTTATTACTACATTTTCCAAAAGGGCATTTCTTTTTATTGCATTATAAATTTCAGGCTCGCTTTCTTTGTCAAGGTTTATTACTTTTGCATAACATCCGCCTTCGAAATTAAATACACCTTCATCATCCCATCCATGTTCGTCATCACCTATAAGTTTTCTGTTTGGATCAGTTGAGAGTGTAGTTTTTCCCGTTCCTGAAAGACCGAAAAACAATGCCACATCGCCTTTTTCACCTACATTAGCTGAACAGTGCATTGAGAGCTTACCTTCAAGCGGAAGCCAGTAATTCATCATAGTAAAAATACCTTTTTTAAGCTCACCCCCATACAAAGTGCCCGTCATTACAGCTGTATTTTCTTCTACATTAAATGCAACAAAAATATCACTGTTTAAACCATCCTCTTTCCATTTTGGATATCTTGCTTCTCCTGCAACCAAAAAAGTAAAATCTGGCTCAAAACTTTTAAATTCTTTTTCACTCGGTAAAATAAACATATTCATTACAAAATGTGCTTGCCATGCTATAGGAGTTATAAATCTTATTGCTCTTCTGCTGTTTTTGCTGGCTCCTACAAATACATCAACAACATACAATTCATCTTTTTTTGATAATTCTTCTTTTGTAAATGCTTCCAATTTTCTAAATGTTTCAAGAGTTATAGGATGATTTATTTCCCCCCATGCTATATATTTTTCACTTGGAGATTGTTTTACAAAAAACTTATCTTCTGGGCTTCTTCCTGTAAATTCACCTGTATCAACTGCTGTTGCCCCACTTTTGGTTATTACAACTTCACCTTTTTTTAAAGTATCTTCAATGATTTTATCATAACTTGGATTATGAATAATTTTTTTATTACTGGTATCAATACCTTCTAAACTTAACATAATATTCTCCTAATTTGATGTGGTTTTTGGAGTATTATTATAACAAAAATGAAAAAAAAAGAGGAGATTAAAGGTCTTTTTCAAGACCTGATTTTTTAAGTGTAAATTCTATAAATTTGTAAGCAATTATAATCAATACAGGCCACATGAAAAATAAAATAACTCCCCATGTCGTATTGATTTGTTGTGCTTCCGGATTAATCCCATTTGGCAACAATTTATCAGAAGCGAAAAGGAAACTTCCGAAGAAAATTGTTATTAATGTTAAAAATTTTTTCATATTCGCTCCTTAATATGCATGTGATTCAGAATCATTAATTTCTTCAATACTGATAGGTCCGCCTTTTTTCATCTGATACCAGACATAAACAATATATGCCAATACAAATGGTACCGCTACACTAACCCATGCCATAACTTCAAGAGTATATTTACTTCCTGAGCTGTTTTGAATAGTTAAGCTGCTTTGTAAATCAGCGTAGCTTGGATAAAATGGAGTTCCGTTAAGTCCAGCTATAACAAAGACAATAATTCCAATTAATACAATTCCAAGTCCTGCTGGCCAGATACCTTTGGTTGAACCTTTAATTCCTTGGAATATTCCGATAACAAAAAGAACTACTCCAACCAAGAATAAAATCAAAGGAATTGCTGCAAACTGCAAGTAAATTTTGGAAATATTTGCCATCTACCAATGTAACTTTTCCGGCAGGGTCATGGATATTATAAGAATATCCTTTCATTGTTAATAAACCGTAAAGTACTATTAATAGGGCAATCAACAATACAACAAAACATCTTTTTAAAACTGCTCTTAATCTTTCATGAACTGCTGAAAATTCATTTTGGTCTAAATCATTCATGAGCCATAAAGCACCCAAAATTCTTGCTGCTGCAAACACTAATACACCAAATGCCAAGTTAAACCAAGCTCCGTGACCAAAATCTATAGCAGCTTCAAGCCCTCTTAAATTAAATCCATTAGCAGCTGTTCCCCAATGTAATACTCTTGTTACTGGGTCATATGTGAAGTTACTTCCTGTAAAAAATGTTCCGACAGCTGCACCAATTAAAATCATACCAACTATACCGTTTACATATAAAAAGAATTTATATGTATTTTTACCAATTAAGTTATTGGGTTTATTCATATATTCATATGATACTGCCTGAAATACAAATGTAAATAAAATTAACATCCATACCCAGTATGCACCACCAAATGATACAGAATAAAATAATGGAAATGCTGCATACAACGCACCACCAAACAATACAAGAGTAGTAAATGTAAGCTCCCATTTTCTACCAAGGGAGTTTACAATACCTCTTTCTTCCATTTCATCTTTTGCAACATGCATTAAACTTTGTCCACCTTGAACAAATGTCATAAATAAAAAAAGCCCTCCTAAAACCGCGACAATTATCCAGAAATATACCTGAAGATAAAAATGTGTCGCGTCCACTGTAATTGGTGCCCAAGTCATCAGTGCGCTCCTTTTGGTCCGATTTTTACGACCGTAAATAGGATTTTAAGTTCGGCAATACCTAAAATTACAAATGCACTTAAGAATAAGAAAAATGTTGCCTGAACATTTTGCAATGCAACTGGTGTTGCTGAAATTTTTGTCGGAAGCAATCCGAATACTGTCCAAGGTTGTCTTCCAAGTTCTGCTGTCATCCAACCAAAGCTTGTTGCAATCCATGGAAGTGGTACAGAAAGTACTGCAAGTTTTTGTAGTAGTGCACTGTTTTCAAATGTTCCTTTTGTAACTGCAATATATGCCCATGCAAATAAAATAATAAACCAGAATCCTAAAGCAACCATAATATGGAATGAATAAAATACTGGTGACACAGGTGGATACAGTTTAGTTGGATCATCAAGATATCCGTAACCCATTAAATCTGCTTTTGTAACTGTCCATCCATCAACTGTGGTAACTGGAGCATAAAAATCTCTTTTTGCTGCTTCCATTGCCGCAGTGTCACCTTTGGCTTTTGCCACGTGATATGCTTTCAAATCTTCAATAGCTTCTTTACCAACTTGATGTAATTTGGCAAATGGCCAAATACCGTATTTATCATTTCCATTTACTAAATCTCTAAGTCCAGGAATATAAGCATTTGGATTTCTTTTTCCAAGAAGTGAAAGTAATCCTGGAATTTCGATTTTAAAACTCCATGCTTCATCGTTTGATTTAACATTTCTTGCATCTAAATCTTTTGGAAATCCAAAAGCCACTATTGGTGCACCCTTTTCACCTACATAAAGCCCTTCTGCTGAAGCTATTTTTGTAGGCTGAGTGTTTGTAACTTCGTATGCGTGTTCATCACCTATAATTACAGTAAAAATAGAAACAATTAAACCGAATGCTGCCGCTACCGCAGCTGATTTTTTCGCAAAATCAACATGTTTTTTTCTAAGCAGATAAAGTGAAGAAATACCAAGTACAAATACCGCTGCCAATGTATAACTAGCACTGATAGTATGTAAAAATTTAACCTGTGCAACCGGTTGGGTAATTAATGCCCAGAAATTAGTCATTTCAGCTCTTGCGTTATCAATAGAAAATCTCAAAAATTCACTGCTTGGATGTTGCATAAATCCGTTTGCAATTAATATCCAAAGCGCTGAAAGGTTTGAACCAATTGCAAGCAGCCAAGATGCACTTAAATGAACACCCTTGCTTACTCTTTTCCATCCAAAAAATGCAATTGCCGCAAATGTTGCCTCCATAAAGAATGCAACAATACCTTCAATCGCAAGAGGTGCTCCGAAAATATCACCTACAACCCATGAATAAGTAGACCAGTTTGTCCCAAATTCAAATTCGTGAATAATACCTGTTGCTAAACCTATGGCAAAGTTAATACCAAATATCAATTGCCAAAACTGTGTAATGTTTTTCCACTCTTCTTTTCCGGTTTTTACATAGATAGTTTCAAAAAATGCCACTAAAAACGACATTCCTAATGTAAATGGAACGAAAAAGAAGTGAAACAACGCTGTCATTGCAAATTGGGCTCTTGCCCATTCTAGCATTGCATAATCCATTCTATTCCTCCTTTTTATGGTTCGTTGTGATTTTTGTAAGTTGTTTAACATAAAGCTGTGCTTTTGCTTTTTCCCCTTTTACCTGCGAATTGATTGTCGGGAAAAAGAAAACTTTCAGCACTACAAAAATCACAACAAGTTTAATAATAACGATGACCCAGATTTTTTTACCCAGGTCGGACAGGTTTTTAAACCCGTCAATGTAAAAAAACAAGATGCGTTTAAACATAAGCCCTCCTTCGAGGCTAATAAAAATTATAAATCAAAAATTAAATTGTGTCAATAGTTTTTAATAAAAAATTAATAAAAAAACAGAATAAAAATACTCTTTTTATACATATGAAGATTCATTTATATATAATTTGGCCATTTTTTATACAGGAAAGAAAAAAGGGAGAATTATTCGCTAACGATTACTTCCTTAGTTTCACTCTCCCAAAGTCCGTGTTTTGTACAGTAAGACATAGCTGTAAGTTTAAGTTTAGATTTTGAAGGAACAATATAAAAATCCACTTGCACTTTTTCACATTGTCCGCCTGCATAATTTGGAGTTAAATTAGTCTGAGCAAGTAACACTTCACCATCGCTTGAATTTCATATTTGCGATAAAATAGTCAAAATCAGCCGGATGGCATAAATCTTGACCTACTTTTACTTTAACTTTAAATTTTTCATCTTTTTTTGCTGTGTCTTCACAATGAATAAATGGTGAGTTTCTGTCTATATAATCTCTTTTTGCTTCTCTGTCAATTTGAGAAATATCTTCGTATCTGTTAATTTTTGGCATTTTGCCCTCCTTTTGTTAAAATTTGTAATATATTATAACATAAAAAAATAAAAAAAAGATAAAATTTATATTTTATTATTGGAAAAAAATTATCAAAGGCACATAATGAAACACATAGATGTTTTTACAGACGGAAGTTCTCTTGGTAATCCGGGACCTGGAGGATGGTGTGCAATATTAAGATACAAAAATCATGAAAAAATAATAAGCGGAGGAGAAGATTATACAACTAATAATAAAATGGAGCTTATGGCAGTAATTGAGGCATTAAAACAATTAAAAGAGCCATGCATTATAAATTTATATTCCGATTCAACATATGTATTAAAAGGAATAAACGAATGGTTGGAAAACTGGATTAAAAAAAATTTTAAAAATGTGAAAAACAAAGAAATGTGGCAGGAATTATATGAATTAAAAAAATTACACACAATCAACATAAACTGGATAAAAGGGCATTCAGGCCACAAGGAAAACGAAATTTGTGATAAAATTGCAAAAGAGGAAGCACAAAAAAGGAAAAATTAATGCTTATAAGCAAAAATGACATTGAAAAATATTTACAAAATATTCCTCCCATTCCAAAATATGCGCTTGAATGTTTGAATGCTTTAAAAGAAGGCAATATAAAAAAAGCGACAAATGCTGTCAAAAATGATTTAATATTAAAAAAACAATTGGAAAAAATAGTAAATTCAGCAGCTTTTTCCTTAAGAAAAGAAGTTAAAGACATATTACAGTTATTTACTCTTTTAGGAATTGAAAATATTAGGGCAATTGTATATTCATATTTAGTATCCCTTCTTATGCCTAAAAATTGGGAAATATTTAAAATTGATTTTACCGATTTTCAAAAAGAATTTTTAAATTCTTATAAAGAATTTGTCTCATTAGAATTTGGAGAAAACATATACAAAAAATATGCTGAAATCGGTGCAATAATCCCTGCAAGTGTTTGCGTATGCGATAGTTTACTTGGCGAAAAAAAAGAGAAATTAAATATTATTTTAAATTCAGCTCCTTTAGAATATGGAACACTTCTTAAAAGATTAACAGGTGAGAGTCTTTTTGGTATTGCAGCCAAAATTGCTGAAATATGGGATTTAGAAAAAGAAAAATGTGAAATAATTAAAAAAAGCGAATGTGAAATATGTGATAATCCCTTTTCAGCTCTTAATCATTTTATATTTTTTTATTTAACAAGCAAACCGGCCTTTTTTGATTTAAATTCTTTAATAGAATTTAATCCAAAATGTGTTGATTATATTCCAAAAACTTATGAAAGGATAAGTAATGATAGCAAAAGATTTGCAAAAGAGTCTGGGATATCAGTTTAAAAATGAAAAATTGATAACCGAGGCTCTTACACACAGAAGTTACTCTAAAGATTTTAATAACGAAAGACTGGAATTTTTAGGTGATGCGGTTATGGATTTAATTGTCGGGGAATATCTTTTTTTTATCTTTCCCAAAGCTGAAGAAGGTATTTTATCAAAACTGAGGGCGGCATTGGTAAATGAGGAATCTTTTACAAGATTAGCAAAAAAACTAAACTTGGGAAATTATCTTCTCCTTTCCAATGCTGAAGAAAACAACGAAGGAAGAGAGAAACCTTCAATTCTTTCAAGTGCATTTGAGGCACTTATCGGTGCATTGTATTTGGAAGCAGGCTTTGAAAAAACAAAAGAAATAGCCCTAAATTTATTAAAAAATGTTTATCCTACCATTACGCCTGAAGAACTTTTAAGAGATTATAAAACAAATTTACAGGAAATTACTCAGGCACATTTTGGAGAAGTACCGGAATATAGGGTTGTAAACACTTCCGGACCTGATCATAAAAAAGAATTCGAAATAGCAGTTTTTATTCAGGGTAAAAAATATGCAAGCGCAAAAGGCAAAAGTAAAAAAGTCGCCCAACAAGAAGGAGCTAAAAAAACTATTGATATTTTAAAAAAAGAACTTAATTTATAATTAATGGTCAATAGTAAAAATAAAGGGGAAATATGTTTAACAGTTTTGGAGAAATTTTCAGATTTACAACTTTTGGAGAATCGCACGGAAAAGCAATAGGGGTTGTAATAGACGGAGTGCCGGCCGGAATCAATTTTGATGAAAAATTTTTAATAAATGAACTTAAAAGAAGAAGACCAGGGCAAAACAGATTTGCGACCCAAAGAAAAGAAGAGGATTTTCCGGAAGTTTTAAGCGGGATTTTTAAAGGAAAAACTACAGGAACTCCTATTGCAATAGTAATTTTTAATAAAAACGCTAAAAGTAACGATTATTCAAATATAAAAGATATTTTCCGTCCGGGGCACGCAGACTTTACTTATTTTAACAAATACGGAATAAGAGATTACAGAGGCGGTGGGAGAAGCTCTGCAAGGGAGACTGCCGCGAGGGTAGCAGCCGGAGCAGTAGCTAAAATGATTTTAAAAGAATTTAACATTGAAATTGAAGCAGGAATTATTGAAATAGGAGGAATTAGAGCAGAAGATATTGATTTTAATTATTCAAAAAATTCTCCTATTTTAGCCTTAGATAAAGAAAAAGAAAAAATTTGGATGGATTTAATAGATGAAGCAAGAAAAAATCACGATTCCTTAGGAGGAGTTGTAAAACTTAGAATAAAAAATACTCCTATAGGACTTGGTGAACCGATTTATTATAAACTTGATAATATTTTAGCAAGCGCAATACTCAGTATTAATGCTGTAAAAGGAATTTATATTGGAAATATTAATTCACATAAATTAAAAGGCAGTAAAAATAATGATGAAATTAATAAAAATGGATTTTTAAGCAATAATTCTGGCGGAATTTTAGGCGGAATAAGCAACGGAGAAAATATTGAACTTGAAGTTTATTTTAAACCGACTCCATCAATTTTTCAAACACAAAAATCTATAGATATTAATAAAAATGAGGTTGAAGTAAATTTAAAAGGAAGACACGATCCAATCGTTGCAATTAGAGGTGCAGTAGTGGCAGAATCTATGGCAGCATGTGTAGTTGCAGATATGTTAATGATTAATTCAACCAGGAGAATAGATAACTTTAAAAAAATTTATTATTAAATTTAAAAGATAAATTACAATAATTTTTTATAATTTCTACTTTTTTCTAAACTCTTTAGATAGATTAAATTCGATATTAATAATAAACAGTTGTTAATAAATTTAGCTGTTAAAAGTCTTGTCTCACGTCCGCTTAAAAGCCATTCGGGTTATTAGTACTGGTCAGCTCAACCCCTTGCAGGGCTTACACCCCCAGCCTATCAAGCAGGTAGTCTTCCTGCACCCTCATGGGAAGGCTCATCTTGGAGTGGGCTTCCCGCTTAGATGCTTTCAGCGGTTATCCCTTCCGAGCTTGGCTACCCAGCGCTGCCCTTGGCAGGACAACTGGTACACCAGTGGCTCGTCCAACCCGGTCCTCTCGTACTAGGGTTAGCTCTCCTCAACCTTCCTGCGCCCACGGCAGATAGGGACCGAACTGTCTCACGACGTTCTGAACCCAGCTCGCGTACCGCTTTAAATGGCGAACAGCCATACCCTTGGGACCTGCTCCAGCCCCAGGATGCGATGAGCCGACATCGAGGTGCCAAACCTCCCCGTCGATGTGAGCTCTCGGGGGAGATCAGCCTGTT
>NZ_ATHQ01000001.1:1252500-1456545 GCF_000523275.1 Lebetimonas sp. JH292 | reverse complement strand
CTTTGATTTTTGGTATTATTTTATCCGTTATTGCATTTATTGTAGCTGATGAAATAGAAATTTGATAAAGCTCTTCAATATGTGATTTTATATCTTTGTAGCTCATTCCAAGTGCATATAATGATAATATCTTCTCTTCTATTTCATCACTTATCGTTGTTTGATGTTTTTTTATTATTTGAGGCTCAAATCTACCCTCTCTATCTCTTGGAGTAGCTAATTCAAATTCTCCAGATGTTGATTTAACTGTTTTCTTGTTATAACCGTTTCTTCTATTTCTTTTACCTTCTAAAACTTCATCTGCAATATGAGATTCTATTTCTGCTTCAAGTGCAGCTTCTACCAATTCTTTAATTAATGGAGCTAATACTCCATCTTTCCCACCTATCTTTTTACCTGCTAATAAATCTTTTACTGCTTTGTCAAAATTAAATTTCTCCATGTCAGTCCTGTCTTCTTTAGTATTTTACCTTGACTGACACGGAATTGCTAACTAAAAATTTTTTATTTTTTTATTTTTTCCACATTAGGATGAAAAGCTTTTGTTGAAACAATTATTTTATCCCCTATTTTTAAATTTTTTGTTTCTTTTTTTGTTATAACAATTTCTGTTATCTGGTTGCCTATGGAAATAACAGCAATATTTATAACATCATTTTTTTTAATATCTATTATTTCACCTTCAAATGCAAATTTTGCCGAACCGCTGTGTTTTAACAAAACATCTTTGGTTTTTGAATTTTTAATTATTTTTCCCCCGTTTATTTCAATTACCCTGTTTGAAAGTTTATAAATTTCGCTCGGTGAATGTGAAACCATAATTGTTGTTAAATTAAATTTTTTATGTAAAATTAAAATTTCTTTTTGCAGATTTTTTCTCATATTCGGATCAAGAGCAGAAAAAGGTTCATCCATTAATAAAATTTTAGGTTTTCTCATAAGTGCCCTGATTAATGCAACCCTTTGTTTCTGACCGCCGCTGAGTGTATTTGGAAATCTTTTTTTAAGCTCTTTTAAATTAGTTATTTCAAGCAGATATTCGGCCAAATCATAATCTTTATTTACATATAATAAATTTTCGATTACATTCATATTTGGAAAAAGTGCGTAATCTTGGAAAACAAATCCTATTTTCCTTTTCTGAGGGGGCAAAAAAATTTTTTCATCCTGCCAGACTTCATTATCCACAATAATCTTACTGCTGCTTTTTTCAAGTCCGGCGATAATTCTTAAAAGTGTCGTTTTTCCACTGCCGCTTTCACCCATTATTGCCAAAAATTCATCTTTTTCAAGGTTAAATTCCACATCTAAATCCATATTGCCGTTGCTTCCGTGAAGTTTTTTAAAAATTTTAAAATAATTCATATTTTCTCTTTTGCTTTTCATTAAAAATATATACAAACAATAAAACCAAAAAACTTATAATAAGCATTATGGCACTGTAAAAATGAGCTGATTTATAATCCATCATTTCTACATAATCATATATTGCAACACTTGCTACCTCAGTTTTTCCTGGAATTGAACCACCCACCATCAATACAACCCCGAATTCACCCACAGTATGGGCAAAAGTAATAATAACCGCAGTCATTATCGAACTCTTCATATTGGGAAGTATTATTTTAAAAAGTGTGGTTAATTTCCCTTTACCGCTTAAAAAGCTGGCCTCTATCAATTTTTTATCTATATTATCAAATCCGTTTTGCAAAGGCTGAATCATAAACGGAAAAGAATATATACTGCTTGCGACAACAAGCCCTTCAAATGTAAAAACAAGTTTTATATTAAAAATTTCATAAATTATTTTTCCTATAAATGAATTCTGTGATAATAAAATAAGCAGATAAAATCCGAGCACTGAAGGAGGTAACACTATAGGAAGCGCGCTTAACGCCTCTAAAACCGGTTTTATTTTTGATTTTGTATTTGAAAGAAAATAAGAAAACGGAATACCTACAAAAAGCAATATAAGCGTTACTGAAAAAGCCAGTTTAAATGAAAGGAAAAACGGTGTTAAATCAATCAACACTGACTCCTATTTCACTTGCCCTAATCATTAAAAAAACCTTCTCTCCTATATTAATATTTAATTTTTCAAATGATTCTTTTAAAATCAACACTTCTATTTCTTCATTGTTAAAATTACAATAAATATTTGTAAAAATTTCACCAATTTCAATTTTTTCAACTACAGCCGCTAAATTATTTTCTATTGTGCTTTTACATTTTTCTTTTGACAAAGAAACCATCGTCGGTTTAAAAAATAGAAAAGCTTCATTTTTAATTTCAAAATTTATCTCAAGCATAACAACCTTTATCGTTTCATTAACGCTTTTAAACGTTAATAAATTTATATTGTTTTTATTTTCAATATTGATTAATTCGGCCTTTATCTTATTCATTTACATTATATCCGTATTTTTTAAAAATTTTTTTTGCTTCTTTTGAAAACAAAAAATTATAAAAACGAAGCCCTTTTTTATTTAACAATACCGCCCCCTGATTAATAGAATTGTAATTGTGAGGCAATTCAATCCAATTTTTGTACATTTTTGTTTTTGGAGAAAAAAGAAGGGCTTTTGCCACAATTCCGGCATCTGTTGAATGAATAGCATAATTAAGTGCTGCCGAAACTGTTTCGGCATATACAAGTTTGTTTTTTATTTTTTTGTATAATCCCGTATTTTTTAAAAATTCGACAGAGGCTTTCCCGTAAGGCGCTGTTTTCGGATTTGCAATGGCAATGGAAGCAGAATTTAATATTATATCTTTATAACCACCTTTTAAAAGGTTTCTGCTAAAAAGAACTATTACCCCTTTTGCATAAATTTTAGGTTTGGTTAATGTCAATCCTTTTTTATACAAAGCAAAAGGATATTTCATATTGGCAGCTAAAAACACATCATAATTTGCCCCGTGCATTATCTGGGCGGTAAGTTTTCCGCTGCTGGCCAAAATTAAATTAATTTTATCCTTGGGATAATGTTTATTGTAAGATTTTATGATTTCAGGCAGTGCATAGGCATTTCCTGCGGCGGATGCTACATATATTTCATTTGCGGATAAAAAAATACTTAAGAAAAAAATAATAAATTTTTTCATTTATAACCCTTTTAACTTTAATTTTTAAATATAATGCAAATTTTATTCTAATATTATACTTATTCGTTATATAATTTATCTAATTCCATATCATTCATATGTTCTCTTCCCGCTTCAACATCATCTATAATTTTATTAAGCTCTGCATGCCTTTTAATTAAGGCATCAATATGAGGATTTTCAGCAGCTAATTTTTCCATTACTGGGATTAATTCTGGGCAACATTCTTTAAACATAGTATCTCCTTTTTATGAAATTATACCTAAAAAGGGCAGCAAGTTGGATTATCTTCTTCATCTTCTTGAAATTCTTCATAAAAATCATCATATTCTTCATCCAATTTTTCTCTGTTTTCTATTGGCTTACATTCTGTACATTCCGCTATTTCATATTCCTTATATTCATCTTTATTCAAAAAATTTTCAACTTCGTTAAACAGATGAAAATTCACATACTCAAAATTATTATTAAAACCGGTTTTAATTTCTATAAATTTGTCACACAAATCCGAATGAATTTCAATTTTTTTATTATCATTGTCTATTATAAGTTCATAAGCCATTTTACCCCTTTAAATGTATTTCATATTTTTTTTCAAAATCGTTTTTTACTTCTAATGTTAAATTTTTAAAATAAAATTTTCTCCAATTTAAATTAATGCCTTTTGGAACAACAAAACTTCCTCTGTTGCCTTTTATATCCGCAATTTCAATATCGGCGTTTAAAGGAAGTTTTATTTTTGTTGTTTTATTTATTCTGTAAAATTGATTATTTATTTTCAGTTTAACACTTGGGAAAATCTCTTTTAAATCAATATTTTTAATATATTCATCTATATTTGATTTAATATTATATAAATTAAAAAATTCCCTCAGCATTACAAGATGGGTATAAACTTTATCCTTTAAACTCGGCAATTGTTTGGAAGCTTCTATACAAAAAGCCTTTATATTGTTTTTTAAGCACCATCCCGTCAATGCTTTTTTTTGCTCATTGTGAATAGTCGAACTGAATGTTTTGGTATTAATAATGGAAACTGGCCATTTTAAATATTTATTAGCATTTTTTTTAACAAATTCTGCTTCTTTAAAAAGTTTAAAATTTTTATATTCAATTTCATCAATTACTACACTCTGTCCCCACGAATGCCTGTATTTTGAGCTAAATCCGTATCCGTCATGCATAGAAATCAGTAAATCCGGTTTAAAATCAAGTATTGCCTCTTTAAGAAGTTCCACACAATAAAAATCAGGGTCCTTTTTTGAAATATAATCAAATTTTCTATTCATATCCCCGTTATATCCCCTTACATCCGCTAAAATTGAAGTAAAATTGCTTCTTGGAATAATTAAAACATCAGCTTTTATATCCATATCCACCAATAAATCGGCAGCTTTGTAAGCCCCCATCTCATTTCCGTGTATTCCACCGATAATCAATATTCTTTTCCCCTCTCGTTTTTTATGAAAATACTCAAATGGTTTTTTAGGCAAAATAATATGATTGCCGGATCTGGCAAAAGATAAAGTAGGAAGTATTAAAGAAGAGTAATTAAAAAATTTCTTCTTTTCAATTAATAGCCTTTTTTTATAATTATACATCAAAATTATATAAAATTTACTTATATTAATAATAATTTAAACTTATTAAGTTAAAGTTGCAAAAATTTTAAGGAGACATAATGCAACAAATGATTTTACAGGAAAAATATCCGGTATTTGTATTGGATATATATAAAAATGAAACACACTATAAAACAACCGATGAAATAATTAAATTTTTTAAAGAAAAAATTAATTCCCATCCTGTATGCACATATATAGGAGAATTTGACCATTTTACCCATACCAAAAATTTACCGAACGGAGAAATTGCAAAAGGTATTAAAGACTGCAAAATTATTATATTTTGTTTTGGAAATAAAATATTAAACGGAAAAATAACTGCCGTGAGACCAAGAAGTATTGGTGTTACTGAATTTGAAGATAAATTTGAAATAGCTTTTCTCGAAGCTCCTGCTTTAATCGCAAATGATGTTATGGAAAAATGGGTAAAAGATATTAAAGAGAATCTATAACTACTTTCACATCAGCTCCCTTAGCAAAATAAGGGGCTGTTGTAACTATTGAATCAACCCCTGTTTTTGCATACTCTTCCACATTATTAGCATTAATTCCTCCTGCACTTATGGGCAAGTTCTACTATTTTTTTGGTTGTTTCAATATCCACTTTATCAAGTTGAACTACATCCACTTCAATATCTATTAATTTTTTAGCCATTTCTAAATTATCAGCTTCAACTACCCATTTTTTTTCAATTGTTTTATGTTTTATTTTTTTAAATTCCTTAAAAAATTTATCCCAGCCCCCAAAAAGTTTTACATAATTATCAAAAACCAAAACCGTTTCATTTGTTGTAATTCTGTGGGGCATTGCACCTCCGTCTATTATAGCGTTCAGGGCTATTTTTTTAGTAAAAGGAATTATTTTTCTTGTAGTTAAAATTTCAATGTATGGGTTGATGGCTTTTGCCTTTTTAACCATTTCATATGTGTAGGTAGATACGGAAAGCGCATATTCAAAAATATTTTGCGCAACTTTCCAAAGAATTAAAACATTTTCCCCCTCGGCTTCAAATATTTTACTGCCAGCAGTTAAAAATTTAGAATCTTTTTCTTTAAAATTTACTTTTAAATCAAGTTCCCTGCATAATAATTCAACTAATTTATTACCGGTAACAACAGCATCTTTTCTGGTATAAAAAGTAATCTTGCCCAAACCCTCAATATTTAAAAGTTTGGAAGTCAAATCAAAATAAGGCATATCTTCGCTGATAAGTCTTGCAATATCCTCTTTTGTATAATACATCTTTTTTCCTTATATATTTTTTTATATAACGTTGGATGAATTATACAACATTTAAAAATAAAAAAGCAAGTTATATCAAATTGAAGATGGAAAATTAAGGGAAAAAGAGAAGAGTTACCCTTGTCTTTCTTTTATAATTTCTGCTGCAACATTTTGAGGATACCATTGAATATGTACCTCTACCTTGAGTCATACTTCTAAGGTCTGTTGAATATCCGAACATTTCTGCAAGAGGTTACAAACATTTAATTTTTGGAACAGCTTCAAGTGGAGTTAAAACTTTAACTTTTGACTTTTTAAAGCCTTTTTTATCCCGAGTGACAATATAATCAATTCCGTTTAAATAAGCACTTGAATAAATAATACTATCTTCGAAATCATTAAAATCACTCTTAAGTGCACCAAGTATAGTATTTTTATTTACTTCACTTATTTCAAAAATTTTTAAAAGTTTATAAATAACTTCATTAGCAGTAATAAATCGTATCAATACTTGAAGCGCATAGATAACCTATTACTTTTTTATTCTCAATTGCACTAAATATTTTATATATTTCGTCAAAAAAAGGTTCTTCTAATTTTTTATTTTTAAAAATTTCTTTTTCAATTGCTTTATAATATCCGATAATATTAACTATTTTGTGCATCATGAAAAAGAACTCATATTAATACCAATTCTCAATTAGTTAGTTACTTTAAAAATATTTAAAATTCTCATTATTTCAATATTTTCATCATTTTCAATTGTCAATTGGTATTAATTTTTTTTAATTTACAAACAATTTCTCTTTTAAATCCTCTCGATTTCCTTAACCGTCAAACACCTTTAATTATAAAAACAAAAAAAAAAGAGAAGAGTTACCCTTGTCTTTCTTTTATAATTTCTGCTGCAACATTTTGAGGAACTTCTTCATAATGATCAAATACCATTGAATATGTACCTCTACCTTGAGTCATACTTCTAAGGTCTGTTGAATATCCGAACATTTCTGCAAGAGGGATAAATGCTGTCACTTTTTTAATTCCATGGCTATCTTCCATAGAGTTTACTTGTCCTCTTCTTCTGTTAACATCACCGATAACATCACCCATATACTCTTCCGGTACTTCTATTTCAACTTTCATAATCGGTTCAAGTATTACAGGATTTGCTTTTTTGGCACCTTCTTTAAATGCCATGCTTCCGGCAAGTTTAAACGCCATTTCGCTTGAGTCAACCTCATGGTAACTTCCGTCATAAAGTTCCACTTTAAAATCAACCACCGGGAATCCTGCCAATACTCCGCCCTGAGCTGCTTCCTGGATACCTTTGTCAACTGCTGGAATATATTCTCTTGGGATTACCCCACCTTTAATTAAATCAACAAATTCATAACCTTTACCAGGTTCTTGCGGAATAAGTCTTATAAATACATGCCCGTATTGACCTCTACCACCTGATTGTTTTGCATATTTGTATTCTTGTTCTACTGTTTTTTTGAAAGTTTCTCTGTATGCAACCTGAGGTTTACCTGTATTACATTCCACTTTAAATTCTCTTTTAAGCCTGTCTACAATAATTTCAAGATGCAGCTCACCCATACCTGAAATAATTGTCTGACCGCTCTCTTCATCAGTTGCAACTCTGAAACTCGGGTCTTCTTCTGCTAATTTTTGTAATGCAATAGCCATTTTTTCCTGGTCGGCTTTTGTTTTAGGCTCAACCGCAACTGAAATAACCGGATCAGGGAATTCCATTTTTTCCAAAATAACAGGTCTAGATTCATCGCATAAAGTATCACCTGTTAAAGTGTTTTTAAGACCGACTATTGCTCCGATTTCACCGCTGTAAAATTCACTGACTTCTTCTCTTTTATTAGAATGCATTCTAAGAAGTCTTCCGATTCTCTCTTTTTTGTTTTTAGTTGAGTTTAATACATAACTGCCTGCTTGAATTACACCGGAATAAAATCTTGTAAATGTTAGTTTACCTACAAACGGGTCAGTCATAATCTTAAATGCAAGTCCGCTGAACGGTTGGTCGTCACCCGGATTTATGCTTATTTCCTCACCTGTTTTTGGATCAATTCCCTTAATCCATGTAACTTCTGTAGGAGAAGGCAAATAATCAATTACAGCGTCAAGCAATGGTTGAACCCCTTTGTTTTTGAATGCAGTACCGCATAACATTGGAACAATTTCTATATTTAATGTAGCTTTTTTAATAGCCGCTTTAATTTCATCAGCAGTAATTTCTTCTCCGGCAAAATATTTTTCCATTAATGCCTCATCTGTTTCAGCAACTGATTCAATAAGTTTTTCCCTGTATTCTTCCGCTTTATCCCTAAGTTCAGCCGGAATGTCTTCAACTTCGTATTTACTTCCAAGCGCCGCTTCATCTTCCCATACAAGAGCTTTCATTTGAACCAAATCCACAACACCTTTAAAATTTTCTTCCGCCCCGATTGGAATTTGAATAGGTACCGGATTTGCTTTTAATCTTTCTTTTATCTGTTTTTCAACTTCATAGAAATTTGCGCCAATTCTGTCCATTTTGTTTACAAATGCAATTCTTGGGACATGATATTTGTTTGCCTGTCTCCAAACTGTTTCACTTTGTGGCTGAACACCGCCGACGGCACAAAATACTGCAACCGCACCGTCAAGCACCCTCATACTTCTTTCGACTTCAATAGTAAAGTCAACGTGTCCCGGAGTATCGATAATGTTAATTTGATGTTCTTTCCAAAAACATGTTGTAGCAGCCGAAGTAATTGTAATACCTCTTTCTTTTTCCTGCTCCATCCAGTCCATAGTCGCCGCACCTTCGTGCACTTCACCTATTTTGTGACTAACACCGGTATAATATAAAATTCTCTCCGTTGTTGTAGTTTTACCTGCGTCAATATGAGCAGCAATACCTATATTCCTAACTTTTTCGATAGGCGTTTTTCTTGGCATTTTATCTCCTTAAATTTTTTGAAATTATATCAGACTTTGAAGTTAGTAAAAAAGAAAGGAAAAGACATTTCTCCATTTTCAATTCTCCATTTTCCATTAAATTATCACCATCTGTAATGAGCAAATGCTTTGTTTGCCTCTGCCATTCTGTGAGTATCTTCTCTTTTCTTGAATGCCGCTCCTCTTTCGTTTGCCGCATCCCAAAGTTCGTTAGAAAGTCTTTCCACCATTGTTCTTTCATTTCTGTTTCTTGCGGCATCAACTATCCATCTGATAGAAAGTGTTTGTTGTCTTTCAGGTCTCACTTCCATAGGAACCTGATAAGTTGCCCCACCGACTCTTCTGCTTCTAACTTCCAAAAGCGGTTTTACATTTTCAATAGCTTTGAAAAATACATCTATTCCTTTTTCTTCACCTTTGCTATCCAATCTTTCAATAGCACCGTAAACTATTTTTTCGGCAATTGTTTTTTTACCGTCCCACATAATTTTATTAATAAATTTTGTAACTATTTCACTCTTAAATACCGGATCCGGCATTACCGCTCTTTTAGGCGCTCTTCTTCTTCTCATAAAATCTCCTTCTCTTCAGTTTTTTTACCCATATACAGGGACTTACTCTACCAGCTTTGGCAGTGAGGAGGCATTTCAAGTTAAAAGTTAAAAGTGAAAAATTAAAATTTATAACTTTTCATTTTATACTTTTCACTTAATAAATCCTCCTACTATAACCAAAATGCAAATTAACCTAAACTACACTAAAATCAAAATTATTTCTTACCGGCTTCTGCTTTTTTAGTACCGTATTTACTTCTTGAATGTACTCTTCCCTTAACTCCGGCAGTATCCAACGCACCTCTTACGATGTGATATTTAACCCCAGGTAAGTCTTTTACCCTACCGCCTCTTACAAGCACAATGCTATGTTCTTGCAGGTTATGACCTACACCAGGGATATAACTAATTACTTCATATCCGCTGGTAAGTCTGACTTTTGCAACTTTTCTTAAAGCTGAGTTTGGTTTTTTAGGAGTAGTTGTATATACTCTTGTACAAACTCCTCTTCTTTGAGGACAGCTTACAAGTGCAGGTGATTTTGATTTTTTAATAACTTGTTTTCTACCTTTTCTAACTAATTGGTTTATAGTAGGCATTCTTTTCCTTTTATTAGTTTTTTAGTGTGGAATTATATCAAAATATCAGTTAAATATTTAATTTTTTTATTTATTATTTACTTAAAAAAAGGAAATTAAAAATTAAATAAATTTTTTATCGGTAAATTTTTTTCAATCTGTTTTTTTATCTCTTCTTTAGCCTTCCTTTTAATTTCTGCTTTTAAAAATTTACTTGCATCAATTTTTATAGATGGAGAAGTTAATTTACCTTTTAATTTAACATAAATTGGTCTTTTCATTATTTCCAAAAGAAGTTTTGCATCTATATATTCTTTATCTAAATCTACAAAAGCTTTTTTAGAAGAAATATGAGTCAGTCTGCTTTTCATATCCAGATCGCTTACAATTTTTTTATCATTTATAATAGAGTGAATAGTTGTTTTTTTATAAAGCTCTTTTGTTAAATCAAAATGAGCCAGAGAATTTATTAAAAAGCTAAGCTTATTAGGCAAAAAATGACCGTCAATCAAATTAGCATCCAAAACACCTTTTTTACTTAAAACATTATATTTTAAATTAATATTTGCAGTTGAATCAAAAACCTGAGGATACATTAACATATCCATAAGTTTTACAACATATAAATTTTTAGCGTTTAATGTAAAATCGTTGTTTAATAATTTATAATTTATATTACCTCCGAGTGTTTTAGAGTTTCCTGTAATTAATAAATCTTTATCCTTTTTTATATTTCCGTTTACCGTAATTTTACCTTTTAAATGTTTTTTTGTTGCAAAATAGAGTTTGTCTAAATTTGGAATATTTATTGAATAAGTGCCTGTAAATATATTTTTATTAATATTGTATTTTCCATCCGGCAAATTAGCATTAGCAACATTTGAATTTAATTTTGTATTTATATAAGCAATAGAATTTTTTATATTGACATTTGAATTCAGATTATATGAAACAGCAGCATTTGTAAAATTAAACTCTTTATATAAAACGTATTTATCTGTTTTCCCTTTTATATTGGCATTTATTTTTCCGTTTATTTCTTTGTTAAAATTAATTTTTCCATTTGAGTTTATATTTCCGTAACTGTATATCGGCTGATAAACCATATAAGGCAATTTTTTTATTTATATTTCCGCCCGCTAAATATGCGATTCCTTTTACCAATAAATTATTTGTTTTTCCTTTTACAATTCCATCTGTTTTAAATTTTCCTCTTATTTTTTGATTAATAACAGGTGTTAAAACAGATAAATTATCGGCAAGCAAAGTATATTTAGAATTTAAATAATTGTTTTCAAAATTACCTTTAATATTTGCTTTTAATAAATTAGAAATTAAATTGGCAAAAAAGTCTATTTTTTTACCTTTCATTAAAGCTTTTGAATCTAAATTAAGTGTAGTTTTTGGAAGTGTTAAATTATATTCTTTTTTCAATAAACTTCTGTTAACAGTTGCATTTTTAACAGAAGCCAAAATTTTTCCGTCCAAATTGTTAATATCGATACTGTTTAACACAATGTTTGAATTTAATTTTCCGTCTATAAATTTAGGTTTATTTACTATATAAAGCAGGCTTGCCAAATCCAGATTTTTAATATCTGTCAATATTTTTGAAACTTGCTTATTTTTTAATTCTATAAAATAATCAGTGTTACTCTTTGCAAAATTTGTAATTCCTTTTATTTTTATATCTTTGATATTTCCTTTAATATTCCCACTTGTATCCACACCGCCTCTTAAAGGGTAACTCACAATATTTTTTAAATTGTTTAAATTAGCAATATGTATATTGTAATTAATATTGAAATTTTGTGAAAAAAGTGAATAATTCCCTTTAATATTTGCTACCGAATTTTTTAAAAATTTAATTTTTAAATCAATACTGCCAAAGCCAACCCTAAATTTATCAAAAGAGATTTTAACAGGGGATTTTGAATTAATCTGACTTTCAACGATAGGTTTTAAAAGCGCGTTTCCCGGAGGCGTAAATAAAAAAACTATAAAAGCTGCAAATATTACAATAATAGAAGAGAAAAAAATTAAAAATTTTTTCATACCTTCCCCTTTTTGCTAATTATAGCAAAAATAAAATTATGAATTTTTAATTAAATATATAAATTTTCTTTCCTTAAAAGAAGGTATATTCATCTCCTGTCTGTATTTAACAATGGTTCTTCTTTGCATATTTATATTAAATTTCTTATTTACAAATTCAAGAATTTCCTTATCGCTTAAAGGTTGAAACATTGTTTATATTATTTGCAAAAAAATCTTTAAATGCAAATATACCCCATTCTGTCTGAATAAATTTATTCTTTATTGCCCTTTATAATCTGTCGCATACCAAGTTCTTTCGCCTCTACAGAAATTTATTTTAACATCCGGATAAAACTGGCTGTTCATCATAATAATTAAGTCATCTTTTTCAAAAAAAATATGCATATCCGGAACAATATGTTCTTTGTTTTTTTTAAATTCAACGGCAGGGGGATATTTTAAACGCTTTCAAAATATATTTGGCATCTTTAAAACGTGGATGGTTGATAAATTTGTCCATAGAACTGAAATTTTTAATTATATTACTTAAAAGCAGGCTGAGTTCATCATCTAAATCATATTCCACAAGCTGGAACAAATAAGTCTCTTTAAAATTTTCTGCGCCTATTCCGCTAGGCTCCAAGTATTCAAAGCGCTGTCTTACAGATTCCACAAATGTAGGCGTAACATTGCAAATATTGGCAATTTCTTCTATATTTCCCTCAAAATAACCCTCTTTATTTATATTTAATATAATCTGTTTTGCAACTTTTTGGGATTTTTTTGTTTATCTGTTCTTCCAAAATTTCATATAAATTTTTTTCTTTTTTGCTCAAAGCTTCTATAGAATCGGTTGAAGCGTTTGAAACACGGTTTACATATTCACTGTAAGCTTTTGGTGAAGTTTTGTTTGATATTTCAATACAGGGATTTTCATAAGATATGGTTCTTAAATGCTCATCGAGTTCTGTAACTGAATATTTTTACAATATTATATGCAATTTTTGTTCTAAACGAAAACGGCTAAATTATCCGATTCAAAAAGAATCGGAACTAATACCTTATACGTACAAGTCCGTTCGGTTTAGCAATTTTCATCTGACATGCAAGTCTTGCTTTAGGGCTGTTTTCATTCAACATTTTCATAACAGCTTTTTCTTTTTCATTCATTTCACTTAAATACTCCATCCCTGTTTCAATATATACAACACAGGTTCCGCATTCTCCGTCTCTGCAACCAAAAGGTAAAGCGGAACCTGATGCTTCCACAATATCCTGGATAGTTTTACCAGGTTTAACATTTACAGCTAAAAAATCATTTACTCTCTACTCTTGTTGTCATTTTTTACTCCTTTTTTTTATTCAAATGGTTTTATAATTATATCTATTTTTATAATACACTGACATGCAAGTCTAATAGGTGTTTGTCTGTTATACTGCTGGGCTATTTCAGCCTCTTTTTTTGAAATGGCTCCCATTTCTATCAAAGTGTTAAGTTCTTTATCTTCCATATATACCGGAACGGCTTCCGGGTCATAACCCTCTTCATCCGGTTTTAATGATCTTTTAATTTTAATTCTTCAAATTTAACGTATTTTAACCCCGTTTAGTTTTGCAACTCTTAAAAGTAAATCACCTTTTTTTGCAAAAATCCTTTTATCCATTCCTTCACCGAATCCGCAAACATTTATTCTCCTTTTTTGTGTTCTCTAATCCATTTTAATTCTTCTTCCACCTCATCATAAAAATCATCATCTTCCACCGCTTCAAGCTCATCTTCCCTGCATCCGAAAATTACGCCTTTTTCCAAAAAATGGACTTCATAAATTCTTATTACCTGTAAAAAATCCCCAATATGCTTAACATATCCCTCTTCCCCGGGTTCAATCAAAATGGCGTTTCTTTCATAAAAAGGGTTTGTTCCGTCATTTTTTATAGGGACTTTTATCCTGACCCCTTTACACTGCTGCAGCTGCTTGCGCCAAGACAGAATCTACAAGGAGACGGCCTGCTGAATGTGTCCCATATTTCCGCAGCACTCGGGGAATAACCGTTTTCAAAATTTTTATAAATATTGTAAAAGATTTTCAAACTCTTCTTTTCAGCTTTTTTAAACTCTTCAAGTTTACCCATAACCTCTCCTTAAAGATTCATCTCTTTTTTAATCTGTTCAGCCCATGCGGCCACTCTTTCTTCGGTCAAATCCGGCTGATTAATATCATCTATGGCCAAACCGCAAAATTTTCCGTCTTTCGCAGATGCCGAATACTCAAAATTATATCCATCAATCGGCCAGTAACCGTATTCACAATCGGCTCCAAGCTCTTTAAGTTTTGCCAAAGCACTTACAAAATGTTCCCCGTGTGTAACCTGATCCCCGGCACCGAAGAAAGCGACTTTTTTACCGCTTAAATCCGGCATTTCATTTTCAAGCTCAAAAAGCGGGGGGTCCCCCTGTCCCCAGGTTGAAGAGCCTAAAAGCAACACATCATATTCTTCAAACTGTTCAATGCCGTCAAAATCCTCTTCTATATTTATAAGTTCACTCTCTTCAAAAAATTCCTCAAGCATTTCTGCGGCATTTTGGGTAACTCCTCCGCTGCTTCCTACAAATATTCCAATTTTTGCCATTTTTAATCCTTGCATGGTTTATACTGTAAATATGTTTTATAGGCTTTATTTAACATTTTTTCCCCGTCTTCATATAGTTTTTCAAGAGTTCTATAACTAAAACGGTGCGCATCTTTAAAATATTTGTTAACCAAAACAATTTTATCCGCAATAACGACACATCTACCGAAACCTTCATGACTCATTTCCATAACAACATTTTTTATTTGCATATATGCAGTTTTAGTTCTTCTTTTGTTTTCTTACAAGCTCTTTTTTAAAATCTTCTTTGTCAAATTTAATTGCTTTCATTATTTCCCTTTTATATTTCCAAAAATCAAGTCTCGGGTCTTTTTCAGTTTCAAAATGCATAATTTTTTTAATCCAAGGCGGGGGATTATTGTTTAACATATATACAAACTGATTTAACAGTTCTTCAATATAATGCCAGAAGAGATAATTTCTATTCCGTTTTTTCGATTGGAAGTATCTGTTTCAATAATTCCGCTTGTTGTATATCCCTCTTTTGTAATATCGTAAACAATAATGAATAACTTTTTTTTTATCATCAGTTTTAGCCATGTGAAAGCTCCTTATTCAGTATGTTCGCAACTTCAAATAAAAAATATGCCCCGCCTTCATAAAGCTGGTCATTTTTTAACGCATTACTTCCTAAAGAGTGCAATATCCGTTCCCCGTGGAAATTACTGATTAACATATCACACTCATTTAAAAAACTTTCAGCATCTTCCAAATCACCCACCAAAGCATTCTCCGCTTTAATATCTTTTAACACATTTGATGGGGTAGTTGCTATTACAGCCTTTATTTTAGCCCCTGTAATGACAAATTTGTTATCGCTTATTACAAAATGGGTATTAAATTTTTAATATCATCTAAAGTAATGTCTCCGTTTCCGAGTTTCCCCTGTCCTTCTCTTAAACATCCGTCAAGCGAGGTGGAAATATCCGGAAGGGCATATGTTTCAAAACCGAAACTTTCGCAAAAACTTTTTATTTTTTCAATTTCAACAGGCTGCAGGGAGATTTTTTGGCCAATATCCATTCCGCTTGCCACACCGCCTGCAAAATCGGGCGTGTTTACGTAACAGTAAGGTATGTCAATTTAAATTTATTAATTTTATTTTCCACAGCTTTTAATATTGTTTCATATCCGCCCTCAAGAACAGCGGTAATATCTATTACGGAAGTGTTGTACATAGCAATTGGTTCATTATAATGACTTGTCAGAAAAACTTTTGTAAATGAAGCACATCCTTTAGAACCGTGCATTAAAGGAAGGCAGTTTTTAACCCCCATAAATGCCAGAGCAGCACCCATAGGCTGGGAATGTTTTATAGGATTTACCTGAAGCGGTTTTTTTACTGTATTCATAATTCAACCTCCCAAGGTGCTTTTTTTGAGTAATTTTTAAATAGGATTATCCAAAACATTGTCCAAATCTTTTGCTAAATTTAGAAAGGAATTTCTTCTTTTAAAAGCGGTATACAAACTTCTTCCCCCGCCTAAAAGAATGTCAGTGCCATATTCTTCCACTATTTTTATCTGCTCAGACGCCGGGGATTTCATTAAAATAATATCTTCTCCCAAAATTTCTTTTGCTTTTTTTATATCACTTTCAACAGATTTTGCAACAGAAGTGGCTATAACTTTAATTCCCAAATCCTTCAGAGCTGAAGCTATAGACCATGCTTTTTCACCTCCTGTATTTAAAATAGCGTTTTTTCCTCTGAATTTTTCAATATACGGTTTTAGCTTTTTATCGATTTTAGCTTCTTCGTTTTTTGTTACTTCAATAGCTTTTTCAACAAGTTCAGAATCTCCCAAAGCTTTCACTTTTTCCGTAAAATGAGGCGGATATCCAGGGAATATCATATTTTTCTTTCATTTTCCTGCAAAGCGTTATTAAAGATTTTGAACAGTTTATTACGTTCAGTTTTGCCCTCCAACACAGGGGTAATTTGCCACAAATCACCAATAAAATTATAACTATTATCTTAATATCATCTTTTGTGCCTATAAGATATTCCAACACATCTTCACCGGCAAGTCTTGAACCGAGATTTTTACTTCCGACAAAACCCGGTGCATGCACAGGCACTATTGGAATATTAAATTTTTCACTTTTTGTTTTACAAACTGAATCTATATTATCACCTATAAGAGCGGTTACACAGGTCTGGTATACAAAAATGGCCTCGGGAGAATATTTTTTCATAATATATTCAATGGATTCATCAAGCCTTTTATCGGAGTCTGTCTTGTTTCCCACGAAGCGCCGAGGCATGTTTGGGGGCCGTGAACCAGATTCTGCGCACCTTCAAAAGCGCATCCTCCCGCTCCAAGACCGGGTTTAACTATATTACAGCCTTGTTTTTTATTTTTTGAATGCTCGCAGGCACTCTCATTTAATAATTCTTTTATTTTTTTTCTTCCAACCATATCAGCTCCTTTTAAAAAAAAATATTAAAAGAAGAAAAAAATTGAAGATTATCTTATTAAATCGAAGAAGTAATCGGTTGTTGCTATGTCTTTTGTTTCTTCATCTAACCTATCAAGAACACCGTTTACTATCCATGTTAACAGATTAAGGGCCTCATATCCGCTTATTGAATATCTGTGCAAATGATGTCTGTCGAATATAGGAAATCCTATTCTGATTAGTGGAATTCCAGATCCCTGTAAATCTCTTTTCCGTAAGAGTTACAAATCAACTGGTTCTGTGAAAAGAAGACTTCTCATATGCCATAAATCTTTTCCTGCCCATACATGTAAATCATCTTTTGCAGGAGAAGTGTCAAGCAGCGTTCTCATCTCTTCTTCCCATCCTTTAGGAGCGTTATTACATAATACATGTGTAGGTTCTGCACCCATTTCAAGTAAAAAGCTTACAACTCCGAGTAAAAAGTCAGGATCGCCCCAAATGGCAAATTTTTTACCGTGCATATACGGATAACTGTCCTGCATTGCATCCACAAGTCTTCCTCTTTGAAGTTTCAAAGATTCGGGAACCTCTTTACCTGTAAGTTCAGATATTTTCATTATAAAATCATCAAGTTTCATTGTTTTTTCATTTTATATTTACCGGCAGGTGAATCAAACTGGTCGGAATGGTCTCCTAAAATAATATAATCATAACCGAATTCATCAAGAATTTTCTTAATTTCCCTTATGCTTCCAACATAAGGCTCAAACCCGGGAATTATATTAATTCTCTCTTTTTTGTTTGTTTTATCAACATTTCCTTCTGTAAGCTGGCCTAAAATACCGTGCATCATATTGTCATATCCGGTAATATGGCTTCCTACAAATGAAGGTGTGTGTGCATAAGGAATAGGCATACCTTCAGGAATGAACTCTCCTTTGTCTTCTTCAATGGCTGTAGTAATAAACGCACCTAAATCATCACCTATAACTTCAGCCATACACAGCTATCATATCCGGTTTATAAAGTGCACAGCAGTTTTTAAGCCCTTCTTTCATATTACTTAGACCTCCGAAAACCGCCGCATCTTCTGTCATGGAATCACACATAAGGCATGGTTTTTTCAAATCCGAGTGCCGCCATTACAGCCCCTAACGGCTTCTACAAATTCTTTTACCTTTTCAGGGTCGGTTGCCCCGGCTGCGCTTTCAAAATTTTTTTTATTTTTAAAAAGTTCCTGATTTTCCCACGGCGCATCATCTATTTTCCAAACAGGCGAATTAATAGCAAGGTCCATATTTGCTGCAAAAATTGCAAAACCGTCATATCCGTGATAAGGACCGCTGTAATCCCATGAGTGCATTTGTCTATATGGAAGCCCCATTTTTTGGAATACATATTTTTCTTTAATACCGGAACCTACAAGGTCAGGATGTAATTTTTTAACAAAAGCTTCAAATTCATACTCATTTACATCGTCGTAAATAATAGTGGAATTACTGATATCTTCTTTTGTTCTTTCATAATCGTCGTCTTCATAAGCCCCGATAATGTGTCTTGGTCTGAGACCGCCCACAAAAAGCATTACTTTTTTACCCTCAAGTCTCGGTCTGTATTTTTCTATTACAGCATCAACCATCGGTTGATATTTTGCAATTACCTTTTCAGCATTTTCCTGAATTTTTTCATCAAAAAAAGATGCTATTTTTCTAAGGGATTTTGCTATGTTGGTCGGTCCGAACATATTAAACTCAGCCCATGGAACGCCGTATTCCCTTTCTATATGCCTTGCGATATAATTCATACGATAACAGTGCACAAGAACCCTTAAACCCATCTCTTCAAGTAAAATTCTGCTTGTCCAGCCGTCGCCTCCTATGTTGTAATCCCCGAGAATTGCTATATCATAAGGGCCTGGCTCTATTTCTTTACCGTAAGTCGGGACATTAGGATCAACTACATAATCTCTTATTACGTCATTTGCAATATGATGCCCCAAAGACGGTAATACCCCTGTTGAGAGGAAAAAGCTCATCAATTTCTTTTTTATCACCGCCGAAAACGATGTCTTTTTCCTGAAAATCAGAACTAAAGTTCATTGTTCCAAAAGTATCAACCCCGGTTGTTCCTATATAATAGTTTCTTCTTCCCGCACGGGAGTATTGACCGCGACCCCATACAACACCTTTACTTCCGGCATATGCGCATCCTCTTTGGCTCATAACACCAGGAACCGTTTTTTTGTTGCTTCTTACATTTCCCGCCGTTTTTTGGCTTTCATCTTCCGGAGTAGCAACACCTAAATGTCTTGAGCGGTTTTTTGCCGCTTTTTTAGGATAAACACTCAATACTTCTTTTATTGCTTCTTCCTGTAATTCAATTAAGACGCTTTTTTTACTCTGAAATGCTCCATAGAATCAAATTTTTTGCATAAATCCATAGTTTCATCGTCACTGTCAACCCTTTTTGAAATTTCACTCATAAAAATCAGATATTTTTCTCCGTCTTTTTCAATATATTTGTCATCTTTCAAATAAGCTGCCAGTGCCTTGAAAAGAAACGTGTCTTTATTGCAGTAAACAATTTTTTCCACATCTCCGCCTCTTGGGCCCATTTCAAGTTCAATTGCATTAATGTCATCTATTCCGCCAATTGATTCAATAAATGCATCCAGTTTTTTTATTACTTCTTCATCCATATTGTTTCCCATATCTGCTGGAAATTTTAAACCTATTATAAACTTTTCTATCCTTTTAATTTTTGATTTACCAACTTCATCTTCCAAAACATCCTCTTCAAGACCGAATTCCATTAATAAATCTTCCAAATCATCCATTTCAAGCGGTGTAGGAATAACTTTAAAATCATTTTCTAAAATTTTTCTTGCAAGTTCTTTGTATTCCAAAGCCTGATCAGATGTAGGAGAATATATATTGTTTCTTAGAACAAAATGAATCATTTGAGTCCCTAATGCTTTAGCAAGTGCATTTGCCAAATCATATTCCCTGTCTGTCATTCTTGCATTACAAATAAGCCCCGCAAGTCTGACTCCACCTGTGTTTGCATATTTCAAAATACCTTTTGAAATGTTGTTAGCCGCATACATGGCCATCATTTCACCTGACATAACAATATAAACCGCCGCAAACAACGTCCCCTAAAACATCGTAAGATACGGAATCCAAACCGTCCTCTTCATAAGCACCCTCTTCTTCAAGAAAGTTAATCGCTGTAATAACACCTCTTCCCGCACAACCGACACCAGGTTCAGGCCCTCCGGATTCCGCACAGTTAATCCATCCTCCCTTAGTATCCGGACTAAAAATTCCGGCTCCGTGTTTTAACACATCTTCAAGTTCCAAATCTTCAACTGTTCCAGCTTCAGCAGCAAGATGTAAAATAGTGTCCTGAGCTTTTTCGTGTAAAATAAGTCTTGTAGAATCCGCTTTAGGGTCACAACCGACTATCATTATATTTTTTCCAAAATAATAAGCCATAGAAGCCAATGTATTTTGAGAAGTAGTAGATTTACCGATTCCGCCTTTTCCGTAAAAGGCAATTTGTCTTAATTCAGCCATTTTATCTCCTTAATTTTTTTTTGTTAAAAAACCGGAAAAAAATACAAAATATTGACAAAAAGAAACAAAAGAGAAACAAATTTGTAAAAATGTTTACGCTTTGTAATGGAAAACTTTAAGATACGTTTGATACTCAACATGCCCTATATAATCACCTTCCGCACTTGAAATGAGGCGCTGCATTGTAACCATACCCACCACCTTGTCATTATCCCTGGCGACCAACAAAACATTACCTTTTTGTTTATACAGTTTTGTTATACCTGTTAACTGTTTAGTGAAATCTATTTCAAAATCTTTCTCTATTGAAAACAGCTCCCCTATTAAATGCGCCATCTCAGGAAGGTCTGTTTCTTTTGCCTCTTCATCCTTTTTTTGTTTTGATATCACATATTTTTGGATGTAAAATATCTATTACTTTTAAAGCATGGGCGTTTAAAGGGTTCCCCTCGACATACAATATTTTCAAATTGTTAAGATTGGCAAGGTTTTCGGGTAAATCTTTTATATTGTTATCATCAATATACAATTCTTCAAGCTTTGAATAATTAATTATCTCTTCTGACAATTCGGTAAGTTCATTTGAGCTGTAGCACAAATTTTTAATTTCACCTGATTTAAACATTAAAAATTCTTTTAGCCCGCACCCGTCGGCGGAAAAGCTTTCCAAATAAGGGGCAAAATCATCTCTTAAATAAATCTTTTTGTACAGGATTGTTAGTATTCAAGATCTTCCATATCTATAACTTTTAATTCAGAAATCCTGGGCGTTTAAAACATTTAAAGAAACAAGATATGACACTTCATCCGGAATTTCCTTTATTAAATTTGAAGAGATATCAAGTCTTTCCACATTGCAAAGGGATTTACAAATTGAAGAAATTCCTTTTATAAAGTTATTTGAAATATTAACTACCCTTAAATTGCTTAAACTCTGACATTTTTGCAGCACATCGACATTTTCTATCAAATTGCCGTTTGCATTTTTCACCCAAAACTTCAGGCAAAACTTTAAAATTATTCTTGGATATATTTAAATTTATCAGTTTTTTTAAATTTTTAATACTCTCAGGCAGCGCTTCTAAAAAATTGTCACTTAAATCCAGCGTAACAAGATTTTCAAGCAGTTCAATAGAACCTGGAAGTTCTTTTATCTCTTTAGAGCTAAGGTTCAACCTTGTAATATATAAAGGATTGTCAATATTTTCACCTAAAGCCTTATGTTTAATAAGCCATTTTTTAAGTTCACTCCATCCGTTAATATCCATTTTAATCTCCTTCAGCCAGTTTTCTTATTCTCTCCCACCTTTTTTCTATCAGCATTTCTATCTCTTTAAAATCATATTTACCGAATTTTTTTTAAAGGTTCTCTGCAGCAGCATCTGTTGCATTCAGTTACCAATTTTTTTGCCTTTTTAAAAGGTAAAGAAGTATTCTCAAAAATTTCAATAGCCTGTTTTACATTTCTTTTTTAAATCTTGTTATAATCCACCCACAATGTATCTTCCACAATGTCATGAATCTGACCGGCCAGCTCAACAGCTTTTCTTTTTCTTTTTCCAATTTCTTTTTTTAGTTCTCCATTTTTTCCTCCTTTTAAAATGAAAACGAATAAATATTGTTAAAATTTATTTCACAATCCCCATAGCTTAAAAAAACCAGTTTTTCTGTTTTTTCAAAATTGTATTTTTTGAAAAGTTTGTTAATATTTTTAATATCCGGGCTGTATGATATTACTCTTTTTAACCTTTTCCGCTTCATATTCATCCTTTGATATCCAGGGTCCTAAAAAAACATCTTTTGAAGTAATAGAGCAAGAATGCTGAAAACTGTCTGGAAGTGCAAATTTTAATGAGCTGTTCCTTTGCATTTTTAAAATCTATTTTCTACCATAAAATATTTAATCTGAATATTTTTTTCATATTCCACCGTCAGAATTACGCCCGCTAACATATTTTCTTTATATATTCCAAAAACAAATGCGGAAAAGTGTCCACCTCAATGTCCATCTCTTTTGCAATTGAGATTATTTCGGGTGTATCTATTAATTTAAGCCATCTTATAAATTTCCTTGTTGTTACAATTCTTAAAACCTCTTTTTTAGCCTCTATCCCCGCAGCTTTTAAATGATACATAAGCGTGGAAGAGCCTGAATGTTTACCTATTGGAAACGCTTCAAAAGGCTCGTAGGCATCAGCATGTATGCCGCTTTCATGCGCAAAAAGCCTTTTACTTTTTTTATTAAGTTCGGTTCATCAAAACCTGTTCAAACGAAGCATTATGTGTGTGCATTTCTATAGGCAAAAGATTTAATGACGTCAGCTTTTTAATAATTTCATATGTTTTTAAAGGGGTAAGTATTCCAACCGTATCGCAGAATCTAAACCATACATACAAAAACCCCCTCTTTTTTTGCCTCTGTAATTGTTTTTTCAAGATTGTTTAATATCCTTTAAATTCAACTTCTAGCTTTCACACCGCACTCAAGTGAGGCTTCCAAATCTTTCATCACGGCTCTGTTCCATGTCATCATACGCACATCAAGTTCTAAAGAAAGCAGTGTTTTTATATCTCTTTTTTCATCTTCCCCCATAGCCGGAATTCCTATTTCAAGCTCGTCTGCACCACACTCCACAAGCATTTTGGCAATTGCTATTTTTTCTTTTGTGTTAAAAGCCACATAAGGGGCCTGCTCTCCGTCTCTTAGGGTTGTGAACCTACACTCTGGGCATACGCACTGTTTATTTTTCTGTGTTGAACAAACATAACACCCCTGTCTCCTGCTTTATAAATTAAAAATTCTTTTGCTGAGCCGAAGTGCTGGTTAATCATTCCCTCACCTGCGGTTGTAACGGCAACTAAAATGGTTTTATTCTCTGAGCTTAGATTTTCTTCAAGTTCCCTTGCTCTTTCATTTGCCTTTTCAAGGATTTTTCTAAATTCTTCTATCTTGTTTTTCGCTTCTTTTCTTGCTTTCTATAAGACCCACGGCATCGGCCCTGCACTGTCTGCAGTGTTTCATAAGCCTTACATCCACACCGCAGGCTTATATATATTGTGTAAAAACACCCCCATTTCTTTTAATTTTTTTGCAACTTGGAAGATGCTTATCGTTTATTCCCGGAATTAAAACGGAATTGGCTTTAATTAAAATACCCTTTTCCACACATTTTTTAATACCCTCAAGCTGTCTTTGAAGCAGAATACCAAAATGTCTTTTATGGTCGTAATAAACCCAGGAATATATTTTTGAACCTATTTCCCCTGTTTCATCAACAGCTGTTTATTGTAACGGTGACATGATCAACCCCGTATTTTACAAGTTCATCCACATAATCAGGAAGAGCCAGCCCGTTTGTTGAAAGGCAGAGTTTAAGATCAGGCGTTTTTTCCCTGACCAGCCTGAAAGTTTCAAATGTGTTTTTCGGATTTGCAAGGGCGTCACCCGGGCCTGCAATACCCAAAACACTCAGACGCTGAACCTCTCCCCCCACATAAAGTACTTTTTTTATCGCTTCTTCGGGAGTCATTCTCTCACTTGTAACACCGGGGCGGCTTTCATTAGAACAGTCGTATTTTCTGTTGCAGTAATTGCACTGAATATTACATGCAGGAGCCACAGCCGCATGAATACGGGCATAATGATGATGTGCATCTTCACAGTAACACGGATGGTTGTTTATTTTTTCTTTTATATCTTCCGGTAAAAAATTTTTGTTTGTTGAATTCATTTTTTTCTCCTTATTTAAAACGTTCTAAACAATAGAATAAATATTGCATATACATAAAAAAAGGAGCAGTTTTGAAAATAAAATATAAAAATAAATTTTATTATTTGGAAGATATACCGCTTCTTTATATGATAAAAATTCAATCCCGGTTGAATTTGATACTCAGCTTATAATAACCATGCTTTTTATAAGGTTTCAAAATATATAACAGTTATTGTCCTGTTTGATAAAGATAATGAATTCTCAGACATTTACGGTTTAACAATTAAAATGGAAGATAAGGAAACTATTACAAAAGCGCTCATTTTAATATCAAAAGACGGGGCAATATATTATGATCCTGATGATGTTTATCAAAAATTTAATTTAGAAAAACTAAAAAGAAAAATAATCTCTTCAAAAGAGATTTATAACAATAAAGGAATATGAAAGAATTAATTAAAAACATAAAAAAAGAGATTAAAGAAAATAAAACAGTTCCTTATTTGGGTATAGGAATTTTTAAAAATGTTAAAACAAAAGAGGGCGAGCAGATGCCTTATGATTCCGATTCACTTATTTTCCGAGACTAATGTATGAATTTTCAAGAGCAGCTATGCATTTGGAACAAAGAAGAGGTTATGAATATATCCAACAGCTGACAAACTGGATATATTCCAAACCGTTTGAGCCTACGGAAATACACAAAGAAATTGTAAATTTAAATCATATACTTATTGTAGGAAATACAAACAAAGCAGTATATAAAAACCGATGATGAAGAGCTGAAAAACGCACGAAACATTTTTTTTAAACCTATGGGTTCGACGGATTATGTAGATTGGATTACAGAAGTCATGGGCGGATTTGCGGTTCCCGCTTTTTTAAAAAAATACAGAAAAGGCAAAAAATATCTTTTTTTAGGTGCTGATTTTTCAAAAGACACAGAAAGGATGGTGGCAAATGAACTGACTTTGGATTTAGATGGAGGATATTATGTAAAAGAACCCCCTCTTAGTAAAAAAGAGGAAAAATTTTTAAAAAGACATAATTTAACACATATTCCGATATCTCTGGAAGAAAGGTTTAATATGGATAACGAAAAAATATGTTCGTTTTGCGGAAGAAAACAGAGCGAAGTGGAAAAAATGTTTTCCACTGAAAAGTCAACAATTTGCAGCGAATGTGTAAAAACATGTAAAGTGCTTCAAAAAGCAAACTACCTTCAAGAAAAGAAAAAATTGTGGGACATCTTGACAAATATATAATTGGACAGGAAAAAGCCAAAAAAATACTGGCAGTTGCCCTGTATAACCATTACAAAAGAATTGAAAACCCTGTATATAATGACATAGAACTCGAAAAAAGCAATATTATGCTGATAGGCCCGACAGGCAGCGGAAAAACGCTTCTTGCAAAAACACCCGTTTGCCATTGCGGATGCGACTTCTTTAACAGAAGCCGGATATGTGGGGGGTATATTATCAAGGCTTTTGGTTGCGGCAAATTACAATTGTAGAATTTGCACAAAAAGGCATCATATATATTGACGAAATAGACAAACTTGCAAAAAAAAGTGAAAGTGCCGCCATAGGAAGGGATGTTTCAGGAGAAGGAGTGCAGCAGGGACTTTTAAAAATACTGGAAGGCTCTGATGTGTATGTGCCTGTAAAAGGTAATAAAAAAAGCAATTCCGACACTGTTTTAATAAACACATCCCATATTTTATTTATATGCGGTGGTGCATTTGTAAAATAAAACAAAAATATTTGATAATAAAACAATACCGGGCGTTTTTTGACATGGACGGAATAGAGCTTGTTTTTGAAGAAGAAATAATGCTTCCTGTTTTATATTATTATTACAAAAGATTTTATTTTAGGCAGTAAAAAAGAGCCTGTTTATGAATTTAAAAAGAGCGAACAATTGAATTAAATACTTGAAAGTTGAAAATATATTATCTTTGTATTAAAAATTTTTGATATTTTAAAGTATCTTCAATGTCCTCTTGTCAGACCTTTCTTTTTCAATAAGTCTCTTGGAAAAATATGGTGAACATCACCTCTTTGTTCAATCAAGTTTTTTACGGTAATATCTTTCGATAAAAAACCTTTATTATTAAAATAGCATTGAAAAAACGTTAAATACAGGACTTGTAGAACTTGAAGTATTTAATCTTTGAATTAATTCTGCATTCCAAAGAAATATTTTTTATGTCAAAATCAAATCTGCTTTCAGGGGAACCGGAATATCAGTAAGGACAAACCATTTTTTTACATATTTTTCAATTAAAGCAGATCATCGCATTTACAGATCTAATCAATCTATTATCAACAAAACCTGCGGATTTTATAATCATTAAAAATCTTTTAAAATTTGTTTCGTTAATAAAGTTCTTTACGTTGAATTTGAATGTAAATGCAACTCTTAAAATATCTTTGTAGGTTGGATCATATATTCAGCAATATGAGAATAAAATTCAGGAGCAATCGCTAAATGGCTAAAATAATCTATTGCTTTTCGCAAAAGATTACCGCCATATTCTTCATTTGCTGCAATTTTTGACATAACAAAATCTGCCTGACTTAATTCAACACCCTGACTATTAATTCGGATAAAGATTTCTGTTACCTTTTCAATATCGAGATGTCCGCTTAATTCTATAAGCCCAATCTGTTTTTTGGGAATATTTATCAAATCCTGAAAAACTGTCTGAATTTTTAATTTATCCTCTCTAAATAGTTTCCAACTATATCGAATAAATTACCGTTAAAAACAGTTGAAATATCATCTACCCATTTTTTGTCTTTTGCAATAGCAGGTGTTAAAGTCTTTTTTTCTTATGATAAACCGTCTTTGAGTTTAATGTTTGGGTTTCTCCAAGCAATGATATATCCGATTGGATAACCTTGATACCCATCAAATCTCTGACTTTCGTAGAACTCCATACAAAAGGCCTTTGAATTTCGGGAATTGCTATTTCTCCTGATTTTACCCAAGATATCAGGGTTTCGATTAACGGCTGATTTACTGTATATCCCACGAAATAAGAGATTTGCAAATTATCTGTTTTTCCCCTTCAAATTTACTTATTGCATCTTCATAATCAAGGCCTCCCAAAATATTGAAGTAGGTAATGGATTAAAACTCGTTGATTATTTCCACCACCTTTAAAAGTAACTTCTTTGAAGAAGTAAACATTGTGCGTAAGTATGAAAATCTGTTTTATTCCATTAGTTCCGTTTTTTACATTTACTACAATTTTATCCCCAACTCCTGTATCATTTGTGCTACCTCTTAACATATGATAAAAATACCCTCTTCAAGCATAAAATTTGTAAAACCAAATAGCTTTAAAATCTTGTTAATTTCATTTACTGTTGGTATTATCAAGTTTATGTATTAGCTTACCAATTTCAATATCTTCTTTACCGACAATCTTTGTTTTTAAAATTTCAGAATTTTCATATTTGGATAAATCATCAAATGTAAATTCATCAATAGGGTCATAAGCCTTTCTTCATCTACATCATCACTTCTTTTTTGCTTCTTCTATAAATTTCTGAATACCAGTTGCATCTTTGTATATAAAAACATCTATTGGTGAAGTTGCCCATTCTAAATTACAGTGTGGATGTAGAAATATCAGCAATCACTTTTCCTTATTTCGGCATTTTTTTCGCTTTTTAGTATCTCTTCTTCCATTTTTCAACTATGGCTTTTTGTTCGGCAAGCGGGGGAAGGGCAATTTTAATATTTTTAAATGAATTTACAGATACACCTCCTCTTAACCCTTTCTCTTTGTTTATTAAATTCAGATTTAAAATGTGGAGAGTTATACAAAATATAGATATTTTAAAATTTACTTCATTTATGGTATTTCATACATCTTGTGCGGTAATACCGATTTTTTTACCAGAACTACCACCTTCAATACAAATCAATACTGTATTTTTAGGTGCAATTTTGAATTTTTCTAATTCTTTTGTAGGATTATAGTTTATTCCTCTCATATTAAATTCTACATCTTTTGTCCCAATATAAATTAACCCTTTTTGTTGTTTTGTATATTTAGCTTCTTTTTCTGATTTATTTATACTGTTACCAGTGTATAATTCTGCTAATTCACTTATATAACACCAAACCCAACCATTTTTTCTTTTTCTGTTTTTATGTTTTAAAAGTTCGCTTGCAGGTTCAATATTAGGGTTTTGTTTTCGCCAGTCGGCCGTTAACTTACCTTGTATAGCTTCTTGTAAAATGGATTGTTTGAGCTTTTTGGATTTGGATTTCATTTATTGTTTTATTTATTTTATCATACAGCTTTATCAATCTTCTGGCTTGCGGATGAATAACAGGCATATTGTCAATATTTTCACCTCTATCCACCATGAAAGATAAATAATATTTATTTCTATCTAATACTTTAATTAAGTATTTATGGTGATTTAGAGAGTATTTATCGTTTTCGTCAATTAAAAAACAGCGACTTAAAGCCCGTCCATTAGGAACATCACTCATTACGATTGCTATTTCACCTCTTGTGTGATTGGCGGTAGCGGTTTTTCTTTGCGGATTTTTTTCTTTTTTATGAGTTTTTCTTTTTCTGCTTTTATGCTTTTAAAAGTTCGCTTGCCGGTTCAACATCCGGGTTTTGTTTTCGCCAATCTTTGGTTAGTTTGCCTTGTATGGCTTGCTGTAAAATAGCTTGTTTTATATCATTCATCCTATTCAATGAATTCTGAAAAATGGTTATTGCCTCGGCTTACTTTCCAAGCTACCTCGCTTTCTTTACGGTTGTTCCACCACTCGTTTAAATTCATCAAATCTTATTGGTTTTGTTTTGCTGTAAGATTTTTGTCCTTTGGGTAAGCGGTGTTCGTAATACCAAATCTCTTTTGTAGGGCTTCCTTTTTCAAAAAACAATAAATTTTTTTACACCATCACCGGTAATTGAGCCATCGGGCAAAACAATAACAGCCCGTC
This sequence comes from Lebetimonas sp. JH292, assembly GCF_000523275.1. NCBI lineage: Bacteria > Pseudomonadati > Campylobacterota > Epsilonproteobacteria > Nautiliales > Nautiliaceae > Lebetimonas > Lebetimonas sp. JH292. The sequence continues at coordinate 1,427,134 of NZ_ATHQ01000001.1, read as the reverse complement.
CTTTGGGTTTTAATAGTTGTAACATTAAAATCACAAACAAGTCGGCAATTACATCCACTTGGTCTTTTCTTCCAATGCTGTTGTATTCTGTTTTTAAACTGTCTTTATATACATAATCGGGAACATCCATTTCGTGCAAAATCAAATTGGTTAAGCCCAAAACATAAGCAACTGGTTTAAGTTGCAAAATATATTCTTCATCAACGGTCAAGCACTTTTTCGCCCAATTTCGGGTTGGTGTGTAATATTCGCCTTTGTTTCCTGCATCACGCAATTCGTAAAATGCTTTCGTAAATATTATCAACAATATGCTTGTCTTCCGAATTATTAAAGTCAATTTCGTTAAGTTGGGTTTTTAATGCTTGTCAGTTCTCGTAATGTTGTAAACAGTTCTTTATCGTTTTGGGCATTGCTGTCTATAAAATTCAAAAGTTCATCGCCTGTAATTCCTTCGGGGTCGCTTGCCCAATTTCTCCATTGAAATTTTTCAGGAATTACCATCTTTTATGATTTCAAGTTCTTGGTCTTTGTCGTCCATTATTTTTAAAAACAACATCCAACCCAATTGCTCTAATCGTTGAGCATCGCCAGAGATACTCTTTTTTAATTGTTTTCGTCTTTATTTTGTTTTTCATCGTTTGATATTTTGCCTTTATAATTAAGAATTTGTTTATCGTTTAATTCCAGTATCTTATCTACATTTTCCCGCCAAAAATCTATTGTAATATCTTGTCTGTTTTTTGCTCTTAATTCGGCCTGTTAAGCGTATCAATCTCATCTTTTGTTAAATTTTTTGCAATATAAATATCTTGTTTTCTAACCATTTCACATCTCCAGGAAGTAAGTGCCATATTTGGTTTGTTGGCATTGGCACGCGAAACGATTATTTCTGCAGCAGTTTGTCCGGTAACGGCAAATAGCAACTTATTTTGTGTTTCGGTAAAAAACATTTGAGTAGCTTTGTATTTCACGAATACGCTCCAATAGTTCATCAAAATAATCGGGTCTGCCATCAGGATTTTTCAGGCGTTCGTCATCCATTACCCTTTGACCATATACTCTTTTAAGTTTCGATTTGCCCAAATTCTAAATTGAGTTCCTGTCAAGTATTCCTTGACAACTGAAAGTTCGTCTAACTCTCCTTCTTTCAGAATATTTTGAATGTGCAGGCTGATATTTTGTTTTGTGGTGGCAAAAAGTTCGGCCAATTGATTTTGATTCATCCAAACTGTTCCGTCCTTTGCCATCAAAGAAACGTATATGATGATTTGATTTTCTTTCATAAACTATGCTACCTTATAAAGTTCTTTTTCTACTTCTTTCAATGCCTTCTGTGCTTTCAATGGTTAATAACCCGTCATCGGCATATTTATCTAATAGTTTTTCCAAAACAAGTCTTGCTTTTTCTCCATATTTTGTAAAATAATTACGCTTTTTCACCTGATTTGCCCGTTCTTTTCTTGTTAATGGTTTTGCATCATATGCAATATGGCAAATCAAATCGAATGGGTCAAAATCTTTGCCTACTTCATCTTTTAGAGCGTCAAATAAAATTCCTTGTTCTTCCAATTCTTTTAACTTTTAAAGTGTTTTAAAACATCAAGATATTGCACTCTTTCGTTGATAATATTTACATCTACGCCGTTGACATAATATTTTACTCCTGTCTCTTGTTTCATCCTCTAAATTTGTTAAATCGTCGTCTTGTGTTACATCTTTTATCATTACAGGTTCACCGATTGGTAACATTACGAAAATCCATAATTGTAAAATAGGTTTTCCCGTATTCCTCATTTATTCGTGTGCCTCTGCCTATAATCGTCATTAATTTTGAAGTCGTTGCAATAACAGGATAAGGCTCACTTGGATTGATAAAACTGTCTAATTCTCTCTTACCATTTGCATTACATATTTGTTGTTCTCTTTGAATAAATCGGCATTGGCGTTAGCCAAAGCAGTTCTCATTCCTTCTGCGTGTTCAATGTCAACACAAAAAACAATAGTTTTAGCAAAGCGGTCGTAACCACTTTGTAAGGGGCAAGGAAACCATCATCAATTCCTTGTTTTAATGAATAAGTGTAAATCGGGACTGAATTTTTTATAAGCATCTTCGCTTTTACTATCTGAAAGTCCTTCTGGCTGTTTGGTCAATGAGTGAAGTTCTGTCTGCAAGAAAAAGTATTCGTTTTTTTGCACCGCTTTTCCAAAGTCTGTAAATTGTTTTTTACCGCTACCGTCTTGATGGTAATCTTGTTTTGCTATTTTTTTAACATCTTCGGTTTCAATCCCTCTATATTTTTTGTATTTCTCCCACAGGAATATAATCTGCAAATTTTCTTTTTCCTCTTGTTGTAATTTTCCCTTTTACATTGTGATGAATTTTGTTTTATTATTCATTTTTCAAATCTTTTTTTTTTATTTTCCAATATAAAATTTAATTCCTATAATACTAAATAACGGAAAAGTAAAAATATGACAGCGTAGTGGAATTTAGCAAAAATTTTACGTTAAAAAAATTGCACTCAACCCGTAAAGGCGCTTGCGTTTGCAATTTTTAGCAAAATTTGAGCGGTGCGTTAGCAAAATGAAGCCCTGAAGCTGTCATATTTTTATCTTTGTAGTTATTCTTATATATTTTACCATTTAGTCAGTGCCTTTTAAAAAACAGTTTATATGATTTAAAAAGAGCGAACAATTGAATTAAATACTTTTATTTCACTCAAATCCTCGGGAATTTCCTGAACTTCTTTTCCAATGCCCCTTAATTCCAGAGGAATATCTTTTCTGTATTTTTTACCTCTTAATGTAGGGGTTTTAAGTTTACCGCTTTTTGTAGTGCCTATTTTATATTTAGAGGAATTTAAAAAATATTTTTCAAATTCTTTAGTATAAGGGTAATCCCATGTTATTGTACCGGTTGATGGACATATAGCCGCACATTGCGGGTCCTCATAAACACCTGCGCACTCAATACATACTTCAGGTTTTACATAATAACGTTTTTCACCTGTAGGGTTTGATAAATCATCAACAATTGCGTTAACCGGGCAAACCTGTCTGCATGCATCAGTTTATACAGCTTTCTCCTATAATTACAGCCATTTTTTTCTCCTTATTTATATAATTTACTCCCACACTTACGTGTGCTTTTCTTAGTTCAATGGAAATATTTTCCCTGTAGGGCTTTGGTGAAACTTTAGGTGACATAAGCCCTTTTTTGCACTCTTATTACATAATTGTTACTTTTTCCAACATAGGCATATCCCATACAATACAGTCATCCACAGGACACACATCCGCACATTTAGGGACAGCCGAATCGACACATTCTATACATTTTTCCGGTTTTACATAAGTAAACTCTGCAAATTCCAAAGGTGAATTGTCCACACTAACTATAGCTGTTGCCGGACATTCATCTATACATGCCCCGCAGTATAAATCCTGAGTAACCATATCGGAGGATTGTTTTTTAACATATTCTGAATTTTTTCAATTGCATCTTTTATACTTTCGTTTTTATCCACTTTCACAGGGAAAATATTAAAAGAGTTTGCTATTTTTGAAGCTCCCGGTCCTATTTGTATGCAATAAAGTAAATCACACTCTTTTAATTTTCCGAATTTAAACAAAAGTTTTTCCCTCTCTTCATCAGGTTCGCTTACAAATTCTACTTTTTCAACAAACTCATTTTTATCTTTATCTAGCGCTTCTCTCTCTTCTAACGGAACTGTTTCTATAAAAGGTTTTTCTTTAACTGTAGGGAGCATTAAGCCTTTCTTTTTATGAACCCTTATTTTGTATTTACCTTCACTGTTTCCTTTTTCGTAATATTCACTGAATTCTTCAGTATAAGGCATATCCCATACAATACACCCTTCTGTCGGGCAAGCTTCGGCACATCTTGGCACATCTGCGTGTCCTACACACTCAACACAGGCTTCGGGTTTTACATAAAAGCGCTCACCCATAAACGGATTTCTGTCTTTTGAATCATCCAAAATTGCAGCAACCGGGCATTCTCCTGCACAGTCCCCGCAGCTTACACAAGTCTCGGTTATCATCACAGCCATTTTTTTCTCATCCAGAACATGCACCGAGATAACGAAGCCAGATTTCCGGAATATCGCCCGGGTTTTTTCTTTTGGCAAATTTTCAATCTGCTGGGCCTGAGGATGCCCGTTGTGAGCCGCTTTTATAAAATATTTCATTGATTTTTCTGTATCTTTGTCTTTGTAATAGAGGGCAAGTTTAAACTGTGCATTTTTGTCATTAAGCTCTGCTGCTTTTTCATAATATTCAATATATTTTTTGTTATTTTCTTTTTCATAAATGTTTGCTAAATAAAAAAATGCTTTTGCTTCGTATTTGATTTTAAAAATTCAAACATATCCATAATTACCCTTTTTTTAACCTATATACTAATTCTATAAAATAATCCAGCAGTATATGCAATGGACGGATAATCGGATTTTGAAACAGAGTTTATAACAAATTAAAAAAAGTGGAAATATAATTGAAAATATTCCAATCATAAGACTCCCGGAATTTGGTGAAAGCTGAAAAACAATGTTTCCTATTCTTCCAAGCCTTCCGAGGATTAATGCCGTAATTAAAATCCCCCCTATAAAACATTCTTTCTCCGTATTTTTCAGGTGCAACTACATAAAGTTTGTCCCCAAACATCAGCGTTAACGAAGGATGAGGTTTAATATCTATTCCCGATCTTCTGACTTTTGTAACAACTGCCCTTAAAGATTTCAGCTCATGCAGATATACATCCTCATTTTCCTCCAAATCGTCCGGATTTTGAGATTCAACCCTTTCTATGATGGTGATTTTCAACCTCTTTACCCAAATCCACCCTGAACATAACAGGAAGCATTCTTATAAAAAAAATTGTCACAAAAATACAAAACGGATAAACTTATAGGGTCGTTTTTAACTTCAAGAGCACTTGCGAGGGAAGGGACATTGGTCAGAGAGCCTGTAAGAATCCCGTCTATTACGCTTTTATCCAAATTAAAATATTTTCCCAGAAAATAAACACAAATAAAAATACTGAGTAATAAAAAAACTGCTATTATATTTAATTTAATCCAAAAAACCGATAAAAAATCAATTTTAGAAGATGAAATCAGTAAGAGATATTGAAAAAAATCTCTCTAAACAGAAAAATGTTTCAAAAAACGAAATATCCTCATACGAAATATTTGCAAATCTCCCGATAGATATTGTTTCAGCTACAGAAGAAAAAATTATAGAGTTCTGGTGGGAAGGAGATAACATAGAAAATATAAAATCTATGGCGGTTGAGAGCATTGAAAGTGTATTAAAGGAAATAAATGAATAAAAAAACTCTCTTTTGGCTTAAAAAAAACAATTTTAACCCGCTTGATATAAATATGCAGGACAATTACGGAAACACTGCACTTATGAAAGCCGCAATGGAAGGGAATATAGACGTTTTTGAAGATTTGTTAAATAACGGTGCGGATATTTTTATAAAAAACAACGACGGAAACAGTGTTTTATGGTTTGCCTGTTTTTCAAACTCTAAAAAAATAGTTGAAACCACTAATGTATGCCGCATCAACCGGAAAAAATGAAATAGCTGCAATGTTGATTAACTGTTGATTTGGCTGTGACACCTCAGATATTAAGATTACTCAGAAACTAATTTTTTTATCTCTTTTTGCAAAACTATTCTTTGAAGCGGATGAATTTGAAGGTTTCCCCTTTTTCATATTCTGAAACTTTCCCTTATAAACGGATGGAGATTATCTTTAATTTCAATAAGAAAAAGTAAATATTTTATTATATCTGTTTTTAATCTTTCATCTAGTCTGTTTTCCACTAATTTAACAAATTCACTTGCAGCTAAAGGATCGGCATAAATATCGTTCCAGATTTTACCGTTTATACCCTTATCAATTGCTAAATCCTTAAATTCAGGAACAAGTTTTAAGACATTATACTGACAAAGACATCCTCATCTTCTATCTGTCTTGGGTGAGAACCGGAAGGTCTGTAAAAAGCCCACTCCATTCTTGCCTGCGGGTCCCCTTTTTTTTCAAAATCCGGCTCTTCGCTTAATTTCGCAATTTCTTTTTTATAATGCAGATTTTCCAAAAATCCTCTTTAAAGGCTTAAAATGAATAACATCCCCGTATTTTTTTACTTTTTTGGTTTTTTAAATTTTCATCATTTTTACCGCCCCCGAAAGATTCATTATAAAGACTGTTATAAACCTCTTCAACACTTTTATTTCTGAATTTTTCCAGCAAAATTTCATTTTCATCTCTTTTACCCGTTCCAAATATTTTTCTTTCTCTCTTTCATACGGGAAGGATGCTTTAATAGTATATGAAAAAGCACATGTGCATACAGATATTTTAATGTTTCATTATCATAATAAGAAGCTTTTTTTTCATCAAAATATATTTTTTCACCGTCTGTTTCAATAACTTCATATTTATTGTTTTTTTGAATTAAAGGAATATTTAATGCCAAAAAACTTAAAAAGGGATTTTCAAAAAGAAATTCTATTCTTATTTTTTCAAATATATTTTTATATTCAGATGATATATTCGCCATATTTGCTTAGCCACTCTTCAAACTTTGTTCCTCTTTTACAGTCATAATATTCAACCAAAGCCGACTCCAGAGGAGATGCATTGGTTTTGTCTATTTCGGGAAACTCTCCGTTTAGAAGAGTAACCGATAGCTCCGTAAATCAACGGTAAAATTTCATTTATATTATCATTATGCTTTAATATATTTGATAGCATATGATAACTTCTCGGAGTTGCAAAGGCCGGGTTTGAATCATCCTCAACAACATCTGTAGAAAGCAAATCCGGACGAAAGCCCAAAAACCCTATAATATAATGGGCTTAAAATCTTCATATTTTGCTTCCACATACAAATGAACCATTCTGTTTACAAGTGGAGAGGGAAGCCTAAACACAACCCCTTTATCCTCCATTCTGTTTCCCGCGGCAATAATTCTCCAGCCTTTTGGAAGTTTATATTCTCCTAACTGCCTGTTTAAAATAAGCTGATAAACAGCTGCCTGAATAGAAGGAGCGGCGGAATTTAGTTCATCTAAAAACAAAATTCCTTGTGAATTTTCATCTTTTGGGAAAAATACAGGAGGCATCCAGATTGTTTGATTTTCTTTAATGGAAGGAATACCCCTTAAATCAACAGGGTCAAGCTGTGAGAGCCTTATATCGATTAACTGAAGATTCTTTTTCTTTGCTATATCCGCAACTATATAAGATTTTCCTATTCCAGGGGAGCCGTGTATAAAAACCGGAATATCTGTATTGATTAAAATTTCTAAATATTTATATAATTCACTTGTGGAAATGGAAACAGACATTATATTTGCATTTCTTTCATTTTACCCATTGCTATTTCAGCCAGTTCAAAACCAAACTCTTCACACTCTTTTAATTCTTCGCCGGTTGGTATAAGCTTTTTTTTAAAGGTTTGTTTGCATTCTGAATTTTAACTTTGACATTCTCTCATGAAGCATATCCGCAGCTTCCCCACTCCATCCGTAAGAGCCGAATGTTGCCCCTATTTTACCGTTATTTTCAATAAGTGCAACACAGGAAAGCAAATCCCATGCCGGTTTTACGGCATCTGAATTGATAGTGGGAGAGCCGATTAATACAACATCCATATTCGGTGTTTCTAAAGCTTCAAGGTCATATACACCTGAAACGAATTTTATCTGCACCTTTTGCAATATGTTTGGCCATTTTTAATGTATTTCCGTAACTGCTTATATAAAAAATTGAAAATATTTTTTGAATATAACTCATGGGATTTGTTCTTAAAACAGGGCCGTGCAAAGATGCAATAATTGAAATATCAAATTTTTTGTAAAGCTTTAAAGCGTTTAAAATAAACGATTTAAACGGTCTCATAATATGCAGATAATAATATTTAAATGCATAGGAAAAATCGCCCACCTTGTCGTCAAATAGTCTTTCATCCTGCTCATAGTATCCGGCCAGTGAAGAAAAGGTGTGCTTAAAAATTCTATTGTTTTATTACCTAAAGAAATTTTTTTTCCCGTGCCTGCCACCTCAAAATTTACATCTTTTTTCATAAGTTTAAAAAGGGCTCCCGAATGGTCTGGTTCTAAATGGTGCAAAACTATATACTTAATTTCATCATAATCGCAAACCTCTTCTAAACGCATGAAAAACTGCGATGAAAATTCTTTTTTGACTTACACATACACCCTCATCCCCTCTTATTACATAAGAGTTGTAAGAACTTCCGTTTGCCGTTCTCATAATAATGTCAAACGTTCTGATTTTAGAATCAAAACGCATAATTTTATTGCATGTTTCATATCTTAATATACATTACTATCTCGCCCTCCTTTTTAATATTACACTGACACCAATAAGACTCAATGTTTTGAGCTTTTTTTCAGATGGTTCATTAAGACATTCCATTCCTTTTTCAACAACCGCCACGCATGTTGAACCCCCGACCCTGCATCCAAATTCCATTGAAGCCCCTGTTTTCTCAGCTATTTTTCTAGCGCTTTAACTTTTATATTGTCATCTTTTAAATATACTGTTGCCATAATTATCCTTTATTTAATTATGTAATATTTTTATCTTTAGTTACTTATATTTACTCAGTGCCTGAAAAAAAGCATTAAATTATTTTAAAGCCGGATAAACAAATTCTTTTGGCATTATGTTTTTTAACCGGGAGCTTTTTACTGCATAACCGAATCAAAAAGAGAATCAATCAATTCATAATTTTTACTTATATAAACAAAAGAGTCCTCCCCCATAAATTTAAAAATATTGATAATATGCCAAGCTTCTTTTTTTAATGTCATTTTAACCTCCTATTGAGATGATATAATGGATTTTTTCATTTGTTTTTAAAAACCTCTGCCACGCCTTATCGTAAAAGGCGCCTATAGCACTGACCTTCCATCCCCTTTCAACCGCTTCTAAATATATTTTTTGCCCAAGCATACCGGGATTTTATCAAGCGTAATTAAATAAAGTGAAAATTCATCTAAAAATTTAAGCATGTAAAAAAAGAAAAAATAAAAATCCAAATATGAATCTCTTTTTTTTTGTATCCACTTCCCATTCGGTATAGTTTGTCGGAAAGACTTTTATTACAGGGATTTTTTAAGATACTTTTGTCTTTTTAATCTCCCCTGTGTAAAAAGCGGCGAGTGCAAATTCTTCATTACAAAAGCCCATAAATTTATTTATTTTTTTATATTCTTTTATTTCTGTTTGATAAATCTCTTTTTTGCATATTTTTGAAGCGGCCAAAAGAGGTTAATTTTGATTTTTTGGCATTAACATGATAAATCCCGCTTATTATGTTTTTTATTCCCCTTATCTGGACATACAGTTCTGTAGGATGTAAATTTCCGGCTGAGGGTATGTTTAACCTGATATAAGGTTTTTTATTGATTTTTTAAACAATCTTGATAAATAAATTTTTTTAACATCTGTTAAATGGGATATTCCTTCATTAAAGGCTGACTTTCCCAATCTATAAATTTTGTATTTTTAGCAACATTTTTATATGTAAGCGAAGTTTTTTCATACATCAGTTTACCCCTGTTTTTTTAATTATATGCATTTTTTATTCGGATATGGATGCCTGATGACTTTTCTTTAGAAAAATGTAAAAACTGCAAGGCTTTAAACTCATACAAACATATGAAACTCTTATATGAAATATCTAATTTATTAAACAGTTATGAAGATATTGGAAAAAGTATTGAAAAAAGTCTAAATTTACTAAAAAATGAGCAATATTTTGAAAGAGGAGCCCTTTTTGTTTATGAAGAGGAGAACAATTGTCTCTCTTTGTTTGCATCTGTTGGCCTTACATCCCAACAGAAAAAATTAGCTATTTACAAATTAGGAGAAGGCGCAACACTTGGCACAAGAAACACATCAATTATTTCATATGTGGCGGTTCCCATTATAAAACCAATATTCGGCTCACTTTCCATCAGAATACAGGTTTGAAAATATAATTGCAAAAAGCACAAAAATGAAAAAAATTTTTAATTTAGTTGAAAAAATCGCCCCAAGTGATGCAACCGTTCTTATCAGGGGGGAAACCGGAACAGGAAAAGAATTAATTGCCACCGCAATACACAATTTAAGCAGAAGAAAAAACGGCCCTTTAATCAAATTAAACTGTGCGGCCACTTCTTGAATCCGAACTTTTCGGACATGAAAAAGGTGCTTTTACCGATGCAAAGGAAACAAAAAAAGGACGTTTCGAACTGGCCAACGGAGGAACGCTATTTCTTGATGAAATAGGAGATATTTCACCAAATATGCAGGTAAAACTTCTGAGGAAATTTAGAAAAGATTTAAAATTTATGAAAGAAAAGCTCATTCAGTATCCGTGGCCCGGGAATATAAGAGAACTTCAAAATATTGTCGAAAGGATAGTGCTGATTTGCCCTGCCGGAGAAATTAAACCGGAAATGCTTGATTTTGTACTTCCTTATAGTTTCCAAAAAGTGTAGATTAAAACGGGACTGTTATAAATTCCGTGTCAGTCAAGGTAAAATACTAAAAATGAAAGGACTGACATGGAGAAATTTAATTTTGACAAAGCAGTAAAAGATTTATTAGCAGGTAAAAAGATAGGTGGGAAAGATGGAGTATTAGCTCCATTAATTAAAGAATTGGTAGAAGCTGCACTTGAAGCAGAGATTGAAACATCAAACAACGATAAGTGATGAAATAGAAGAGAAGATATTATCATTATATGCACTTGGAATGAGCTACAAAGATATAAAATCACATATTGAAGAGCTTTATCAAATTTCTATTTCATCAGCTACAATAAATGCAATAACGGATAAAATAATACCAAAAATCAAAGAGTGGCAATCAAGACCTTTAGAGAATATATATCCATTTGTATTTATGGATGCAATTCATTATAAAATTAAAGAAGATGGGAAATATGTAAATAAAGCGGTTTATACTATATTGGGAATTAATATAAGAGGAAAAAAAGAAATTTTAGGACTTTATTTAAGTGAAAGTGAAGGAGCAAATTTCTGGCTTCAGGTTTTAACAGATTTAAATAACAGAGGAGTAGAGGATATACTTATTGCAAGTGTTGACGGATTAAAAGGATTTCCGGAAGCCATTAATTCAATATTTCCAAAAACAGAGGTTCAGTTATGTATAATTCATCAGGTTAGGAATTCATTAAAATATGTAGCTTCTAAAGATAAAAAAGAGTTTATGAAAGATTTAAAAAAAGTATATCAGGCAATATCCAAAGAACAGGCTGAAACTGAACTTGACAATATTGAAGAAAAATGGGGAGATAAATATCCTATAGTCATTAAATCCTGGAGAAACAAGTGGAATAATTTATCTAATTATTTTAAATATCCAAAACCTATAAGAAAAGTAATTTATACAACCAATATTATTGAATCGGTTCATAGACAATTCAGAAAACTTACTAAAACTAAAGGCGCTTTTCCAAATGAAAACAGCTTACTGAAATTACTCTATATGGGTATACAAAATACAGGAAAAAATGGACTATGCCTATTAAAAACTGGAATCTTACACTCTCTCAACTGGCAATTTTCTTTGAGGGAAGACTGGATGATGCTTTAAAGTTATGATATAATTTCCTCAGCTGACACGGAATTATGAACGGTCTCCTCTCAACTGGCAATTTTCTTTGAGGGAAGACTGGATGATGCTTTAAAGTTATGATATAATTTCCTCAGCTGACACGGAATTATGAACGGTCTCCTTTTATCTCTATATTCTGCAACAGTTGATAATAAATCAAGAGTTTCAAATTGAGCTTTCTCAAGTTTAAATGTAGCTTTTTTAACTTCTTCTTGTAAAGTTTTATTATATTCTTTTAATATTTTCCCCTGCCTCTAAAGCTTTTAATTTTACTTCATTATCTCCTACATCTGTAATCATCACACATAATTTTTTGTTGTCTTTTTAGTATTGTTTTGCGTTCTAACCTGTTTAAATTTTTTTATTGTGTCTATAATGTCTTTTTCTACTCTTCTTAACAATTTTAAATAAGTAACGTCTGCAATGTTTTGTTCTTTAAATTCCAACCGTTTTCTTCCATTTCAACTTTTTCAGCTTCAATTTGTTCTTTTTTTTCTCTTTGTTTTTCCTGTAAAGGATCAATTCCACTTGCAATTTTTTCTCTAATTTCCAAATTCATTTTTCTTGCCTGCATAAGCTTTAACACCTTTTTACCTGTTTTTCTTATGCGCAAATATAATCCTTCTTCAATTCTAATCCATTCTTCTTTGCCTGTCGGCTTAAGGTTTTTAATAACAACGGCTGTAATCTTTTTTGTCCCCAGATTTGTCCCCAAAATCGCATTGTTTTTGCCCCGGGGACAACTCTGGGGACAAATTTTTTTAAATAACAACACGTTTAACAGAATAACGTATTTTCGGGATGTTTAACATTAAAGTGTCTGAGATTAAATTGTTTTAAAAGTAGTATATGATGCAGGAGAGATGCACCAATATTTAGTTTATAGTAGATTATTAAAGCTATGAAAGTTTATAAAATTTTATTGACTTCTATTAAAAATATGTATACTAATGGTTTATATTTAGTTGTCGAAAAAACTAAAAAAGTTTGGAGATTAAGATATAAATTAAAAGAATGGAAAACTCATAAACCTTTTACAGGCAATAGAGTTAAAGAGTTTAGTACAAAAAGGAATAGACTTACAAAAATGGAAAAAACAAAAAGAGTTAGAAAAAGAGAGATTACAAAATAGGAAAAGTGATACAAGAAGTGTAAACAAAACCTATAAAGCTAAAGAAGTTTTACATATTTTACGAGATTTATTTGAATTTGGAATTGATAATGATTATTTAGATTATAATCCAGCCTACAATATAAAAATTGATAGAATATTACCACAACACAAAGAACAGCACATCTCTGCTTTATTAGATATTGATGATTTAAGAGAACTTTATAAAAAAATATTAAACATAGAAAATCCGATAACTTCAAAGATAATTCAATTTCAAGCTTTGACTATCCTCCGTAATGGAAATATCCGTAATCTTAGATGGGAATATATAAGAAGTAATGAAAGCTACACATAGTGATTTTAGATTACCACTTACAGATACTTTAATTGCAATTTTAGAGTCTTTTAAACGATTAAGTGGAGATAAGGAGTTTGTATTTATTTCAAGTAAAACTAATAAGCAAACAAAAAGGCTATAAAGTATCTACACATCTACATCTACAAATTTTTTTGATTTTTGCTTTTTTATCAATAAAATTATAGTTCTAACTATAAATTTTGCTATAATTCTTTCTAGTTATACTTCTTAAAAATTTAAATACTACTTATAAGAGGTATTTTTATGAGGAATTAAAAAAAGATGAAAAACTATTAGCAATTATGGGTGCAAGAGGTGTGGGGAAAACTACGACACTTCTTAAATGAAAAATTATATATGGATTGATGCAGAAAATCTTTTTGAAATAGCAGATACTTTTTTTAAAGAATATGGCAAATTTTTAAAAAAGGCTTAAAAAATCAATTGATCATGCAAAAGCTGATTTAAGTAGAAGTGCATATGGAATGTTAAAAAAAACTATTAGCCTTTTTGTTTTCAATGTTTGCATCTCTCATCCTTTTAAACCAAATATGCAAGAACTTCTTATAAAAATGGATATGCCAAAGACATAATATGACATATAAAAAATTATTAGAAAGCCTGAAAAAAATTTTGAAATAAATGAGTATCCTTTTGAAATTAAAATAAAACAAAAAAACATATAAAAAATTTAAATATGCTTATATAGTTGTTGATGCTATGGAAATTGGCAGCGGAAATAAGATTCCGCTTTGGCTATTCGGATTTTTTTTATTAATTTTTAAATTTTTTTTTATAAACTTACTAAAACTAAAACAAATTGAATTAAATTAAATTTGAATAAAGAATCTTTAATATCAAAAAAAATTCTCTTAATTTAAACTATCAAATACTCCTCCAAGTGTTTTTAATAAATCTATAAATGATACTATACTACAAAATATGCAAGAGTTATTTTTTAGATTAACTAATCCAAATTTGTCTCAGTATTTTTCAACGAATATTATAAAATTTTCAAATATCACTTTTTTGCTTTTTAAGAATTTTTTACAAACACAAGATTTAGAAAAATCTTTAATTGTTACTAAGTATTTATTACATAATTTTCTAACAATAGAAAATAATTTATCAAAAAATAATGATACTCTTGAAAAAAAATAGTATTAAAAATTTTTTTAAACCTTTAAATAAAAATAAAATATTCACAATAATGAGGAACTCATAAATATTTTAAATAAATTGAAACACAAATATCCAATATATTACGAAATTTTCTTTAAAAACTTCAAATGTTCCTTTTAAATTTTATGACTTTAAACATTTCCTTTTTAATGTTTTTATGCTTTTTTTAGATAATTTAATAAAAAAAACAAAAAAAATAATGAAAGAAGAATTCTTAAAAGATTCACGTCCATGGGTTGTTCTACTACAGTATTGCATCTTACAATAGAAATGCTTCTTGAGTTACCTTCTGAAAAAAGAAAAAAAGTATTTATAGTTGCTGGAAATGCCAATTATTACAGAAATATAAAAACCTGAAATTAGATATCCAGCACCAAATGCCTCATTTAGATGGTGTACAGAAAGACTAAAAATAAAACCAGCAACAAAATATTTAACTTCTTTAGCACATAAATATAAATCTATTGTAATGCTTCTTGGAGTTAGGAAGGCTGAATCAAATATAGAAAAAAGAGAATTAAATTTCATAGGTTTTACTAAACACAATAGTGTTTTTTTATCTTCTAATAGCTTTAAATCCACAAGACCCAAGCTGTGGCAAGACAAGATTTGGATGTTGGGTATGTACAGTAGAATATTTTCAGGCATAAGTTGTTTGATAAAATCAATTAAAAAATAAATTAAAAGGGAAAAAACTAATTTTGGATGAAGAAATAATTCAAATACAGCATGAATGGGAAAACGATGGAGACTTTTTAAATGAATATAACGCAAAAGGATTAATTAGAAAAAATATATATAAACATTTAGATGAAGTAATAACAAGCTTTGCTAAAGGTAAAATAGATGTTAATTAAGAATAGAAATGAAAATTTTGAAGGATTAATTACTAAAAATAAACACCATGCTAAAATTGAAATTGAAACAAGTTATTTTCCTAAAAGTTTGAATAAGTTCTTTTTCTTTGATGGAGAAAAAATTCAAGAACTCTCAAATTTTGAAAATAAAGAATTGAAAGAAATGCTTGAATCGGTATTAAAACTTGATATATATGACTTTAAAAATTTTATTAAAAAAATATAGAAAACGAAAAAGAAAGCTTTAAAAGAATTTGAAAAATTAATTTGCTTTTAAGTCCTACTTAGATATGAAATATTATGAGAAGAACTTTCTAAAATTATTAATATAAAAAGAAAAAGAGACTAAAATAGAGTTCAAAAATAGATTAATCCAAGAAAAAATAAATACCGTAAATGACAGTATAAATGTATTAAAAGAAATAAAATTATCTCTTAAATCAAAAAAATTTTGAATTGCTTAAAGAATATAAAATCTGACATTAATTTAAGTCCTCTCAGCATCTTCTGGGCAAAAACAAATTATTGCCACTTCTTTAATTTGGGGAGTAAGTGAATATTTAGGAAAACATATTCCAATTTTATCCTAATGCTCAGGTAATAATGCTTCCTACTCCTAGTGAACTTAGGGCTGAAGAATTTGAACTTTTAAATAAGCATATTTCAGATAGATATTGCTTAACTCCTACATTACCAAAGGTTAAAAAATGCGAACAACAAAATTCATAGAAGAAAGTATCCCAAAAATTGCAAAACTTTATACAGATATTATTGCTTTAATGGTAGCTAATAATGATAATATTGAATTTAAAAATGAAAAAGAATTAGAAAAATATCTTGAACTTCATGCCCAAAGAGGCTTTGAAATTTTAACTTCTTCTTTAAACCAAAACAGTTTTTAGGCCATAAATCTTATAATTCGAGACCGTTCATAATTCCGTGTCAGCTGAGGAGATTATATCATAAGTTTAAAGCATCATCTAATCTTCCTTCAAAGAAAATTGCAAGTTGAGATAAAGTAAAACTCCTATTCTTTAAGAGACCGTTCAAAATTCCGTGTCAACTGAAGAGATTATATCATAACTTTAAAGCATCATCCAGTCTTCCCTCAAAGAAAATTGCCAGTTGAGAGAGTGTAAGATTCCAGTTTTTAATAGGCATAGTCCATTTTTTCTCTGCATTTTGTATACCCATATAGAGTAATTTCAGTAAGCTGTTTTCATTTGGAAAAGCGCCTTTAGTTTTAGTAAGTTTTCTGAATTGTCTATGAACCGATTCAATAATATTGGTTGTATAAATTACTTTTCTTATAGGTTTTGGATATTTAAAATAATTAGATAAATTATTCCACTTGTTTCTCCAGGATTTAATGACTATAGGATATTTATCTCCCCATTTTTCTTCAATATTGTCAAGTTCAGTTTCAGCCTGTTCTTTGGATATTGCCTGATATACTTTTTTTAAATCTTTCATAAACTCTTTTTTATCTTTAGAAGCTACATATTTTAATGAATTCCTAACCTGATGAATTATACATAACTGAACCTCTGTTTTTGGAAATATTGAATTAATGGCTTCCGGAAATCCTTTTAATCCGTCAACACTTGCAATAAGTATATCTTTTACTCCTCTGTTGTTTAAATCTGTTAAAACTTGAAGCCAGAAATTTGCTCCTTCACTTTCACTTAAATAAAGTCCTAAAATTTCTTTTTTTCCTCTTATATTAATTCCCAATATAGTATAAACCGCTTTATTTACATATTTCCCATCTTCTTTAATTTTATAATGAATTGCATCCATAAATACAAATGGATATATATTCTCTAAAGGTCTTGATTGCCACTCTTTGATTTTTGGTATGATTTTATCTGTTATTGTATTTATTGTAGAGGATGAAATAGAAATTTGATAAAGCTCTTCAATATGTGATTTTATATCTTTGTAGCTCATTCCAAGTGCATATAATGATAATATCTTCTCTTCTATTTCATCACTTATCGTTGTTTGATGTTTTTTTATTATTTGAGGCTCAAATCTACCCTCTCTATCTCTTGGAGTAGCTAATTCAAATTCTCCAGATGTTGATTTAACTGTTTTCTTGTTATAACCGTTTCTTCTATTTCTTTTACCTTCTAAAACTTCATCTGCAATATGAGATTCTATTTCTGCTTCAAGTGCAGCTTCTACCAATTCTTTAATTAATGGAGCTAATACTCCATCTTTCCCACCTATCTTTTTACCTGCTAATAAATCTTTTACTGCTTTGTCAAAATTAAATTTCTCCATGTCAGTCCTTTCATTTTTAGTATTTTACCTTGACTGACACGGAATTTATAACAGTCCCTTTTTTACCAAGACATCTCCTTTTTTTAAAAATTTTTTAAATTTTTCAAATTCTATTTTTAATATAATTCCGTCACTTTCCATTGCACAGTTTGCCGGATAAGGCATTTTTTCAAAATTTGCAAGTTCCGCTATAAGTGAAGGTGCAAAAAACTTATGAATAATAAGTTCGTTTCCTTTATTGTCAACCTTATATACTCTTGCAATTCCTTCTATTAAAAGATGTAAATAATGAGGTTCTTCTTTTTCATAAAAAACTATATCTTCTTTTTTAAGGTTTTTTACAATAATAAAATTCTTAATTTCATTAATATCTTTATCATCTAAATTTTTAAATAAAAAAATCTCTTTGAAATTCATCTTCTGCCTTTATATTATCTGGTATTTTCTGAGTTCTTCTTCACTAATTCCCTCAATCAATCCTAATTTTTGTAACTTTTCTATAACTTTTTGTTCCACATCAACATCTGGCGGCCATTCACGCTTAAATCCGTCAAGCTTATTTTTATTTGTCCCGTCAATTCCTATTATTTCATCTATCCAGACATCACGCAAAGCGTCAATATTGTTTGTTACTCTCCACACAAGCATATAAGGGTTATTTGTCTCATTAGTATTTATAAAAACAACTATTCTTATATTATTTTTTAAAGCTTTAATATTCTCAAAAATATCACGGGCTTTTTTTTCTTTTTTATATTTAATTACGCATATTGGATTTTTCGTATCGGTAAAATACTGCTTTACTCCTTCAATTAATGGTTCAATTTCTTTTAATTTTTTTAACAATTCTTCATCGCTTAAAATATTCAATTTTTCATTTTTCACTTTTAATTTTTCACTTTTAGTTGCGTCTATTCCAAGTTTTCCGCCGACCAGTTCTTCAATGCTTGAATGATCAAGCTCATCAACTATTCCTTTTGAAATTAAAATTTTTTCTTTATCAAAATTATTTAAAATATATCTTGTTAAATTTTTATAATCCCTAAGGGCCGGTGCATCATCCCCAACAAAAACAGCATGTTTTACAAAGCTCATCTGTCCCGTTCCCCATAAAGAGTGCATTATTTGAAGAGAATGTCCCGGGTATCTTGGAGCAATTTTTGCCAAAATCAGATTATGAAAAACTCCGTTTTCAGGCATTGCATAATCAATTAAATCCGGAGCCGTAGTTTTTATAAGAGGCAGAAAAATCCTCTCGGTTGCATACCCCATATATTTGTCTTCCAAAGGGGGTTTGCCCACAACCGTTGCATAATATACAGGTTCTTTTTTTGTAGTAATAACCTCTACATTCATAACAGGAAAAGGCTTTTTAAGCGTATAATACCCGGTATGGTCTCCGAACATCCCTTCAATTTCTATTTCATTCGGATTACACCATCCTTCAATCACTATATCCGCATCTGAGGGCACTTCCAAATCATTGCTTATGCATTTTACAAGTTTTGGATTTTCTCTTCTTATAAATCCATAAAGCATAAGTTCAAATATCCCGGGCGGCATTGGGGCCGTTGCACACCATGTATAAAGAGGGTCTCCCCCTATTGCAATACTTACAGGCATTTTAAGCCCCGCTTTTTTATATTCCCAAAACAGATGTGCACTGTCTTTATGAATCTGCCAGTGAAGTCCAAGTCTTTTATTATCATATATCTGAAGTCTGTACATTCCGACATTTCTGCTCTCTCCGTCAATACTTTTTGTATAAACCTGTCCCATTGTTATAAATTTACCGCCGTCAAGAGGCCAGGTTTTTAAAATCGGCAAATCATTCAAATTTACCGCTTCTAAATTCAGCATTAGGATAAAATTCTTTTAAAATTTCGGCAGTTTCTTTTGCACGT
Organism: Lebetimonas sp. JH292; assembly: GCF_000523275.1. Classification (NCBI taxonomy): domain Bacteria; kingdom Pseudomonadati; phylum Campylobacterota; class Epsilonproteobacteria; order Nautiliales; family Nautiliaceae; genus Lebetimonas; species Lebetimonas sp. JH292. The sequence goes on along the minus strand of NZ_ATHQ01000001.1, from coordinate 1,407,737 downwards.
GTTGCTTTTGAAGTAATTATAAAATTTATTACAGGATAAATGTTTTTAACGGCCTTAAAAAATTCTTTTGCCCTGATTTTTCCTTTTTCTATCAGCGGCCTGTCAAAGTCATGTCCTCTAAACTCATACTTTTCCATCGCCAAAGAATGTCTGATAAATAAAAATTTTTTCATTATACCCTCCTTAAGAGTACTCCTGTTAAATAAAGCGAATTTGGAATATTCAAAATATACGGATGGTCAACATCCTGTTTAAGAAATTCAATAACTTCCAAATTGCATTTGTTTATTATACTACTACTTAACGCCAAATCCAACAAGTCTCTTGAATTAATGGCATTAGAACAGCTAAAAAGTGCCAAATATCCATTATTTTCAAGAATATTAAGCGAATTTACAATTAAATATTTCCATCCTTTAAGCGCACCTCTTTTAGCTTTTTTATTTTTTGCAAATGCCGGAGGATCAATTATTATTAAATCATATTTCTCTTTTTCATTTTCCAAAAATTTAAATACATCGGCTTTTATTATTTCATAATTGTTAATATTATTTAATTCGCAGTTTTTTTCTATCTGAGAACAGGCTAAAGCAGAAATTTCTACAAATTTAGTAAAATGGGCATTTGCATATATTCCAAATCCTCCTGCGTTTGCAAACAAATCTAATATCTTTTTATTACCATATTCACCTACAATTTTTCTGTTTTTTCTCTGATCAAGAAAAAACCCTGTTTTTTGACCTTCTTTTAAATTGGTTAAAAATTTTTTATCATTTTCAATTATCAAAAATTCATCATCCACATTTCCAAAAAGAGTTTCATTTATAATTTCTAATCCCTCTTTTTGCCTTATTTTATCACCTTTTTCATATATGCCTTTTGGATTTAACAAATCTATTAAAATTTCAATAATAACGCCCTTAAAATTATCCATTCCGGCAGTTGTAAAAGAAACAACAAGATTATCTCCGTATTTGTCTACGATAAGTCCCGGTAGAAAATCCGCTTCTGAGTGTATAAGTCTAAGAGAATTAGAATAAAATTTTTTCTCCAAACTTAACATAATATTTTTACTATTTAAATCGGCACCCCTGTTTTTTAAAGCTTTTTTAATTCTTTCATAAAAAAATTTCCTCTCAATTTGTGTTTTTTCAAAACTTATAACCCTTGCACTGATCTTACTTAAAGGGTTTATAAAAGCAGTTGCCACATATTCTCCGTTATAAATCAAATCGACAACACTTCCTTTGTCGCAATCGGGAATATTTATCAGTTCGTTTTTATAAACCCATGGAAATCTTTTTTTTAATTTTTGGAAAGCCTCTTTAGTTATTTCTACTTTCATACATTAAACCTAAAATGCATTACATCACCGTCTTTTACAATATATTCTTTTCCTTCCAGCCTCATAACGCCGGCTTCTTTTGCACCCTGTTCGCCATTATATTTTATAAAATCCTCATAACTTATAACTTCGGCCCTGATAAATCCTTTTTCAAAATCTGTGTGTATTACTCCGGCCGCCTGAGGGGCTTTTGTACCTTTTTTAATCGTCCAGCTTCTAACTTCAATTTTTCCTGCCGTAAAATAACTTATCAAATTTAGTTTTTCATACGCTTTTTTGATAATCTGATCAAGTCCGCTTTCGCTTGCCCCCATACTCTCTAAAAATTCTTTTCTTTCCTCATCGCTCATTCCGACCATTTCTTCTTCTATTTTCGCACATAGTTTTATTACTTCCCTGTTGTTTTTATTTGCATATTCTTTTAGAGCTTTTACATATTCATTGTCCTCAGCCAATCCCTCTTCATCAACATTTGCTCCGTAAAATATTTCTTTATTTGTTAAAAAACTGAGTTCTCTTTCAAGTATTTTAAAAGCATCTTCATCTTTTTTTGGAAAAGTACTGACCGGATTTCCCTCAGCCAGCCATTCCATAAGCTCCTCGGCTAACTCAAGCTGGGCTTTAGCTTCTTTGCTTCCTTTTGCCTGTTTTTGTAGTCTTTCTATCCTTCTTTCAAGAGTCTGAATATCGGCATATAAAAGTTCCTGTTCTATTATTTCCACATCCCTTATGGGATCTACGCTGTTTTCCACATGAATAACATTAGGATTTTCAAAACATCTGACCATATGCAAAATTATATCTGTCTCACGAATGTTTGCCAGAAACTGGTTTCCAAGACCCTCACCTTTACTTGCACCTTTGACAAGTCCCGCAATATCTACAAATTCTATGGTTGAATATTGAATTCTATTTGGATTTACTATTTTGGCAAGCTCGTCAACTCTTTCATCCGGTACAGGAACTATAGCTTTATTAGGTTCTATTGTACAAAACGGATAATTTTGAGCTTCAGCATTTTGTGTTTTTGTAAGTGCATTAAACGTGGTGGATTTTCCAACATTAGGCAGTCCGACAATTCCAACTTTCATATATATTTTCTCCTTAGTTTTTATGAAATTATATCTTATTTTAATTATTTTTTATTTTGGGAAAATAAGAAGGAGAATCAAAGAGATTTTAAGTAGTTTATAAACGTATCAACCCCGAATCCGCTTGCACCGTGGGGATTAAATCCCCACTCTTTTTCTACAAATGCTGGTCCGGCAATATCCAAATGAGTCCATTTGTCTTTATTTTTTACAAACTCACTCAAAAACACTCCAGCAGTAAGCGCACCGCCGTATCTGCTTGAAGCAATGTTACAGATATCGGCAATATTGCTCTTTAACAGTTTTGGCAAATATTTATTAAACGGAAGATATGCAAAATGTTCACCAGCCAATTGCGCATTTTTAATAATATTTTCTATTTTTTCTTTATTAAAGCCCATTGCACCGGCTGTATAATCTCCAAGGCCTACGACACAAGCTCCTGTAAGAGTGGCAAAATCATAAATTTCATCATATTCTTTAATTTCTTCATCAGCGTAACACAGACAGTCAGCCAAAACAAGTCTTCCCTCGGCATCTGTATTTCTGACTTCAATAGTTTTTCCATTTTTTGCCCTTAATACATCATCGGGTTTATAAGCGTTTCCGCCTATCATATTTTCAGCCGCTCCCAAGATGACATGAACTTCTATATCGAGTTTAAGCTCACTTACAGCTTTTATAATTCCAAGAACTGTAACCGCACCTGATTTATCACTTTTCATAGTTACCATATAATCGGCGGGTTTTAAGCTTAACCCCCCGCTGTCATAACATAACCCCTTACCGATTAATACAATTTTTCTTTTAGGATTTTTCGGTTTATATGTTAAATGAATAAGCCTTGGAGGATTTGAGCTTGCTTTTCCCACGGCATAAAAAGCATGATATCCGTTTTCATATAAATAATTTTCATCATAAATTTTACATTCAAGTCTGTTTTCTTTTGCAACATCTTCGGCAATTGCTGCAAGTTTTGGCGGTGTTATTTCATCCGGAACAGAATTGATGACATCTCTTACAAAATTTATTGTATTTGCTCTTATTTTTGCTTCTTTTATTAATTCATCAAAATCTCTTTTTGAATTAATCGCTATTTTTTTAACCGGATGAGAGGCTTTTTCACTTTTATATTTGTCAAATTCATAATCGCCTAATATAAATCCTTCAAAAAAGGAAATTAAAATTTCTTCTTTTTTGGTATTTGGAGGCATAATTTCCACACTTTCAAATTTATATTTTTTAAGAGATTTTATAATTTGGGCACTTGCTGTTTTTACATTTTCGGCATTGATTTTTTCAATCCCGACATAAATTCTTTTTTTTTCAGCCAAAACCAAAACTTCGCCGTCTTTTCCGTTAAATCCGTATTCTTCGAATTTTTTTGCTCCGTTTATAATAATTTCTGCTTTAACTTGACCTTTTCCTTTAATAAATTCCATTTAATCCTCCTCTTTTTTATTTAAATACCAAAGAAATGAAAACAATATTATTACAAAAGTTACACCGAAATACCAATGATGTTTCAAGAATTTTAAAATTGCCAAAATCTCCTCGCCGAATATATAACTTGGGATTATTGTAACACCAGCCCAGACAAATGCACTAAATAAATTAACCAAAGCAAATTTCTTTGCATCATAATTCAAAATACCTATTGTCATTGGAATAATCGTTCTCATCCCATAAATAAATCTTTGTATAAAAACTACCCATATACCATATTTCTTAAGAAGCAGTTTTGCTTTTGCAAATTTTTTTCTGTGCTGTGTTAATTCTTTTAAAATCCATTTTCTGTTAAATCTCCCGAGATAAAAATATATCTGGTCTCCACTGAATCCCCCCAGTGTGGCGACAATAATGGCAAGCTCCAGATTCATATCACCTGTATGTGATAAAACACCTGCCATAACAAGTCCGGTTTCACCTTCAAATATACACCAAATAAATAAAATTATATATCCGTATTGTTTAAGAAGATAAATTAAATTCTCTTCACTGAAAAATTCTTTTATGGAATGTAAATCAAAAGCCCAAATAAAACTTATAAACAGTGTTAAAATTAAAAATTTTTTCATTAAATTTCAAATTTCAAAATTTTTTTTGCACTCATCATATCTTTATCTCCCCTGCCGGAAAGATTGACAATGACTATTTTATCTTTTATATTCTCTAATTTTTTTAAATAAGCTACGGCATGAGAACTCTCAAACGCCGGAATAATTCCCTCTTTTTGACTTAACCATACAAAAGCATCCAAAGCCTCTTTATCAGTTATATAATCGTATTTAATTCTTCCGGCTTCATAATGAAATGCATGTTCCGGCCCGATTCCCGGGTAATCAAGTCCGGCTGAAATGGAATAAGCTTCTTTAATCTGTCCTTCCTCATCCTGAAGGAGATAACTCATTTGGCCATGTAAAACTCCAGGTCTTCCAGCGTTTAAACTAGCTCCATGTTTTCCACTTTCAATTCCAAGCCCCCCTGCTTCAACTCCAATACATTGAACATTTTTTTCTTCTAAAAAATGCGAAAATACACCCATTGCGTTGCTTCCTCCCCCTATACATGCTATTACATAATCGGGAAGGGAATTTTCCTTTGCCAAAATCTGAGCTTTTGCCTCATATCCTATTATAGCCTGAAAATCCCTAACAAGCATAGGATAAGGATGGGGACCCGCAACAGTTCCTATTACATAAAAGGTATCCCTTGCATTACTTACCCAATATCTGATTGCTTCATTCATAGCATCTTTTAATGTTCTGCTGCCGCTTTTTACAGGATGCACTTTTGCACCCAAAAGCTCCATTCTAAAAACATTGAGTTCCTGTCTTTTTACATCTTTTTCACCCATAAAAACATCACATTCAAGTCCGAAAAGTGCCGCAGCAGTTGCTGTTGCAACACCGTGCTGACCGGCACCCGTTTCTGCAATTACTTTCTTTTTACCCATTTTTTTTGCAAGTAACACCTGACCTATGGTATTGTTTATTTTATGCGCACCTGTATGGTTTAAATCTTCTCTTTTTAAATATATTTTTGCATTAAGCTCTTTACTTAAATTCCCAGCATAATATAAATTTGTGGGACGTCCGATATATTCTTTGTAATAATAATCCATTTCTTTCCAAAAATTTCTATCAAATCTCACACTTTTATAAAAATTTTCCAATTCTTCAAGAACAGGCATTAATGTTTCAGGTACGAATTTTCCTCCGAATTTGTCAAAATGCCCTTCTTTATCAGGATCATATATAGGTTTTGGAATATACATTAATTTCCTTTTTAATTTTTAACTTTTAAAAGTGAATCCACTTCAACTCCAAGCTCTTTTAATCTTTTTTCCCCATCTAAAAATTCAAGTTCTATTAAAAATGCACAAGCTTCTATTTTCCCCCCGATTTTTTGAATAAGTTTTACAGCCGCTTCAGCGGTTCCGCCTGTTGCGATTAAATCATCAACAAGTAAAATTTTCGGATTTTGGCATTCTCTAAAAGCGTCAATATGAATCTCTATTTCATCAAATCCGTATTCCAATGCATATTTTTCACTGACAGTGGTAAAAGGAAGCTTTCCTTTTTTTCTAAGGGGAACAAAACCTTTTTTAATAGCATAGGCTATTGCCGAACCGAAAATAAAACCTCTGCTCTCAATCCCGCATACAAAATCGACATCTTTATATTTATCTGCAAAATAATCGATAACTTCGGCAAAAAGCCCCCCGTTATTAAGCAGTGTTGTAATATCTTTAAAAATTATTCCTTTTTTAGGATAATCAGGAATATTTCTTATAGATTTTTCTATTTTTTTAGCCAATTTATTTTTCATTTTTTTGCCTATTTTACTTTTTCCAAATAATCACCCGTACGTGTATCAACTCTTATTTTATCACCCTCGAGAATATGACAAGGAACTGTCACAACAGCCCCTGTTTCGAGTGTTGCGGGTTTTCTGCATGCCCCGCTTCTGTCTTTGTTGCTTACAGGCTGTGTTTCAATTACACTAAGTTCAACACTTCCTGGAAGCTCAACACCTATAACTTTTCCGTTATGAAATAAAATGTCCACTTCCATTCCGTCTAAAAGAAACTGTTTACTTTCTTCAAAAACACTTACATCCACCGGAATCATTTCATAAGTATTTGTATCCATAAAATAATAAATATCCCCTTCATTATAAGAATATTGATATTTTTTCCTTTCAAGATGAGGCTCATCCGCTTTATCCCCTGCATGAAATGTTTTTTCTATCACCCTGCCGTCAATTAAATTTTTGAGTTTTGTTCTTACAAACGCCGCACCTTTTCCGGGTTTTACATGATGATATTCAACTATTTTATAAGGTATACCGTCTAGTTCTATATTTAAATATTTTTTTAAATCATTCATACTGTATGCCATATTTCCTCCTTAAATTTCCGCAAAAGCCACACTTAAAGCGGCTTTTAAGTTTCTAAGTTCATTTAATACATCTTCATTAACATGATTATCTACAATAATAACAGCCATTGCCTGACCTTTTTGGTTTCTGCCCAGTCTGAAATCGGCAATGTTTATTTTGTTTTTCGCAAGTGTCATTCCGACTTCACCTATTACCCCGGGTACGTCGGTATTTTTAAAGAATATCATTTTACCTTTAGGCTCAAATTCCAAATCAAATCCTTTAAATTCAACAATTCTCGGATATTCATCAAGCATTGTGCCACTTATGGAATATTCCCCTTCATCGGTAATTATTTTTATATTGATAAAATTTTTATAAGTAGTGTTTTTAATTTCTTGGGTATTTAATTCAATTCCTTTTTCTTTGGCCAAAAATTCCGCATTTACATAATTTACACTGTCTGTGATATTTTTAAGAAGCCCCACTACTGTAAATGTTAAAACAGATTTTTCTTCTTTAGCGATATCCCCGCTTAAATTTACTTTTACTTTTTTGATTGATTTTTTAATTATTTGAGAAAGGATATATCCCATTTTTTGGGAGAGTTCAAGATATTTAATAACCCATTCAGGTGTATTTGCCGTATTAATAGGAAGATTAAGAGCATTAGGATAACTGCTGCCCCTGAGGGCTTCTATAATGGCTTCGGCCGCCTGGGTTGCGATTCTTCTTTGTGATTCTACGGTATTTGCCCCTATATGAGGTGTAACAGATATGTTTTCGAGCTCAAAAAACGGATGATTTGTAGCCGGTTCTTTTTCAAAAACATCTATTCCAAGCCATCTTATTTTACCTGATTTCAATCCTTCGTAAACATCTTTTTCATTATATAAACCTCCTCTGGCACAATTGATTAACACTACCTCGTCTTTCATTTTTTCAATTTCTTTTTTTGTAATCATATTTATTGTTTCAGGTGTTTTAGGAGTATGGATTGTAATAAAATCACATTTTAATATTTCCTCAAAATCGGTTGTATAATTACAACCTAAATCTGTTGCTTTGCTTGGATCGATATAAGGGTCATATGTAATTACTTCCATTTCAAGTGCTTTTGCTCTCACTCCCACCCTGCTTCCTATATTTCCAAAACCTATAATTCCGAGTTTTTTACCTGCAAGTTCAATTCCAAGCCATTTTTCCCTGTTCCAAACATGTTCTTTTTTCAAATTCCATACAGCATTTGTAAAACTTCTTGCCCCTGCAAATAAATGAGCCATTGTAAGTTCAACTGCTGCCAATGTGTTTGCCGTAGGAACATTCATAACAATAATACCTCTTTTAGAACAGCTTTTGATATCAACATTATCAACCCCTACCCCCGCTCTTACAATTGCTTTTAATTTTTTAGCTGATGTAAGAAATTTTTCATTTACAGGCGTTGGGCTTCTCGTAATTACACCATCAGCATCTTCAATTACATTTAAAAGTTCATCTTTTGAAAGTCTACTTGCATCAACGAGTTCAATATCTTTTGCTTTTTTTAGTATTTCAAATCCGGTTTTGTGAATTGGATCGCAAATTACTACTTTCATTTAAATCCTTTTTATTATTTTTTGTAATTTTATCGGAAAATTATAATTTTTAAATAAATTCAATATATTTTCAGCTTCTTTTAAATTTTTAAAAATCACATAAACTGAAACATTTTTTTGTTTAATCATTGAATAAGGGACTTTTTTGGTTTTCAAAATTTCCAAAACATTAAAAAGCGAAAACCTGTCTGTACCTTTTATTATTATTTTATATAAAATAACTGTTTTTATTTTTTTAAAATCAATTTTTTCAAATAAAACCCTTGCGGGAAGGGCATTATATTTAAAATTAAAAATTTCAGGAAATTTTTCAGGTTTACTTGTCTTAATTTCAACTTTTTTTTCTTCATATTTTTGCCAAATAAAATTTGGTTTTGAAATTTTAACATAAGTTAATACAAGCAAAGAAAAAATTAAAACGCTTAGCAAAGAAATTATTATTTTCATTCAGCAAGCTTAATTTTATCTCCATTAAGTTCTATAATTTTACCTTGGAATTCATCGCCCACATTATATTCATTTTTCATATCTTCTTTTCTAACCAGTGCTTCAACATCCCCTAAATCTACAAAACTTCCAAAATCAGTAATATGTTTGACTTTTCCTTTTACATTATCTCCAATTTGATAATTTTTTGCAAATTCTTCATAAGGATTTGAAAGAACATCTTTTCTTGAAACAATCACTTTATTATTTTCCGGCTCTATTGTAATTACTTTTACTTCTATTTCATCGCCGATATTTAACACATCGCTTGCTTTTTCCCCTTTTTTAAAACTTACAAATTTATTTGGTAAAAGAACACTTATTCCGTCTATTTCAACAAAAGCGCCTACATTTATAAATTTTGTAACAACACCTTTTAATATGTCGCCTTTTTTATATTTTTTAGAAAATTCTTCGGCAGGTTTATCCAAAAGATTTTTTCTGCTAACTCTCAGTTTTTCTTCATCCGTGTTAATTTCCACTATTTCAACATCTATTTCCTGCCCCAGAGTTAAATCATTCATACCGTCCCAGTTAATTTCACTTATATGCAAAAATCCCTCAGCCCCGTTTCCCAAATCAACAAAAGCGCCGTAATCTGTAATATGTGAAACACTGACTTTTACAACATCGCCTTTATTTAAATCTTTAATTTCTTCCCAAGGGTTAGGCAGGGCTTTTTTAATGGAAAATATTCTTCTTACAGGATCAACAAGCATTACTTCAACATCATCTCCGACACTGATATATTTCTTATGATCTATTTTTTTATAAAAAATTTCATCTTTTGGAACAAAACCGCTGATTCCGTCTATATCTATTACAAGACCGGAATTTTTAACCTTTGTAACATTTGCAGATATTATTTTCTCTTTTAAGCTCTCTAATTTTTCTTTTATTTCATTTAAATATGCTTTTCTATCAACTACAACAGAATTTTCTTTAAATTCTTTTACCTTTGCTTTTACCTTTTTACCGATTACACTTTCATCTTCTTTAAGACCGCTCAGGCTTTTTGGCAAAAATATTTCACTATCGTCTATATGGGAAATAAATCCGCCTTTTATTATTTTTTCCACATTAAATTCAACTATATCACCGATATTCAATTCCATGTTACTTCCTTTATTTTTGAGATTATTTTTTCTACCAGCCATTCCGGAGTCGAGGCACCGGCACTGATTCCGCAAAGCTTTTTTCCTTTAAACCACTCGGGGTTTATTTCTTTTTCATTTTCTATTAAATGGCTCTGGGCATACTCTTTTGCAATATTATATAACTGTTTTGTATTAGAAGAGTTTTTACCACCTATAATTATCATTATATCCGCATCTTTTGCAAGAGCCCTTACAGCATCCTGATTCTCAAATGTTGCATTACAGATGGTGTTGAATACCCTGACTTCTTTATAATTTTTTATTAAATAATCAGTAATTTTTAAATAATCCTGAATTTTTCTTGTAGTTTGTGCAACCGTCGCTATATGCTCTTTAAGTTTTATTTTTTTAAGTTCATCAATATCCAGCACAACAAAAACCCTCTCATGAACGCTGTAACTCATAACACCTTTTATTTCAGGATGATTGATATCCCCGAAAATTACAATATCATATTCAAGTCTGCTCATCTCCTCCACAATTTCTTGGGGTTTTTTAACAAAAGGGCATGTGGCGTCAATTATTTCAACTTTTTTTTCTTTAAGCTTTTGTAAATCTTTTTTCGGAATACCGTGGGTTCTTACAATCACCCTTTTTATGTTTTTATCTATTTTTTCAATTGAATCAACATAATTTACATTATAATTTTTGGCAAGCCTTTTTATTTCAAGTGGATTATGTATAAGCGGACCTAGTGTAACGGCATTTTTAGAATTTTCGGCAATTTCAACCGCTCTTTTTACACCAAAACAAAATCCCTAAATTTCGGGCTTTTTTAATCAGCATTTTCCACCCTGAACTTAGCTATTTTATTAAACAGATTAAAAAAATTAGGAAAAGATGTGTTTATACAATCAATATCAATAATTTTAACAGGGCACAAAAGCCCCAAAATTGCAAAGCTCATGGCAATTCTGTGGTCTCCGAATGAATTTACGGTTCCGCTTTTTGGAAAAGAGCCCGTTATTTTATATCCGTCTTCAGATTCTTCTGCCTCTATTCCTAAATTTTTAAGATTTTTTACAACCGCTTTAATTCTGTCTGTTTCTTTAACCCTGAGCTCTTTTGCATTTTTTACCTCGCTCTCACCCTCGGCAACTGCCATAGCGATACTTAGTGCAGGAAGCTCATCTATCAGCCATGGTATATTATTGCTAACTTCCACCGCCTTTAAATTATCGCCTTCAACTATAATATCCCCTATGGGTTCGTATTTATTCTCTTTTAAAATATATTCTATATTTGCTCCCATTTTTTTAAGAATTTCATAAGCCTCAGTTCTTGTAGGATTAAGCGTAACATTTTTAATAACTGCTCTTGATTTGGTAATGGCGGCGGCTACGGCAAAGAAAAAAGCACTGCTCGGGTCATTTGGAACTTCAATGTCAAGCGGTTCTAACTTGCTTTCAAGCGGATTGATTTCAATCTTAATTTTCCATTTTCCATTTTATATCTGCTCCCATACCTTTTAGCATTCTTTCTGTATGGTCCCTGCTTAAAAATGGCTCTCTGTAAACAGATTTGCCGTTTGCATTGAGTCCGGCCAAAATAAGGGCGGATTTAACCTGGGCGGAAGCTATTTTACTTTTATATACAAAATTTTTGAGTTTATCGCCTCTTATGGCCAAAGGAGCCAAATCACCACCCTCTCTTCCGTCTATTTTTGCGCCGATACTTCTTAAAGGATTGGCTACCCTCGCCATAGGGCGGCGTCTTAGGTATTTGTCTCCGGTTAATACAAAAAAGCCGTTGATTCCGGCTAAAAGCCCCATATATATTCTTATACTCGTTCCTGAATTTCCACAGTATAAAACATCGTCGGCTTCTTTTATCTCTTTTGGGGCACCTATAAGTATTTCATTATTATCATCTTTTATTTCGGCCCCGAGAGCTTTTGCGATAGAGAGCGAATTTAAAGTATCTTCAGCCCTTAAAAAATTTTTTATTCTGCTTGTTCCTTTTGTAAGCAAAGAAAAAATAGCACATCTGTGAGAAATTGATTTATCGGCATCTACAATAAATTCTTCATTAAATCTTTTACCTGCAACCACTTCTAAATTCATCTTAAGCTAAAACCTTTTTCTTCCAATTTTTTTATTATTTTTTGCATTATATCATTTATTTCATTGTCTGTTAAGGTTTTTTCACCCTGAATTACAAATCTGATAGTAAGTGAGTTACTTTTTCCTAAATCATAAATATCTATAGGATAAAAATCTATTAACTCTTTTATATTTAAATTATCTATTAATTCAAATATCTGTTTGTATGTAATATTTTTATCTGTAACAATGGAAAGGTCTCTGTTTACTTTTGGAAATTTATTGATAATTTTCGCCTCTTTTTTTGGTCTTTTCAATTTATTCAAATCAATTTCCGCAAAAACTGTATCTTCAATATCAAATTCTTTTTGTACTTTTGGATGCAACTTTGCCACTACTCCAATTTCTTTCCCGTCTTTTATGATTTTTGCATTTTGATATGGATGGGCTAATGGATGAGAATCATTTTGCATTAATTTAAATTCTCCTATTACAGAAGACAATTTCTCAATCATATCTTTAAATTCAACTTTTTTTGGTTTTCCCTGATTGGTTATGTTTTCAAATTCTGCATTCGAGCTGATAACATAGGCTGCTTTTGTTAATTCGACTCTGTTTTTATTATAAACACTTCCTATTGTAAATAAATATATTGATTTATATCCGTTTGCCCTGTTCCTTTTAATATCATCCAAAAGCTGCAAAAGCAGAGTGCTGCGCAGTGTTGAAAGTTCATTTACAATAGGGTTGGCCAAATCAAGCTTTTCATCAACAACTTCAAAACCATATTTTTTTAATCTCTCTTTATCATCAAACACAAAATGAATCGCTTCATAAAATCCGAGAGAAACAGATTTTAATTTTAATTCGTTTATAAAATCAATTTTGTTTATAATATCGTTTATTCTGTTTTTTTCTTCAAAATTTAAAGGTGAAGATTTTATTTCATCTATTCCGTATATTCTTAAAACCTCCTCGGAAACATCCTGAATATTTTTTACATCCGCCCTGAATTCTGGAATTTTTACCCTGAATGTCTCATCTCCTATTATTTCAATGACAAACCCAAGCTTTTTTAAAATTTCGACAATTTTTTCTTCCTCTATATTCTGACCGATAATTTCGCAAATTTCTTTACTTGAGACATTTAAAACAAGGGGTTTTTTCTCCGTTATAAAATCTATCTCAGATGAATATACTTTTAAATTACTCTCTTTTATAAAATAATCCATACCAATTTTTAAATCAGGCTCACTGCCTCTGCTCGCTTTAAAAAAATATTCATCGGTTTTGAGTTTATTAACAAATACAATTTCGCTTACATATTCAGGGTCTATATAGTTGGCGTCAATAATAAATTGAGAGGGATTTTCAAGTTTTATATCGTTTTTAATTCCGACCTGATATTTTCCGCTTTGGGTTTTTAATTCGTCAACACCGTTATTTTCTTCAAAACTGCTCTTAACGTCCGATGCAACCAAAAGCACTCCTGTGGCGTGCATTGAATATTTTATAAGTTCGTCCAAATCATTTTTTGCTTCTATTTCGCACAAACTCAGTCTGTATTTAATTTTAAGATTACTTTTAACACTTCCCTGAAAAGCTTTGATTAAATGTGAAGAATGTTTAATATCTGTTTTTTCAAATTTTACAATTCTTCCTATACCTTCTGGTATTTCTTCATATGTAAATTCTTCGGAAATTATATTTTTGTTAAATGCGGCTGCCAGTTCCCTTGCAATTCCGTATATAGAAAAACAGTCTCCACTATTGGCGGTAATTCCGAGTTCTATTATTTCATCGTTTAGATAATTTCCGGCGTATTCGCCTTTTTTGAGTTCCCCTAACGAATTGTCCAAAACCAGTATTCCTTCATGAAAATCAGGAAGACCAAGCTCCCTTGCCGCACAAATCATTCCGTTTGATTCAATTCCTCTAAGTTTCGCTTTTTTTATTTTAATTTCAGGCAATGATGCCCCTACTTTTGAAACAACAACAAACTGGCCCGCAGCCACATTTTTTGCACCGCATACAATCTGAAGTGTTTCATCCCCTACATCAACTTTACATACATTTAATTTATCTGCGTTGGGATGTTTAACGCAATCAATCACTTCCCCTATTACCACATTTTCAGGAATCTCTATTTTTTTATAACCTTCTACTTCATTTCCTATTCTGTTAAGTGTGGTTATAATATCTTCGGTTGATATACCGTCTAAATTTATAAATTCTTCCAGCCATTTTCTTGTTACTATCATTTAAACTGCTCCATAAGTCTTATATCTCCTTCATACATACTTCTTAAATCATTTATCCTGTTTATAAGCATTGCAAATCTTTCAACTCCAAGTCCGAATGCATATCCGCTTACATCTTCATACCCCACGGCTTTAAATACATTCGAATCAACCACTCCGCATCCCAAAACTTCAAGCCATCCGGTATGCGAACACACCCTGCATCCTTCGCCTTTGCAAAAAATACAGCTTATATCCACTTCTGCACTCGGTTCCGTAAAAGGAAAAAAAGAAGGTCTAAATCTGACTTTTACATCTCCGAACATATGTATTAAAAAACTTTCAAGTATAAATTTTAAATTTGCAAAACTAACTTTTCCTTTTTTATCCACCACAAGCCCTTCTACCTGATGAAACATGGGAGTGTGTGTCAAATCGTAATCCCTTCTGAAAACGGCTCCCGGACTTATTGCTCTGATAGGAGGTTTTTGAGAAAGCATTGTTCTGATTTGTACAGGGGAAGTGTGAGTCCTGAGCAGTTTTCCGTCGTTAAAATAAAAAGTGTCCTGCATATCGCGGGCGGGATGGTATTTAGGAAGATTTAACGCCTCAAAATTATGAAATTCATCTTCTATCAAAGGACCGGTTTCAACGGAAAAATTCATTCTTGTAAAAAAATTAATGATTTTATTCATTGTATCTGTAATCGGGTGAATCGCCCCTGTGGTTTTTGGAGAATATAAACTTACATCTATTTTTTCAAGTTTCATTTTTTCTTCAAGCAGTTTTTCTTCTAGTTCCACTTTTTTATTTTGAATCAAATTTATGGTTTTTTCTTTTAATTCGTTAAGTTCTTTTGCTACTTTTTTTCTTTCTTCTTCGTTTAAATTTTTTAGTTTTTTAAATTCCTGTGTAATAAGACCGTTTTTACCTAAATATTTAACTCTTAATTTTTCAAGTTCATCCAAATTAAGAGTGTTTTTAATTTCGCTTAAATCCACTAAAGCTCCTTAAAATTTTTGGATATAATACCAAAAAAAAAGGAGGCTTTCAATGGATTGTATATTTTGTAAAATAGTTAAAGGTGAAATTCCAAGCAAAAAAGTAACGGAAAATGATAAATTTTTGGCTTTTTATGACATTAATCCGATAGCACCCGTTCATGTTTTAATAATTCCGAAAGAGCATTTTGAAAAATTCGATTCAACTCCGGACGAAATTTTTCCTCAAATGGCAGAATTTATAAAAGAAGTTGCCAAAACACTAAACCTAAGTGATTACAGATTAATAACAAACAACGGTAAAAACGCAGGACAGGAAGTTTTTCATCTTCATGTTCATATGGTTGCAAATCCGGATGGAAAGCTCAAATGGCCAAAACTTGTATAATTAATGAAAAAAGTGAGCAGTGAGTTGAGAGTTGTAAGTAGCCAAGTACCAAGTAGCCAAGTAAGTTTTAAAATAAAGGAGAAATTTTGAAGTATATCGGAGCCCATGTAAGTGCGGCGGGAGGTGTTGAAAATGCCGTATTAAATGCAAAAAAGATAGGTGCTGACGGTTTTGCCCTGTTTACAAAAAACCAGAGACAATGGTTTGCGAAGCCTTTAAGTGAAAAAAATATAGCTAAATTTAAAGAATATATGCAAGAGCATGGTTTTAGCCCTGATGCAGTTTTACCTCATGACAGTTATTTAATAAATTTAGGGCATCCGGAAATTGAAAAAAGAGAAAAATCTCTAAAAAGCTTTATAGACGAGGCTAAACGGGTTGAAAGTTTGGGACTGAAATACCTTAATTTTCATCCTGGAAGCCATCTGAAAAAAATAAGCGAAAATGAGTGTCTTGATTTAATAAGTGAAAGTTTAAATAAAGCTATTAAAGAGACTGAAAGTTGTATTTTCGTAATTGAAACAACTGCTGGGCAGGGAAGTAATCTTGGATATAAATTTGAACATTTGGAATATATTATAGATAAAATTACCGATAAAGAAAGAATAGGAGTGTGTATCGATACGGCACATATTTTTGCAGCCGGTTATGATATAAGAACAAAAGAGACATATGAAGAAACTATGAAAAAATTTGATGAAACTGTCGGTTTTAAATATCTTAAGGGTATGCATATAAATGATTCAAAGGCAAAATTTGCAAGCCGTGTGGACAGACACCATTCTTTGGGAAAAGGCGAAATAGGACTTGATGCATTTAAATTTATTATGCGTGACAAACGGATTGACAATATTCCTCTGGTTCTGGAAACAATTGAACCTGAAATTTGGGAAGAAGAAATAAAACTGCTTAAAAGTTTCGAAAATGTATAAATATTTACATATTTTTGAGTCTCCAAAACTTTCCGGAAGTGTTGAAATAAGCGGCGCTAAAAACGCGGCATTACCGGTTATTGCTTCTACAATACTTGCCAAAAATGAAGTAAACCTGTCAAATGTCCCGGAAGTTGCCGATGTAAAAACACTCCTTAAACTTTTTGGATATTTGGGTGCAAGCTATAATTTTAAAAACAACACTTTAACAATAAACACATCTACAATAAACAACACTACCGCAGTTTATGAAATTGTAAAAACAATGAGAGCATCAATCCTGGTTTTAGGCCCTTTGCTTGCAAGGTTCGGCGAGGCAAAAGTTTCTCTTCCCGGAGGCTGTGCCATAGGGGCAAGGCCTGTGGATTTGCATTTAAAGGCACTGGAACTTATGGGGGCTGATATCACAATAGAAGGCGGGTATATTCATGCAAAAGGCAGACTAAAAGGTGCAACAATAATATTTGACAAAATAACAGTCACCGGCAGCGAAAATATAATAATGGCGGCGGCACTTGCAAAAGGGAGAACCAAAATAATAAATATTGCAAAAGAACCGGAAGTTAATCAATTATGCCAGATTTTAGAAAATGCCGGCGTTAAAATAGAAAGAAAAAATGACGAAATAGTAATTGAAGGCACCGATGGTGAACTTTTAAATTTTCCTAAAATTAGCATAATTCCTGACAGAATAGAAGCGGGGACGTATTTAACCGCAGGTGCAATTACAAATTCCAACATATTTTTAAAGAATGTGATACCAGAGCATATTGAGAGTGTAATAGTCAAACTTTCCCAAATGGGATTTCCTATTGAAGTGAGAGAAAATGAAATAGAAATATTTCCGGCAAAAAAAATAAACCCTGTAGACATAACAACTTCCGAATATCCGGGATTTCCCACAGATATGCAAGCACAGCTTATGGCTGTCGCCACTCAGGCCGAAGGTGTCAGCTCTATAGAAGAGAGACTTTTTGAAAACAGATTTATGCATGTGCCTGAACTAAACAGACTCGGGGCAAACATACAAATACAAGGAAAAATTGCCACTATTAAAGGGCCTACCCAGTTAATAGGTGCTGATGTAATGGCAACAGACCTCAGAGCCAGTTCAGCCTTAGTATTGGCCGGACTTATTGCAAAAAACGAAACAAAAGTGCACAGGATTTATCATCTTTTCAGGGGATATGAAAAACTGATTGATAAATTTAAAAAACTTTCAGCCGTAATGGAGCTAAAAAGTGAAGAAAGGCCTTAAAATTTTTTTAATTTTTATCAATTATTTAAGTATTTCAAAATAAATTTTTGCAACCTCTTTTCTATTTAATTTTCTCCCCAAAAAATATTCCATTGCAAGAACTCCCTGGAAAACCAGCATATCAATACCGCTTTTGGTAATTAGATTATATTTTTTCGCAAGCTTCAAAAAAGGCGTTACTTTTCCGTAAATTACGTCCACGGCATATTCAGCGTTTAGAAAAAGTTTTTCAATAATCTGAGCTGGGGCCGGCAGAATATTTTCATTAAGCCCCGCACTTGTTGTATTAATTATTAAATCGTAATCAAAATTTTTAAAATTTTTCCAAGTGAAAGTAACTTTGCCTTTTTTTTGAAAAAACTCAAGCCTGTTTTCGCTCCTGTTTAAAATGTGCGCATCAGGCAGCACATAACTTAAGGCCCTGGCTGTTCCTCCTGCCCCTATTATTAAAACTTTTTCAAACTTAAAATCTTTAATTACTTCCAAAAATCCTTCGGCGTCTGTATTGTATCCAACAATTTTTCCCTCTTCTTCCACAAGCGTATTTACCGCTCCAATTTCTTTTGCCTTGCCCCTGACCTCATCGGCCAATTTATATGCCCATTCTTTATGCGGCACAGTGACATTTGCGCCTTTTATTTTAAGTTCTTTAAATTTTTTAACAATCTCTTCTCCGTCACTCAATAAAAATCTTGTATAACAGGCATTGATTTTTTCTTTTTTAAAAAAAGAGTTGTGCATTAAAGGAGATTTGGAATGGCTTACGGGATTTCCAAAAATTAAAAACATTAATTTGCCATTTTCCATTGTCCATTTTCCATTTTACATTGAATATCCTTCACTATTCACCACCCTGCCGCTTTGCAAGCGGCCGGGCAGGCTCACAACTCACAACTCACAACTCACAACTCACAACTCACAACTCACTACTAATTACCTTGTCAAATAAATATAAAATTCTTCTTTTTCAAAATAAAATTTAATTTTTAAAGCTTTTTTCTTCTCAACCAAAACCTTTAATTTTTCCAAATCTTCAAAAACTTTTGGAAGGGTCAAATCAATTTCTATGTCTTTTTTTTGAAATTCGCTTTTTACGTTTCCCACTATAATATTTGCAAACTCCCCTACCATATCTATTAAATCTTCTTTATTTGTCAATTCTTCGCCGATTAGAATTTTTGCTAAGCTCCTCAGCAAAAATCAGTATCATTAATCCATCTACATCCCCGTAAAAACCTATCGAACTCGATACATAGTTTTTATTTATGTCTATTTCTATTTCCGTATATTCCGGTTTTTCTTTTTTTGCTTCTATTCCTGTTAAAAGTTCAATTGTTTCTATTGTAGATTTTACAAAATAAGGCAAAAGTTCAACAAGTTCTTTTGTAATTTTTCTTTGGGTTTTATAAACAATTTGCATATTGGCCTTGGCCTCTTTTAAAACATCACTTTGTAAAAAAGTCTTCTCATCTGCAAAAAACACAAATCCCACAATTTCCAAATCTTCAAGAAGTTTAGGCTGCACACCTTTGGTATCAAGCCCGATTATTGTAAGAAGTGCTCCGTATTCAGCGGCTTCAACACCAAGTTTCGAAAGAAATCTGACAGCATGAATATTAAGACCTTTTACATTATTCATATCAAAAACAAATACTCTAAACCCGGTGAGCAAAGAACGTCTGAAATATTCAATATCAAACATATTTATTATATCGGCATCCAAAAAACCCTCAAAAAAGAAATATACAATATCGTTTTTTGTCACGGCACTTATTGTATTTGCAAACTTAGAAATGATACTGTTTTTTATAATAAGCGCATTTTGAGTATTTATATTATGTTCATTATCCACTACAACAGGCACATAACCTTTTTTTACTAAGTTAAAAATTATTAAATTTTATGCAACAGATGTAAATATCTTTTGTAATTATTTCTTCCGATGTAAAAAGTTTTTCAACTTCTTCATTTTCATAAATATTGAAATATCTGTTTTTAATTCTAAGGGCAATATCCACTATTTGTTTATTGGCAGAAAATATTGCACATTCTATATTGTTCTTATACAGTCTTTCAAATATATCGTTTAAAAAACGCATGCCGGAAATATTAACACTGATAATTTTACCAAAATCAATACTGACATATTTAATTTTTCTGTTTATAAAATTATTGATATCCTGGGGTGTTATTATTAAAGAAGCGTTTTGAGAATCCAAAAACCCCTGAGGCCTGATTAAAACCTTTTTACCTGTATAAGATTTTAATACCCCCATTTTACCTGCTTAATTCTTTTAATGTTGAAACCAATGCGCCCAATTTATTATTAATTTCTTTGAATTCAAGCTCCGGTTTTGAATCTGCAACGATTCCGGCTCCGGCTTGAAAAATTACATTATCTTTTTTAATCAAAGCACTTCTTATTGTTATGGCACTGTCCATATTTCCGTCAAAGCCAAAATACCCGACACTTCCCGCATAATAACCTCTTTTTACCTTTTCATATGTCGCTATTAGCTCCATTGCCTTTATTTTAGGGGCACCGCTTACGGTTCCTGCGGGAAAAGTGGCTTTAAACACATCAAACATATCGTATTTTTCATCTTTTATTCCCACAACATCGCTTACCAAATGCATTACGTGGGAATATCTTTCAACCCTCATAAAATCCTCGACATTCACACTCCCACCCCTGCTTATTCTTCCTACATCGTTTCTGCCCAAATCCACAAGCATTACATGTTCGGCTCTTTCTTTAGGGTCGTTTATCATATCGTTTTCCATTTCCAAATCTTCTTTTAGGTTTTTTCCTCTTTTCCTTGTTCCGGCTATCGGTCTTAACAAAACAACATCATCGGTAAGTCTTACCATAACCTCCGGAGAAGAGCCTATAATTGAAAATTCGCCAAAATCTAAAAAATAGAGATAGGGGGATGGATTTTTACTTCTAAGTTTCCTGTAAAAAGAAAATTTATCAATTTTTGCTTTTAAATAAAGTCTGTTTGATAAAACAATCTGAAATATATCCCCCGCTTTAATATTCTCTTTCGCTTTTTCCACTATTTCAAAAAACTGCTCTTTATTAAATAAAAAATGTGGCTCTTTTTCTATTTTTATAGGTTTTAAAGGCAGATGTTTATATTCCGAAGTCAGCAAATCCTTTATAATATATAAATATTTTTCCATTTTTTCATCATTAATAATAACTGTAATTTCAGAAGATTTATGAGAAAGGCCTATTATAATTTTAGGCCTTATCATATAAAAATCGGGTATATCGGTTTCGTCTTTTAATTTATCCATTTCCTGTTTTAAAACAGGTTCGAATATTTTCACCATATCGTAAGACACATATCCTATAAATCCGTCAACAAAGCCGATATTAAGCTTTTGCAAAATTTTTTTATAATAATTTTTATCGATATCTTTATAATATTTTTTTAAAAAGCTAAACGGGTCTGTATTATAAACTTCTTTTTTATTATTTTTAAAATAAGCCGTTTTATTTCCGTCAAAAACAACTTTTTCCTTTTCGCCGACAAAAATAAAACTGAAATTTCCGTTATCGTTGTTTATAACACTTTCAAGCAAAAAAAGTTTTTCACCTGGAAAAAGTGAAGAGATTTGAGAATATATAGCCACTGCTGAAAGTTCGTCTAACAAAAATTTTGTATATACCATTATTTAACCTTAAATATAAATGCATTTTGGGTTAATTTTTCTTTAACTTTTTTCAAATTTTTTCTTGCATCTTTTTCATTTCTAAACGGACCGATTAATATTTTTGTAACAGATATTTTTTTATGGTTTTTTATTATATAAGTATGATAAATCTTGTAATCAAAGCCTTCTTTTTTTATTAAATTCAAAAATTTTTTATCCGGCTTTTTATATTTTATTAAAGCTGCCACCTGAATATAATATCTGAGTGAAACACTTTTTTTAACTGATGATTCTTTTTTTAGAGTATGTGTGGGTTTATTTTCAGAAATTTCTGAAGTCTGTTTTTTTGATTCTTCCATACCGCTTTGGCCACTGTTTTGAGGCGATTTGTTAATCCTGTTTTCATTGACTTTGGCTTCATTATTTTCATTTGTATTGTTTATAATTACATTTTTATTCAATTTTTCACTTATAGTTGACGTGTTTTCCTCAATAGGAACTTCTTTAAATCCGCCGGAACTCTCTTTTGGAGTTTCATTAACCTGAGGAGGCAAAACAACATTTTCCTGTTTTGAATTTGAATAAATTGCATATACTATAACAGCGATTATAAAAATCAAAAAAGCGATTGCACCGTAAATTAAAGGTTTTTTTATATTTTTCTTAGGTTTAATGTTTAATAAATCATCTTTTTCCATTTTTTCTCCTTACATGTGTTGTGACCAAGATGCACCCCTTTCTTTTTTATACAGTTCATAAGGCAGATTCAATATATTAAATTCCCTTGGCAATTCACCTGTCGGAAACATTCTCCATTGTTTAGGCAGTTTTGAAGATAATTTTAAAGAAAGTTTTTTGGCAAGTTGAATCCCTTCATTTAACGTCGTATGACCTTTATGCACATACAGATGCAAATGCCCGGGTGTTTTTGAATTGTATGCTGTAAAATTTAAAAAACCTTCCTGCCTTAATATTAAAGAAGCCCTGTTCCAGAATTTCTCCGGGTCTCTTCCGTTATAATCAAATACAATATTTTCCACTGTATTTTTATTGATTAAATCAAAAGCAATAATTTTTTTTCCTTCTATATGTTCATTCATTACTCTAAAAGTCAGTGGCTCATTTATTCTTTCATATTTATCAAAATAGGTTCTGCCTTTATAGACAATTTTATTTACAATTTTCCCTTTGTATTCAAAATAATAATTTTTATTTATTTTTATCATTGAAACATCTACATTATAGGCCAAAAACGCTCCTTTCCCCAAAAGGGGGACAAATTAATAAGTAGGATTGTTGTAAATTACAAATTTGCCTGCCAATTCTTTTAATTCTTTCGCCACTTTATCCTGAAGCTCTACATTATAAATATCATCTAAAACATCTGCCATTTTTTCGGCTATAAACTTGAATTCTTTTTCTTTCATACCTCTGGCTGTAAGTGCAGGTGAGCCGACTCTTATACCGCTTGTAACAAAAGGGCTTCTTTTCTCGCCCGGAACCGTGTTTTTATTTACTGTTATTCCTGCTCTTCCCAGTGCTTCTTCTGCTTCTTTTCCGCTAAATTCTTTATTTAAAAAGCTAACCAAAATCAAATGGTTATCCGTTCCGCCGCTTACCAAATCATAACCTCTATCAAGAAGAACTTCGGCTAAAACTTTTGCATTTGCTTTTACCTGTTTAGCATAATCCTTCCAGCTCTCATCTAAATTCATTTTAAACCCAACCGCTTTCGCAGCAATTACATGAACAAGAGGTCCGCCCTGAATTCCCGGGAAAATTGCTGAATTTATTTTTTTTGCGTATTCTTCATTATTAGTTAAAATAAGTCCGCCTCTTGGACCTCTTAGAGTTTTATGGGTAGTAGTTGTTACTATATCGCAGTAAGGAAATGGATTTGGATGTTCTCCCGCTACAACAAGTCCTGCGATATGGGCAATATCAGCCATTAAAATAGCGCCTACTTCATCAGCGATTTCGCGGAATTTTGCAAAATCAATAACTCTTGGATAAGCGCTTGCACCGCATACTATCATTTTAGGTTTAACTATTTTTGCAATGTCTCTTACCCTGTCGTAATCTATTCTGCCTGTTTTTTCATCTATTCCATAAGAAAAACTGTGATAATGTTTTCCCGAAAAATTAACTTTTGCCCCGTGTGTCAAATGTCCTCCGTTGCTTAAATCCATTCCGAGAAGTTTGTCATACGGTTTCATTAAAGCAACATACACCGCCCCGTTTGCCTGGCTTCCAGAATGCGGCTGAACATTTGCATATTTGCATCCAAACAGTTCTTTTGCCCTGTCGATTGCAAGCTGTTCCACCATATCTGCATATTCGCATCCGCCGTAATATCTTTTACCTGGATAACCTTCTGCGTATTTATTTGTAAAAACACTTCCCATAGCTTCCATAACTTCAGGAAGAGTGAAATTTTCACTGGCAATCATTTCAAGATGATCTGTTTGTCTAATTAGCTCTTTTTCTAAAATTGAATATACGTCTGCATCAAAATTTTTTAAACTCATTATAACTCCTTTTTTATTTTGTATCGTCTTTATCAAAAATCTCTTTTTTAGGCTTCATTGTAGGGAATAAAATAACATCTTTAATAGATTCCGTATTGGTCAAAAGCATAACCAGTCTGTCAATTCCTATTCCTTCACCTGCAGTAGGAGGCATTCCGTACTGCAGCGCCCTTATATAATCGTAATCCATATCCATAACCTCTTCATCACCTTTTGCCTTAGCCTCAAGCTGGGCTTTGAACCTTTCATACTGATCCATCGGGTCATTTAATTCGTTAAAACCGTTTGCGATTTCCCTCCCGGCTATAAAAAGTTCAAACCTTTCTGCAAATTCAGGGTTTTCATCGCTTCTTCTTGCAAGAGGTGAAATTTCAATAGGAAACCGGGTTATAAAAGTCGGATTAATAAGCTTATCTTCAACAAATTCGTCAAAAAGTTCCGCCCACAATTTTCCGCGTGAATCTATATGTTCCTCAATTTCAATTCCTTTTTCTTTTAAATATTTTTTCATAGCTTCAGTATCTTCCAAAATATTTTCTGGAACATTTCCTATTTTAATTAATGCATCTTTATAAGTAATTATTTTCCAATCGTTAAAATCTATTTCCCTCTCTCCAAAAGGCATCTTTTTAGGAAGATGTAATTTCTCAAGCAGATAATTAAAAAGCTCTTTTGTCAAATTCATCAAATCCTGCATATTATGATATGCCCAATAATATTCAAGCATTGTAAATTCAGGGTTATGTGTTTGATCAATTCCTTCGTTTCTAAAATTTCTGTTAAGCTCAAACACTGCTTCAAAACCGCCTACTATAAGTCTTTTTAAGAAAAGTTCAGGTGCAATCCTGAGATTCATATCTATATCGAGTGCATTATGATGTGTCATAAAAGGTCTTGCATTTGCACCTCCTACAACTGTATGAAGCATTGGAGTTTCAACTTCCAAAAATCCATGACTTAGGAAAAATTCTCTTATAAGAGAAACAATTTTACTTCTTAATTTAAACCTTTCTCTTGTTTCTTTGTTCATTATCATATCAAGATATCTCTGACGGTATTTAGTTTCCACGTCCTGAAGACCGTGAAATTTCTCCGGCAACGGATGAATTGCTTTTGTGAGTATTTTCACAGCTTTGGCGTGAATTGTAAGCTCTCCCGTTTTAGTAATAAACGGATATCCGCTAACTTCCACAATATCCCCTACTTCAAGGTTTTTTTTGAGCAAGTTAAAATTATCACCCAAATCATTTTTATTCATATAAACCTGCAAAATACCGCTTTCGTCTTCTATTTTAAAAAATGCGGCTTTCCCCATGAGCCTTAGGAATTTAATTCTCCCCGCCACTGTGAATATTCTGTTTTCATCCCTTTTGTTTTCAAGATTCTCTATATCTTTATTTTTTTCCAAAAATTCAGAAATTTTTGTATCTCTTTTAGCATTATGGGCATACGGGTTTATTCCTGCTTCTTTTAAATTGGAAGCTTTTGCCATTCTTTGTTTTACGTATTCGTTGCTAAACATCAATTCCCTTTATTTTTTTGAAATTTTAACATTTTTAGAAAGTTTTTCTAAATCTTTGGGAGAAAGGTTTATTATTTTTTCTCCGGCTTTTAAACATATTGGAAAAGTAATGCTGTTTTTAATATATTTATGGGTTTTTTCTTTAATAAATTCAACTTTATATAAAAGCGCTATAATTACACTTATCAATAAAAAAAACTTAAGCCCGGCAAAAATAAATCCTAAAATTTTATCAAGAGCTCCAAGAGAGCTCATTTTTAAAATTTTATTAATTAAAAATCCTATAAAAACAATGCTTATCCAAAAACCCACAAAAACGACAATAAAACCCACCAAATCTATGGCGGCATAATTTTTTATTGCAAAAAGATTTTTATCGATATATATTCCGACACTGTGGAAATATTCTCTTGCAAGCCATAATCCGCCTATTAATCCAATGAGTCCTGCAATTTCTTTTACAAATCCGTTAAAAAAACCTTTTATCGCCAGTATAAGCGTTATTCCTATAATTACCGCATCAAACCACATTTTTATCCTTATAACTCTACCGCATATTTGTTTCTGCTTTTTTTTGCTTCATATAAAGCCATGTCCGCTCTTTTAACAATACTCTCAATACTGTCTCCGCTTTTATGCATTGTAAGTCCCACTGATACGGTTATGTCTATCAAATGCTCTTTGTATTTCATTTTTGTTTTTTCTATGGTTTTTACTATTCTTTCAATTATAATTTCCGATGCTTTCAAATCGGTTCTGTTTAGTAAAATTACAAATTCATCTCCGCCTATTCTGTATATTTTATGCTCTTTTCTTAAAAGTCTTCTTACTATTTCCACAAGTTTTTTAAGCACAAAATCACCTACCAAATGCCCGTAGGTATCGTTTATTTCTTTAAAATGGTCCAAATCTACAATAGCCAAAGCCATATCCAAATCCCTGTTTTTTCCCGCCTCTAAAATTTCATTTATATCTTTTTCAAAAGCCTTTCTGTTAAATGCTTTTGTGAGGGGATCAACCAAAAGTTCCTTGTAAGCTCTGTCAAGTTCCATCTCAAGTTCATTTATTTTCGTTTGCATTTTATTAATCTGATCAAGCAGTTTGGAAGAATATTGAATAACAAGACTTTTAACTTCTTCTGCTTCGACAGGCTCAATTTTTTCAAGCAGTTTAATCGACTCCTCTTTTATATTGTTGGAGGTTTGATTTATATTTTTTACCGTATCTGCGGTTTTGTTTATAAGCTCTTCGCTAAGATTTGGCTCAATACATAAAAGTCTCGGGTTTAACTGGTCTAATATTTTCTCTTCTCTTGTTATATTTACAAAAACATCCCTGTAATAGAGCGGATAAGCAGGTTTATTTGCTTTTTTAAGCTCATTAATCGTTTTCTCGGATATTTTTTCAATCAATTCTTCCATGATTTGCCTTTTTTTGATATTATAAAGCAATTATACAAAAAAAGGAGTTATTTTGAGAATATCCAAAGAAAAAGCAGTAGATTTAATTAAAAATGAGGATTTAATTACTCTGGGGAAAATGGCGCTTGAGAAAAAAAGAGAGCTTCATCCTAAAAAAATAACCACTTTTATTGTCGACCGAAACATAAATTATACCAATATATGTTTTATAGACTGCAAATTTTGTGCTTTTTACAGGCATAAAAAAAATGAAGATGCGTATATTCTGAGTTTTGAAGAAAAAGATAAACAAATTGATGAACTGATAAAAATAGGTGGAACACAGATACTTTTTCAAGGTGGTGTTCATCCGAATTTAAGAATTGATTTTTACGAAAATTTAGTGGAGCACATTCATAAAAAATATCCAAAGATAACCATACACGGATTTTCTGCGCCCGAAATTGCGTATATAAGCAAAATAAGCAAAATTCCTATAAAAGAAGTTTTAATGAGGCTAAAAGAAAAAGGGCTTTTTTCAATTCCGGGAGCCGGGGCGGAAATATTAAGCGACAGGGTAAGGGACATAATAGCGCCAAATAAAATAGATACTTCCACATGGCTTGAAGTTCATAAAAGCGCACACGAAATAGGCATGCGCTCAACCGCTACAATGATGTTCGGGACAGTGGAAACAGTTGAAGAAATAGTGGAACACTGGGATTTAATAAGAAAATTGCAGGACGAAACAGGAGGATTCAGAGCTTTTATTATGTGGTCTTTTCAGCCGTACAATACTGCACTTTATAAAGAAGGTATTGTAAAATATAAGGCTTCTTCAAACAGATATTTAAGGTATCTTGCGGTTGCAAGACTGTTTTTGGATAATTTTAAAAATATTCAAAGCTCCTGGGTAACGCAGGGCAGTTATATCGGACAGCTTGCACTTTTATACGGGGCTAACGATTTAGGTTCTACCATGATGGAAGAAAATGTGGTTAGAAGCGCGGGTGCTCAAAATGCAATGAATCAGCAGGAAATGATTGAACTGATTAAAGACGTGGGGGAAATTCCGGCTAAAAGAAACACGGCGTATGAAATACTTGAAATTTTTGATTAATGAAAATATAAAATTTAAATTAAGCTCTCTGCTTAATTTATTAAATTTCCATTCTCTTCTCGCTTCTTTAATAATGTTTTTATCAAGTTTGCAGATTATCATCTCTTCTTTATTTCCCAAAATATTTTCAACTTCCCCAAAAGGGTTTATCAGATAACTTTTTCCGTAAAATTCCCACTCTTTCCAGTTTCCCACACGGTTAACCCTTAATACATACATATTTTTTAAAAAAGCGAATGTTTTATGCATTTCAAACCATCTTTTAAAAGAATTAAAAGTTCCAATACTCGGAATTAAAACAATATCAGCCTTTTTAGTTTCAAAATAATCCCAAAATTTAGTAAAATGGCTCTCAAATCCAGACATTATCCCAAACCGTATATTTTGAATATTAAAAATAAAAGGCCTGTTTTCTTTTTTAGCAAAAAATTTTTCTTCATTCCAATGTGAATATGGCATTAAAATCTGCTGATAATATTTATAAATTCTACCGTTTTTTGCTTTGATGATTATCTTAAAAAATTTTTTATCTTCATATGTCACAACAGGTGCAATGATTACGATATTATAAATTTTAGATAGTTTTTTAAGAAGTTCCAACTGATGTCTTGACTGTTCTATAATAAAATTTTTTGGTGTTTTTTCAAGTTCCTTAAAAAACCTGTTTAAAACATATTCGGGAAGAATAAAAATCTTAACTTTTTCTTTTTTTGCAATATTTATATAATAATCAAGTTTTGTTTTATTTATAGGCAGCTCGGCACTTTGAAGGGCCGCTATTTTCATTTTGTAAGTTCTTTAAACTGAAGTTTGGCCTCTTCTATCATTTTAGCAGCCTCTTCAAGCAGTTTTATACCTTTTTTATAATATTCCATCGCCTGAAAAAGCGTAAGTTCAGGGTCGTTTAATTTTTCCAAAAGCTCTTTTGCCTCTTTTAATTTTTTTTCAAAATCCTGCATAATTCTCCTTTATCAAAATTCATTATCCAACATTCACCATTTTCACTACTCACCACCCCGCCGCTTTGCAAGCGGCCGGACAGGCTTTCACCATTTTCACTATTTACTTAGCTCCTCTTTAATAATATCTTCAAATTTATCTACTTCAACCAAAAAACTGTCATGTCCGTAATCGCTTTTTATTTCATAAAACTCGCAAATTCCGTTTATATCATCCATATATTTTTTAATTTCCCTCATCTCTTCTGGAAAAAACAGAGTATCCCCTGAAAAGGAAATCAAAACAAGTTTGTCTTTAATCTGTGAAAAAGCCTCTTTTGTATTAATAAACCCTCTGCCTATATCAAAAAGTGAAATAGCTTTTAACAAATATATATAACTTAGCGGATCAAACCATTTTGGAAAAGAGCTTCCGTTATATTCCAGATAACTTTCAACCTGAAACCTTCCGAAAAGTTCAAACATACCGTCTGTTTTTACATAATCTCTTCCAAATTTTTTATCAAACGTTTTAGGGGAAATATAATTTAAATACCCTACCATTCTTGCAGCCGCCAAACCTTTCAGGCCTTTTTTCCTGATTTCTTTCGGGTCATAATTTCCGTTTTTAAATTCACAATCACTCCTAAGCGCCTCAATCATAGATTTATTAATAGCAATTACATACGGTCTTGTCTGATACGTTGTGGCAATAGGGAAAATTTTTTCAACAAATCCCGGATAATCCACAGCAAATCTTAATGCCTGCATCCCTCCCATACTTCCGCCTATTACGGCTTTTAAGTGTTTAATTCCTAAAAAATCCAATAAAATTTTTTGGGCTTTTACCATATCTTTTATTGTAATTACAGGAAATTTAAGCCTGTATCTTTCACTGCTTCCGGGATATATCGGACTGATAGGACCGGTTGAGCCAAAACAGCTACCTATTACATTTGTTGCTATAACAAAATATTTAGTGGTATCGACCGCTTTTCCATCGCCGATTAAAGAATCCCACCAGCCAGGTTTTCTCTCACCCTCATACATTCCGGCCGCATGATGGGAACCGGAAAGTGCATGTGTTATAAGAATCACATTGTCTTTTTTTTCATTAAGCTCTCCGTATGTTTCATAAATAATCTGCCAAGGTTCAAGAATTCTACCGCTTTCAAGATATAAAGGTTTTGTAAATTTGGCTATTTTGGTTTCAATTTTCATATTTTCCTTTTTTAAATGAAATTTTAACTTATTTTTTTAGATTTTCTAATTTTTCAGGTTTACAAAAATAATAACCCTGATAATAATCAATTCCGAGATTTTTTAATTTATTGTAAATCTCTTCATTCTCAACAAATTCGGCAACAGTTTTAATATTAAATTTTTTGGCAAATTCTATCATCAGTTTTATTATTTCATAATATTTATCATTATTTATATTCTTGACAATCGTTCCGTCAATTTTTATAAAATCCGGTTTAAGCTCCAATATTCTGATATAATTTGAATATCCGCTTCCAAAATCGTCTATTGATATTTTTATGCCTTTACTTTTGACATAATCAATAAATTTTTTTACAAGTTCAAAATCTTTAATACTTTCGCTTTCCAGTATTTCAAATGTTATTTCAGAGGTTTTTTTGCAGTTGTTTACAAGGTTTAATAAAAATCTGTTTGTTTCCTCGTTTACTATATCTATAAAAGAGAGATTAATAGATACATTTTTTATTCTTTCGTTTTTTACATCGTCAAGCACCTTTTGAATCATTATTTCAGAAAACTTATAATAGAGCTTTGCCTCTTTCAAAAGGTCCATAAAATAAAAAGGAGGCATAATTTCACCGTCTATTTCGACTCTCATAAGTGCTTCGTATTTTTCTTTTTCTCCTTTTATACACTGATAATAAGGAATTATTCTTTTATATTCCAAAACTTTTTTAAGTTTTTGTATTGTTTTTATTCTTTCACTCTGTTCTTTTTCTATTTTTTCATTAAACAAAACACAGTTTTCACTGTTTTTTTTAGCTTTTTTTAAAGCGCTTTCAGCTGTTTTTAAAAGTTTTCCCTTTTCATTGCTTCCGCTTATGCTGAAAGATATTTCTATAAGGTTAAACTCATATTTGTTATTTGCAATTTCACACAAATCTTTTTTAGTTATTTTTCTTTTAAACCCTATAACGAATTCGTCATTTCCACTCCTGTAAACATTTTTATATTTTGATAATAATCTTTTGGAAAAATTTCTTAAAATTTCGTTGCCCATGTCAAATCCGTAAACATCGTTTACATCGGAAAAATCATCAATATCAATAAGAATCAAACCTTCGTAATTATCTAAATTTTTTATCAGTTTATGCCTGTTTGGCAAATTTGTCAGGGAATCAAAATAATATCTTTTTCTAAGCTTTTCAATCAGTTTCCCATATTCATTTAATATTCTATTTTGAAACTTTTGAATAAAATAAGTCAAAACAATATATAAAATAATTAATAAAACAAAATATATAAAAATTCCTATCAAAAAAATTTTTTTAAATTCTTTCTGCTGTCCTACTATCTCTTTTTTTATTTCATTTTTTATCTGGGATGCGTAAATACCTTTTAATATATCAAAATTAAAATTTTTTATCAGTGTAAAATAACTTATTTTTTGCTCAATTTTTCCTGTTTTTGGATTTTTAAAATAATACTCTATAAAACAGTTTTTATGTTTTTTAAAACACTCAAGATATTTTTTTCTGAAATAATTACCTTTTACATCAGGTTTTTTAGTTGAAAGAACAAATCCTTCCATTTCTCTTAATTTTAAAGGCATATAATATAAATATCCAAAAATTCCGTCTTTATCCGGGTTAAAAGTAGTTATTTTTCCCATAGCTATATAATTTGGATTGTTTTTATTTATTTCATCGAGATATTTTTTTATTTTATTTAACGCCAGATTATCAAGATATTTTTTATTAATTCCCGCTATATAGACATTTTTTCCTTTATTTATAAAATAAACCAAAAATTTATTATTTTTATAATTCAGTATAATATATCTGTTTTTATATATTTCATAATTTAATTTTTTATTTATCACTTTTCCATAAATAAAACTGTTGTCTTTTGAAATATAAAAATTATTTATTGTATTTTTTTCAAGCAATATTTTTAAAAAAATTTCTAAATTTGAATTTGCCACACTATAGGATGTATCAAAAATCAAATTAAACGTTTTTTTAAATTTATCAACATCCTGTTTTAAATGCATTTTTTCTATATTAATTACCCTTTTTTCAGTTTCATATATATCTTTTTCCAAAATATATCTTATATACTGGTAAAAAATCACAAAAAAAAATACTGAAAAAATAAAAAAAAGCAAAACCGGAATTAAAGAGAGTTTTTTAATCTCCTCTTTCAATTAAGAGCCTTTTTCAAATCATTTATCAAATCCTCCACATCTTCAAGCCCGATACTTAGCCTGATAAGCCCTTCATCAACCCCCGCTTTTATCAGCTCTTCTTTATTTAACTGCTGGTGTGTTGTACTTGCCGGATGCGTTACGATTGATTTAGAATCGCCAATATTCGTTACAAGGGAAAAAATTTCAAGAGAATTTGCAATATTTTTTGCTTTTTCAAAACTCTCCACCACAAAACTTACAATTCCACCTGCGTATTTAAGGTATTTTTTGGCATATTTATAATTTATATCATCTTCCAAAAAAGGATAATTTACTTTTTTTATATTTTTTTGAGATTTTAAAAATTTGGCTATTTCAAGTGCGTTTTCGCTGTGGGCTTTTATTCTAAGATACAAATGCTCAAGCCCCAAAATCATAAGCCAGGCGTTAAAAGGGGACATTACCGCCCCGAAGTCCCTCAGAAGCGCAAGTCTTGCCCTTGCTGTGAAAGGAGTTTCAAATTTTTTATTATAAACAAGTCCGTGATAACTCTCATCCGGCTCGTTAAACTGAGGATATCTGTATGAAGAGAGCTTTTCTTTGGCACTTTTTCCCTCAATTATAACACCGCCTATTGCACTCCCGTTTCCCACTATATATTTGCTTGAACTGTGCAACACAATATCGCATCCGAGTGTAAGAGGCTTTACACCGTAAGGAGTTGCAATTGTATTGTCACAAATCAATATAATTCCTCTTTTTTTAGCAATTTCACCAATTCCTTCAAAATCAGGCACCGCCAAGGCCGGATTTGAAACGCTCTCAATCAAAATTGCTTTTGTTCCCTCATCTATCATATCTTCCAGCATCTCAGGATTATGAACATCAAAAAATTTTGCTTTAATACCAAATTTATTCAATGTATGGGTAGAAAGGGTTATACTTCCCCCGTATAATTTATTTGAAATAATTATATTATCCCCGCTTTGCACTAAATTTGTAAGAGAATAAAACACCGCCGCCATTCCGCTAGCCGTTGCAACGGCTCCTATTCCCCTTTCCAGCGCCGCTATTCTTTTTTCAAAAACTCTTGTAGTGGGGTTATCAAGTCTCGTATAAATATTTCCGGTTTCTTCCAGATTAAAAAGCCTTGCCGCATGCTCCGTGCTTTCATATTCATAAGCCGTGGTCATATAAATAGGAACCTGCATCGCTTTTTGATTGTCTTTTTCATATCCTAAATGTAGGGCTAAAGTTGCATCTTTCATAAAAACGCCT
Source organism: Lebetimonas sp. JH292 (assembly GCF_000523275.1). Lineage (NCBI taxonomy): Bacteria > Pseudomonadati > Campylobacterota > Epsilonproteobacteria > Nautiliales > Nautiliaceae > Lebetimonas > Lebetimonas sp. JH292. Next base: position 1,373,976 of record NZ_ATHQ01000001.1, on the reverse strand, counting down.
TTTATAGTAAAATTATTAAAAATTATACCATAAGGAAAAAAGTTGAAAGACAAAGTTTTCAATAAACCGATAAAAAAACAGTTCGAATTTGACGAAGAGGTTGCCAGCGTATTTGACGATATGTTAAATAGAAGTGTCCCTTTTTATAAAGAAAATTTAAATTTACAAATAGATATTTTAAAAAATTTTTTAAAAGAAAGCGATAAAATTGTGGATATGGGAAGCTCAACCGGAACTTTTTTAATAGAACTTGCCAAAAAAAGCGATAAAAAATTAAATCTAATAGGAATAGACAATTCAGACGCTATGATTAAAAGGGCAAAAACCAAGGCAAAAGCATTTGGAGTTGATATTAAATTTATTAAAACGGATTTTTTAAATTATGAAATTAAAAATTCAAACGCTATTATTGCAAATTACACAATTCAATTCATAAGACCCCTAAAAAGGGAAAAGCTCATTAAAAAAATTTACAATTCCCTGAAAAATGACGGAATATTTTTAATGAGCGAAAAACTTGTTACAAATGATAAAAAATTAAATAAAACAATGATAGATTTATATTATGATTATAAAAAGAAAATGGGCTATTCGGAATATGAAATAGCTAGGAAGAGAGAAGCTTTGGAAAATGTTTTAATCCCTTATACCATGGAAGAAAACATTGAAATGCTAAAAAATGCGGGATTTAAAGAAGTTGAAGTAATTTTCAGATGGAATAATTTTGCGACATTTATTGCTTTTAAATAGCTACAATTTTATCCCTACCACTATTTTTAGCCTCATATAAAGCTGTATCAACCCTTTTTATAATATTTTCTATATCGCCATCATTTCTGAATTCTGTAATACCACAGCTTATTGTAAATTTTACAGGTTTTTGAACAGACTCATTTTCCTGCAGTTCTTTTTTTAGTTTTTCACAAATTTGTTTAGTTTTTTGTAAATTTGTATATGGGAAAATAAGCATAAATTCCTCTCCTCCCCATCTTGCAAAAAAATCACTTTTTCTAATATTTTTTCTGATATAAGAAGTCATTTTTTTAAGAACGGTATCCCCTGTGTCGTGACCGTATGTATCATTTATTTTTTTAAAATGGTCAATATCTATCATTGCCAGTGAAAACGTTGTATTATATCGTTTTGCCCTTAAAAACTCTTCTTTCAGTTTCTGGTTAAAAAACCTTCTGTTCGGTATTTTTGTCAAAGTATCATGCAAAGATTCAAATTCAGCTTTATTTTTTTCTTTTTCCAATAAATTATTATATTTTGTAAAAATAAATTCTAATCTTTTAGAAAGAAAATATGTCAATAAAACCGAAAATATTAAAACTGCCAAAAAAGTAAAAATCAAACTTTTATAAAACGATTTAAATTCATTGTTTATTCTCCTTTTTTCTTTATTTACATACTTATTTATATCCTGCTGAATATACAAACCACTTCCTATTACGGCATCTATTGTTTTATTGTATATTACATATGTGAGTTTTTTTTCTATTTTATTATCATTTGGATTTAACCATTTATAAATTACAAAAGCACCGTTTTTATTTGAAAGTGCTTTTTTTATCATCTCTTTTATAAAATATTTCCCGTCAACATCTTTTAAATTCAAAATATTTTTTCCTATTTCATTTTTATATGTGGGATTTACAATTAATGTGCCGTCTTTTTTAATTATAAAAAAATAATTATTATTTCCATATTTTTTAATCATTACTCTTTGAAAAATCTGCTTTGCAAGTTTGGCTTTTAATTCTTCCACATATTCTCCGGAACCTATTATCAAATTAAGTTCAGGTATATATTTGATAAAATCTATTTTTAAATATTTTTTATTTGTATGGTTTGGTTTGAAAAATTTTATTTCAATAAACCCTTCACTATTTTTTTGCAAAATTTTTTTACTCATTTCATAAAAAGATATATGATTTGACAAATAAATTGTTTTAATGCTTCTTCCTAAAAAAGAATTTAATTTATGAACTTTTGTTATTCCGTTTTTATCATATACAAAAACATAATGATTTTTTAAATATTTGTTTAACTGATTCAAATAAGTTATTATAAATTTTTTATTTTTATTTAAAGAATAAAGACTTTTAACGGTATAATAAATTAGATAAACTCTGTGTTTTACACTTTTTTTAGTTTCATCAATACTAAATTTTAAAGCATTGTCAACATCTTGCGATAAACCAACCACATGTTCTTTAATAAAACTTTTTTTATTGTTTATTAAATTTTCAATATCTTTATTTATTTCATTTTTTTTAAATGTTTTCAAAGTAATAAATGATGAAATCATTAACAGTAAAAATGAAAACATTATTAATAAAACAGGATATAAAAACATTTTTTTAATTAAACTTTTTTCCGTACTTTTTAACATGCTATTCCTTAAAATTTATACTGATACTTCCAAGCACTTCAAATTTAGCATTAGGGTCTATTTCCGCATGGGATAATACTACCACATCCACACCGAATCTTTCAAGTATTTCAGCAAGAGGCTTTCTGATTAACGGATCCACTATCAACACCACCGGAGCAATTCCCTTATTTACAATTTCGCTAGCCGCATTGCTTATTTCTTCAACCAGTTTATTCATCTCAGAAACCGTTAAGATAAACTGCTTATTATCCCCCTGCTGCTGAAGTTTTGATAATAAATACTGCTCAGTTGCACTGTCAAAAGTAATAAGTTTAAGCGTGCCGTCTTCACTTTCATAAAGTTTTGTAATAACCCTGCTTAAATTGCTTCTTACATGCTCGACTATCGTATCAATATTTTTAGTATATTCGGCAATATCCGCAATAGTTTCAAGAATTGTAATCATATCTTTAATTGGGATTTTTTCATGAAGCAAAGATTTAAGAACACGCTGAATCAGTCCGATATTTGCAACTTTCAAGGCATCGTCCGCAATAGCAGGGAAATCTTTTTTAATTCTTTCAATCAATGCCTGAGTATCCTGACGGGTGAGTAATTCCTCTGCATATTTTTTGATAATTTCACTGAGATGTGTAACTATCACAGTCGAAGCGTCAACAACAGTATATCCGTTCATTAAAGCCTCTTCTTTTTTATCTTCGTCTATCCATATTGCATCAATCCCAAAAGCAGGCTCTTTTACGTGTTCCCCTTCAATTTCTTCAATCACCATGGGCGTTGACATAGCAAGATATCTGTCTGGATATACGTTACCTTTGGCCACCTCAACCCCTTTTAATAAAATCTGATACTCGTTTGGTTCTAACTGAATATTGTCTTTTATTCTGATTTGCGGTACCAAAAACCCAAAATCAGAGGCTATTTTTTTTCTCATTGTTTTTATTCTCTCAAGCAAATCCCCTCCCTGATTCGGATCGGCAATTTTAATAAGCTGATAACCAATATCAAGCTCGAGCAGCTCAACTTTCAAAATATTTTCCAATACCCTCTCTTCTTCTTTTGCAAGTTCTTCAGGGGATTTTTTAGGCTTCTCTTCTTCTTTTGCAAGTTCTTCAGGGGATTTTTTAGGCTTTGGAGGCGGTTTTTTTCTGAATTTTGCGATAATTGCCGCAAGCGGGTCTACCCCTTTTTGGGTTTCCATCATTAAATATCCTGTCATTAAAAATACAAGTCCAAGGAATATCATGCTTCCTCTAGGGAATCCGGGGATAAAAGCCATAAAAAAAAGAAATGTCCCTACAATTAAAATAACCTTGTAATCCTTCATCAACTGTTTAATAACACCCTCTGCAAAATTACTTTCATCTTTACTTGCCCTGGTTATTATAATACCTGTGGCTGTTGAAACCATAAGTGCCGGAATCTGCCCGACAAGACCGTCTCCAATAGTTAATATGGTATATGTAGAAGCAGCCTCGGCAATATCCATATTATGCTGAAAAATACCTATTAAAAGCCCGGCAATAATATTGACAAGGGTAATAATAATACCGGCAATTGCATCACCTTTTACAAATTTGCTGGCCCCGTCCATTGCACCGTAAAAATTTGCTTCCTGGATAAGTTCCGCCCTTCTTCTTTTTGCTTCGTTTTCATCAATAAGTCCGGCATTTAAATCGGCATCTATAGCCATCTGTTTTCCGGGCATCGCATCAAGGGTAAATCTTGCTGCCACTTCAGCAACCCTGGTTGAACCTTGGGTAATTACCATAAAGTTTATAATAACAAGTATTGTAAATACAATAATACCTATAATATAATTTCCACCTACAACAAATTCTCCAAAAGCGGAGATTATTTTACTTACGGCATCAGGGCCTAAATAACCGTTTGAGAGAATCATTCTTGTTGTTGCAACATTCAGTGAAAGCCTGTAAAGCGTAACAATCAAAATCAATGTAGGGAAAGTTGTAAAATCAGTAGGTCTTGGGATATATAAACTAAGAAGTAAAATTAATATACCCACAGATAAAGATATCGTGAGAAAAAAATCGAGTATTCCGTTGGGCAGCGGAATAATAATAATTAAAAGTATTGCAAAAACAAAAGCAACAACACCTAAATCAGTTATTTCGCTTAATAACTTAAGTGAATTTTTAATTTTATTTATCAGATTTCATCCTTATAACATCTTCTAAAGTCATATCTTTTATAATTTCATCAAGTTTATTTTCCAAAAATACAAAAAAAGGTCTCACACAGCATATATTTGCCCTGTTTCTCACACAGTTTTCAGGCTTTTTGGAGCAATAAAAAACCAGAGAATCTTTATCTTCAATAACTTTAAACAGCTCTAATATTTTTATATCTTTGGGTTTTTTTTCAAGTAAAAAACCTCCGTGTATCCCTTTAAAGGATTTAACATAACCTTTTTTTGACAATGTTTGCAGCAGTTTTGCCAAAAACGGTTTTGGCAGTGAAGTTATTTCGGAAAGTTTCGTAACATCCACAGGTTTGTCAAACCTTGAAAGCTCCATCAAAGCCTGCAGAGTATAAGCACTTGATTTTGTAAACAGCATATCAACCCTTTTTGCCAAATTATACCTAAATTATCTGTTTATATTAAAATGAAATAATATTAATTACTCCTATTTTTGTATTTTTTATCAACAGATTGGCATTAAAATATTTTTCAAGTATGATTTTACTGATATAAAGCCCGAGTCCGCTTCCTTTATCTTTTGTTGTAAAATAAGGTTCAAATATCTTATCTATCAATTTTTTCTCAATTCCGCCGGCATTATCCAAAATATATATTCTTTTTAATTTATTTTTTAAAATTATTTCAATTTTTTTATTTTCTTGATTTTTAAAGGCTTCTTTTGAATTGTTTATAATATTTAAAACCACTTGTCTAAACTGGTTTTTATTCCCTTTAATATAAAAATCATCCCCTTTGAATTCAATTATAATTTTTTTGGCATTCAACTGTGCATCCAAAATATCCAAAGTCTCTTTTATGGAAGTTTTTACAGAAAAATTCAGTTCTTTTTTATCATTTTTAAAAAATTTTATAAAATTATCTATGGTATTGGACATAAAATTTATAATTTTTAAATTTTTATCAATAATTTCGCTGTATTTATTTTTATCTCTAATTTCAGGTAAAACCTGCAAATTAATTGCAAGGGCGTTTAGAGGCTGCCTCCATTGATGCGCCACAGCCCCCATCATATCGGACATAGCTGAAAGTTTTGCATGATTAGCCAAAAGTTTGTCTTTTTTTTGAATATCTTCTACAGCTGAATTTATTCTTTTTTGTAATTCAAAATTCAATTTTTCTTTTTCTCTGTTTAATTCTTTTAAAAGAATATTTTTATAAATTAAAATAACAATAACCAAAACCAGATAAAGAAAAAATAAAAGCATTAAAATAATCTCATTTTTGTATTTTTTCCAGAGTGTTTGGGGTTTGTTTACGTAAACGGCATTTTTATAACCCAGATAATACGCATTTACCCCGAATTTTTTAAGATTTAAAACATTTAAATACATTTTATTCGCTTTTTCAAAAGTAAAACCAAGATTTTTCATCTGTTTTTTGTTTAAATATTTTTTTACTTTTATTGCGGCTATTTTGCCCTGATTATGGGAATCGTTAACTTTTCCCCCTACAACATTTGAATTTTTTATATTTACCAGGATATCTGTATGTACAACTATAGGCCTTTTATAAACTTTAGAAAGAAGCTGAACGGCTTTTTTATAAGATATATGTCTGTTTTCATAATTGAAACTAAAAGGATTGATTAACATCATAGCCGAATCATTTGAATAATTGTCTTTAAAAAAATACAATAAATGGGTCAACTCTTTTTCATTTATATAAACAAATTTTATATTTTTAAATGTTTTATATGCTTTTTTATACTGTTTCATTACTATTTTGGCGGAATTTGAATTATCCCCCACCACATACAAAGTTTTTAAATTTACAATTTTCGAAGCAAATTGTAAATTAGTTACCGGTTCTTTCTTTTCAAATACCCCCGCAAATCTGTTTTTATTTAAAATTTTTGCCAATTTCAGATTGTTTATCCCTGCAAAAAAAACTTTTGCATTTGAAAACAAGGCCGAATTTATATTTTTCCTTACAAAATTCAAAGCATTGTCATCGGTAATTATAATAATGTCAAAGGGTATTTTTCTATACTTATTGAATATATAATTATAAAAATTTTTTAATCTTTCAGGTGTGGGTCTGAAAAGTTTGGTGTCCATAAATTCTACATAAATATTTAAATTCTGATCATTTAATTCGTTAAGTATACCGTTTAATTCATTCTGAGTCCATTTCAGCTTTGCGGAATAAGAATTCAATATTAATATATTTGAACTAAATAATATTGAAGCAAATAATAACAGAATTATTTTCTTCATAAACACCTTTTTTTTAAAATTTTATCAAAATTTGATTTTTTATATAAAAAAAGATATACTTTCAATCTTAGTTGAAAAACTAAAATTTACCAATCAGGAGGCTAAAATGGCTTTGGATTCGGCGAAAAAAAGAGAAATTATCGCTAAATTCGGAAATACTGAAACTGATACTGGAAGCCCGGCGGTGCAAATTGCACTATTGAGCGAAAGAATCAATCAAATTAACGAACATTTACAAGCACACAAACACGACCATTCAAGCAGATTAGGACTACTTAAATTAGTTGGGCAAAGAAAAAGACTTATGAGATATTTGAAAAGAAAAGACCATAACAAATATCTTGAAGTAATTTCTGCACTTAATCTTAGAGATAGAGTTTAAACTCTATCTTATTTATTCAAACATTCTTTTTCTAAATTATTCAAACGTTCTTTAAATTCTTTATTCAGTTTTACGGTTTTTGAATGAAAAATATCAAATAAAATTTTGCCTCTGTTTTTATGTGTTAAAACAGATTTAAGAAATTTAACTGCTTTATCGGGAAACTGTTTTACTTTAAATTCAGAGTTAAAATATTCAATCGCAAATACCAAATCTTTAATATTTGATTTTTCATTTTTAGATATTTTTATTAAATCTTCGATAGTTAATTTTTTATTATTGTTTTGAATACTTTTATTTTTTGTTAATTTTGCAACTGTTAAAACAAAAATTGTTGTAAAGAAAAAAAAGAAAAAAAGAAAAATTATATAGGCGAAAGGAGAATTAGGTAAAAAATTCTCTATAAAATCAAATTTGTCAAAATTCACTTAAGCCTTTCAAGAACAGATTTCTGATGTGCAGTAAGTCCTTCACTCTTAGCCAAAATAGCACAATCTTCTCCCATTTTTTTGATAGCTTCTTTGGAAAAAGAGATAATTGAGCTTTTTTTCATAAAAATTTCAACATTTAAAGGAGAATAAAATTTCGCCGTTCCCCCAGTAGGCAAAGTATGATTAGGTCCTGCTATATAATCACCAATCGGTTCGGGAGTATTTTCTCCTAAGAAAATCGCACCCGCATTTTTAATTTTTGGAAGCAGTTCAAATGGATTAGCTGTAACAATTTCAAGATGTTCAGGCGCAATTTCATTCATAAGTGCAATTGCCTCATCAATATTGCGAGCAATAATAATAGCACCTCTTTCATCAATGGATTTTTTTGCAATTTCTTTTCTTTCAAGCTCATTTAAAAATTCGTAAACTTTTTTTTGTGTATTTTTTGCCAGCTCTTCCGAAACTGTTACCATTATTGAACTTGCCATTTCATCATGTTCGGCCTGTGAAAGTAAATCTATTGCCATGTAATTAGCTTTTGCGGTGTTATCTGCAATAATACCAATTTCACTCGGTCCTGCTATCATGTCTATATTTACTTCCCCGAAAACCAGTTTTTTGGCGGTTGCGACAAAAATATTCCCAGGACCCGTAATTACATCCACTTTCGGAATACTCTCCGTCCCGTAAGCCATAGATGCAATAGCGGAAGCACCACCCACTTTAAAAGCTCTCGGCATACCGCATATATAAAGGGCCGCCAACAGTAATTCATTGGGTTTATTTTCAATTACGGGCGTGGTGACAACGATTTCTTTTACTCCGGCTACAATTGCGGGAATTACATTCATAAGCAAAGAGCTTGGATAAAAAGCTTTTCCTCCTGGAACATATACACCGGCTCTTTCGACAGGGGTTACTTTTTGCCCTAAAATAGTCCCGTTTTCTTCAAACGTGAGCCATGTTTTGGGAAGCTGCTTTTCGTGATAAGACTTTATTCTATCATACGCAAGATGTAAAGCGCATTTTAATTTTTCATCCAAATTATCATAAGCTTTTTTCATTTCTTCTTTTGTTATTTCCAAATCACTGTCTTTATCAGGAGTCCATCTGTCAAATTTTGAAATATGTTCAAATAAGGCTCTGTTTTTTTCAATTTTAACTTCGTTAATAATGTTTTTTACTATTCCTTCAACATTTTCTATGTCCATTTTCCCCCGGTTTAAAATTTCTTCAAATTTAAGCCTGAAATTTGCGGCATTTTTTTTAAAATTTGCATAAGCTGCCTTTTTTTTATATAATTGTATCAAAACAAAAAATAGAGATACAATTTATTTATAAATTAACATAATATTTTTTCTATATAATATAAATTTATAATTATGTGATACAATTTTATTAAAAAGGAAACAGTTGAAATTCAATATAGTGGCTTTAAGTTTTATTTTAGTGCTTATACCTTTGTTTATTTCATACAAAAACAAAATCGGTATTGAAAAAGAACTTTTTATCAATTCTCTAAGAGCCCTGCTGCAACTGAGTGTTTTGGGATTCATTTTGGGGTTTTTATTTAAAATTAAAAATCCTCTTTGGTATATACCTATTGTGTTGTTTATGCTCATTTACGCTTCTTTCATAGCAAAAAAGAGAACTAAATTTTTATTCTTATGGGCTTTTTATTCCATTAGTATGTCTGCTGTAATAATTCTAAGTATAATGATAATTTTAAAAATAATTTCTCTTAAACCATATGAATTTATACCTGTTGCAGGAATGATTATAGGCAATTCTCTGAATACCTACACGTTAACCATAGAAAGATTAAAAAGAGAACTGTTTTTGCAAAAAGAATTAATTGAGAGATTTTTTGCCATCGGTGCAAATTTAAAATCAGCTTACAAAATAATGCAAAAAGAAGCTATAAAAGCGGCTTTGATACCTGTTAACAATATGCTTCAAACCATAGGTGTTGTTGCAATTCCCGGTATTACCACAGGAATGCTTTTAGCCGGTGCATCCCCTCTAAAAGCGGTAAGCTACCAGATAGTGATTATTTATATGCTTGTAAGTATAAATACATTTTCCGCTCTTTTTGGCAGCTATTTTTTTATAAGAGAAAAAAATGAAAATTTTAATTGATGCGGATGCCCTGCCAAAGGCAATAAAACCAATAATTTACAGAGCGGTAAATAAAAACAAAATAAAAACAATTGTGGTATCCAATAAAAAAATTTCTTTTGAAAAAAGCTCGTTTATCGAATATATTATTGTAAACGAAGGAATAGACAAAGCGGATGATGAAATAGTAAACCTGTGCGAAAAAAACGATTTAGTAATAACTGCCGATATACCCCTGGCTGACAGAATTGTTAAAAAAGGTGCTCTCGCTTTAGGGCACAGAGGGGAAATATATGATGAAAATTCTATTCAAAATTTCTTAAGCATAAGAAATTTAATGGCTGAGATTAGACAGAGCGGAGAAATTACAAAAGGCCCAAAGCCTTTTTGTAAAAAAGATATTCAAAATTTTGCCAACAGTTTTAGTAAACTTCTTTATAAATTAATCTAAATTATAAACTTTTTTAATATGAAGCTCCTCATCAAATTCATAAACTCTCGGTACTCCTGTAGCTATTTCAAATTTTGGAATATCCTTATCGCTTATGTTGTCAAATTCTTTAACCATCCCTCTTATTGTATTTCCGTGAGCTGTAATCAACACATCTTTACCTTCAACTAAAAGCGGTGCAACTCTTTCATGAAAAGCCGCCATTGAGCGTATCTGATTATCTTTTAAACATTCTGTACTTGGAATTAATTCAACAGGAAAATTTTTATATTTCGGATCAAATCTCGGATGTCTCGGGTCATCTTCACTTAAAGGCGGAGGAGGAACATCATAGCTTCTTCTGTAAAGCAAAAATTTTTCTTCTCCAAGCTCTTTTTTAACCTCGTCTTTATTAAGTCCTGTAAGGGCACCGTAAAATCTTTCGTTAAATCTCCAGTCTTTCAAGTGGTCAATCCACAATAAATCGAGTTCTTCTAAAATAATAATTCCTGTTTTAATTGCTCTTTTTAAAAAAGATGAGAAACATATATCAAAAGTAAATCCTGCGTCTTTTAATATCTGCCCCGCTTTTTTGGCTTCCTGAATACCTTCCGGAGCCAAATCCACATCCACCCAGCCGGTAAAACGGTTTTGTTTATTCCATTCGCTTTTTCCGTGTCTAACAAGAACTAATTTTGCCATATTCATCCTTTCAGTTTAATTTTGAAATTTTATCAAAAATTTATTGCTTCTTTTAGACCACTCAACCAGCTTAATTATACTAAATTTTAAATCAAAATTTTTTGAAATACCGGGAAAATAAACTTTTTTATCAAAAGCAATAAAATAATTTTCATCAAAATCCGATTTTATTTTTCTCTGAATTATCAAATAAGGCAAATCATTATCAATTATTCTTGGAATCTTTTTTTCTATACAAACCCCAATTTGCTCTCTTAAAAATCCGTTCAATGAATTTAGATAATTCAGCACTATATCAACCCACCCTAATTTTTCACCAATATTATTAAAAATATCAATATCATTAAAACTATTTAACATAATATTTTTACTCCAAACTCCTATGTCATAATCTTGAAGTTTTTTTTTGAATTTTTTAAAATCTTTTTCAATTTCACCAAAAGGCATCTCAAAATTTGATAAAATCCTGATATTAATATCATTTCTTATATATTTCATAACCGGCCTTTTTATAAAATTATACCAAAGGACACAGATGCCAAAAATACTTATTACAAATGACGATTCTTTTGAAGCAAAGGGGCTTGAAGTTTTATATGAAGCCATGAGCGAAATAGGAAAACCTCTTGTTGTAGCACCTGCTTCCCCAAAAAGCGCCTGCTCAAAATCTCTTACAATTACAAAACCTTTAATGTTTAAAAAAGTTAAAGAAAATTTTTATAAACTTGATGACGGAACACCGGACGACTGTGTTTATCTGGCAATTAACGAATTTTTTAAAGACAAAAAACCAGATTTAATTGTTTCCGGAATAAATCACGGAGCAAATATGGGCGAAGATGTAAATTATTCAGGAACTGTTGGAGGAGCAACCGAAGGGGCAATTCACGGAATAAAATCCATTGCCATATCTCAGGTTTTAAAGAGTTTCGATAATCCCCCCAGTGAAATTGACTGGAAAAAAGCAAAAAAAATAGCAAAAGATATAGCCTTAATGGTTTTAGAAAATAAAATCCAGCTTCCCCACAGAAAACTGTTAAATATAAACATACCGAATACAAAAGAAATAAAAGGATACCGGTTTACAAAACTTGCATACAGAATTTACGGAAACGATGCGCACAAATATCTTAATCCCAGAGGCGAAGAATATTACTGGCTCGGTCTTCATCCCTTAAAATTTAAAGAAGAAAAAGGAAGCGATTTTTGGGCTGTAAAAAACGGCTATGTTTCAATAACTCCCATTACATTGGATGTTACCGATTATCAATTATTAGAAAAATTAAAAAACAGTGAAAAATAGTGAGTAGTGAGTGGTGAGTGGTGAGTGGTTACAACAATTTTTTTGAAGAGTTAAATTTAGAATATTATTATGAATTTAAAGAAATAAACAATGTTTTTACATGCGAATTAAAACTTAAAAACATACCTTTTACTTCTTTTGGCAAAGGAGAAACATCAGAGAACGCCCTGCTTAGTGCACAGGGTGAAATGGCTGAGCGGCTAATAACCAGAAATTTTTTTGAAGAATATTATATTAACGGTTTATATCCTGATATGAAAGAAGGAAATTTTTTAAATAACGAACTCAATAAATTTTATAAAATAGACACCCTTCAAAAAGAGGAATTAATTGATTTTAACTCTGATTCATTTGAAATACTTTCAATACCTTTTATAAAACGCTCTACCAAAGAAAAAATATATTTTCCAGTTAACCTGCTTCAAAATTTATATGCAAGCAACGGAATGGCGGCACATTTTGATATTATTAAGGCTTATAAAAACGCCAAGGCGGAAATAATAGAAAGATTTGTAAAATTCGAAGTTATAAAATATGCCCTGCCCCTGCCAAAAATAGACCATCCTTTTAATTCAAAAAACATTCAGATATACGATGCCTCTCTTGAGGGAAAATATCCCGTAATGGCCGCAAGCTATATTAAAGACGATAATATTATTTTAGCTTTTGGATGTGATTTAGACCAAGAAATAGCTATACAAAAAGCTTATAATGAACTTCTTCAGACAGGACTAAACAGATTTGGAAAACTTATTGATTCAATTGAAGAGGTTAGAGATAGATTTAATTTAATTAACCATTTTATAGATTTAAGCGGCAATGTACATAAAAATTTTTTAAAAAAGCCGCTTTTTAAAAAGGAAAAATGGAATTTTAAACATTATGACGTATTTCAAAAAGAAGAATATTTCAAAGTCTATAAATGCTGCGGTGTTTTTGCAATTCATTTAATAATTCCTTCTATCAGCGAAATATATCCAGTTGTTGATTTAATATACAATAATATAAATTATCCAAAATTTTTTAGAGATAAAATATTAAATTATCAAAATTATAAAAAAAAAGAGATTGAGGAATTAACCCGGGAAATATCTGATTTATACCCTTTTACCCAGATAGATTCATTAATCGGAGTGATTGCAAAAGAACCTTTATTTATTGAGAAATTTAAAAAAATTATAAATAACTGCGGTAAAATAGAATTTTCAAAAAAATATATAAATATTTTAAATTTAACGCGAAAATTAAAGGAGTTAAATGAAATTTGACAGATGCAAAAAACTTTTTTCAAAATTTCACAAACTTCAAAATTTAAATATATTAATTTGCGGAGCCGGGGGTGTGGGAGGGTATGCGCTTGAGTGCCTCTACCGCTCCGGTGTAAAAAATATAACCGTTGTTGATTATGACATATTTGATATTACAAATCAAAACAGACAAATCGGAAGCGAGTTTGTAGGAAGAAAAAAAGTTGAAGTTTTAAAAAGATTATATCCCGGAATTAGAACAATTGATTTAAAACTGACCCCGGAAAATATCAAAGAACTGGATTTAAATGAATATGACACGGTTATTGATGCAATTGATGATTTAAAAGCAAAAATTTCCCTTATAAAAAAAGCATACCCCAAAATTATCTCTTCAATGGGAGCGGCAAAAAGAATAGACCCTACAAAAATAAGAATAGAAAATATATGGAAAACAAACACTGACCCATTTGCTAAAAAAGTAAGAGATTTTTTAAAAAAAGAAAATTTAAAGGAGATTTTAAAGTTGTTTACTCAACTGAAAAGCCGATAAACTGTGAGATGGGAAGTTTTGTAGGTATTACAGGGGCATTTGGATTTGCCCTCTGCAGCGAAGTAGTTAAAGATTTTGTTTAATCTACTATTGTTCCTTTGTCTCTCATATCAAGATACCATTTTGGAAGTGTATCTGTCCATTTTCTAATTTTAGGGAAGAATGATTTAACGTTTTCATAAACTTTTGCAAAATCTTTGGATTTATTGGAATATTCGTTAAGAATTTCAATAATAGCTTTTTTTGCTGCTTCATTAACATCATCAGGGAAATTACCTAGTTTAACATCATATTTTCCGCTGAGAATATCCTGAAGCTTAAGAGCATTTTGATATTGAAACTCGGAAAAAATTCTTGCATGCATTTCTCTTGTTGCAGCCTCAATAATTGCCTGATGTTCTTTTGGAAGTTTATCATATTTTTTCTTATTAAATGTCATTTCAAGAATACTTCCTGGCTCATGCCATCCTGAATAGTAATATTTTGCAACTTTTTGGAATCCCATAATTGTATCAAGGCTTGGCCCCACCCATTCTGTCGCATCAATAACACCTCTTTCAAGTGCGGTATAAATTTCACCTCCAGGAATATTTACAGGTTTGACTCCAAGTCTTGCCATTACTTCTCCGCCAAGACCAGGAATTCTCATTTTAAGGCCTTTCATATCGGCTAAGCTTTTAATTGGTTTTCTAAACCATCCACCCATTTGATTTCCAGTATTTCCGCCTTTGAAAGGCATTAAATTATATTTTGCATATAATTCTCTCCATAAATCCATTCCTCCTGCAAAATCAAACCAAGGTTCAAGTTCATCGGCAACCATTCCAAAAGGAAAAGAACTAAACAAAGCAAACGCCATATTTTTACCCTTCCAGTAATAAGGGCCTGAATGAAAGCCGTCAATCAAACCTTTGGAACAGGCATCAAATACACCAAGAGCTGGAACTAATTCATTTGCTCCATATATATGAATTTTTAAACTTCCACCGCTTAACTCATCCACTCTTTTTGCAAACCATAAAGCACCCTCACCCATAATAGGAAGTGTTTTTGGCCATGAAAGACAAACTTTAAGTCTTGTTACACTTTTTGCATACAAATTGGTTGTAAATGCAGCACTTGCAGCTACACCTACACCGGTAGCTTTTAAAAATTTTCTTCTGTTCATATATTCTCCTTTTTAGTTTTTACAATTAATTTTAGCACAAAAAAGAAAAGAAGTTTAAAAAATTAATAAAAAATAGCCATAATTGCGTAACTTAGAAACAGCATAAGGTGAGATAGCCCTTCTAAATAATTTGTTTCACCGTTTTCGGTTGTTTTCCATACAAGTAAAATCGTAATCATTAACGCTCCAACCTGCAAAGGGGTAAAATCCAAAGTAAATTTTATCCCGAAAATCAAAGATAAAAAAATAAGTATTGGAACGGTTAAAAGTATAGAAACGGTGCTTGCTCCCATCGCAATATTTACAACCCTTTGCATTTCATCGTTTTTTGCCGCCCTAATTGCGGTGAAAAGTTCGGGAGCCGCTGTTACAAAAGCAATTAAAATACCCACAAATCCTGCCGTTAAGCCCATATTTTTAAATACCCTCACGCCTTCGTTTGCAAAAATTTCAGACAAAAATCCAATTAAAACCAATAAAAAAAGTAAAAAAACAATATTAAACAAAGAACTTTTTTTATCAAAAAAATAATTTTCGTCATCTTCTTCTTTTTGATACCTTTTAACCCTGCTTCGTTTTTTAAATTTAAAAAAATGCACGTGTGTATCTGTTTGGAATTTAAATATAAACAGATAATAAACAAACAAAAGTACGGCAATTATTATACTTGCGTTATGTAGCGCCTCTTTGGTTGAATGAAGAGAAATTGCGCTCGGCACAAGAAGCATCGCCACCGCTACAAAAAGAACAGTTGTATAACTGGCTGATGTATCTTCATTATGGACCTGTTCTTTAAAATTAAGCCCCCCTACAAAAACTGCAAGTCCCAGAAGTGCATTCAAATCCACAATTACCGTGGCGGCAATACCGTTTTTTACCGTTTCCATAACATCCGGATGAACTTTTGCTTCCAACACAACCATAAAAAGAATTAAAATTTCTACCAGCACGGCTGAAAACGTCAAAACCAGACTTCCGTAAGGTTCTCCAAACCTTTCAGCCAAAATTTCGGCTATTTCGGAGATTGTAACGGCAAGCGAACCGATACCTATTGCGGCAAAAACAGCTGCTAAAACACTTAAATGCTCAAAATGAAAAATAATGGCAAAAAAGAAAGAAATAAAACCTGTGACTATATCCCAATACTCTTTAACAACATGCGACTTGGGCTCAGTATCCAATTTAACTCCTTAAAAAATGATTTGATTTTTTTATTAAATAAACTTCACTGTAATTTTTAAAAAATTTATAAGCTTTTTTTAAAGAAATAATTTTATCATATTCTCCTAAAAACACTTCTATTTTTATATTTTTAACTTTTCTTATTTTTTCCCAATCAAAAGTAAAAAGTCCTAACAATTGTTTTTCCGTGCAACTATAATCAATTTCAATATCTTCTAAATCAATTTTCCACTTTCCATTTTCCATTATCCATTGATTAATGCCTGCTTTAGTTAAAAAATTTTTAATATAATCATTTTTACTTTTTTTAAATGCATTTATATTTAACTCTATAAATTTTTCACTCACATCAAAAAATGCTGGGGAGAGTAGCTGCAGTTTATTTATTCTTTCACTGTAATTAAGTGAATATTCAAGAGCCTTACAAGCACCTTTGCTGAATCCTGCAACAATAAACTCTTTTTCTTCTAAATAATCTTTAAAAAATTTTTTTTCATTTTTTAAACAAAAACCGTTAAAATATTTCATTTTTGTTTTTAATTACATCTTCTTTATGAATAATTTCATTTTTTAATAAAATATTATAAACTTTTTCTATTAATAATTCATTGGATTTATATAAATTCTTAACTTCATCTTCACAATATTTAAGCACTTTTGCAACTTCACTCTCATCTCCCACAATATCATCCCCCATTGCATAATCTTTTATCATTTTAACCGCCAACTCTTTTGCCTTTTTCAAATCCATATGTGCATTTGAAAATTTTTCATTATACCTCTCTTCCACAGCCACACGCCCGGCTAAATAAACCATTATTTTATTCATAATCTCCGTTTTTGAAATTATTTCCTTGTCTTCTTCTTTGAAATCATCTTTTACAAGCGAAATTCTCTCAAATTCAACACTTTTTTTACCTATTAAGACTTTATCTTTTACAGCATAAAAATCTTCTTCTTCTATATATTTTTTACCTTTTTTAAGTGCATAAATACTTGCTTCATTAACAAGACTTGCAAGTGCCGCCCCTGAAAATCCCACCGTCATTTTGGCTATATTTTCCAAATTTCCCTTAAAAGGTCTGCCTCTTAAATGAACTTTAAGTATTTCCATTCTGTCGTTAAGCCCCGGAAGCTCCACAAAAACCCTCCTGTCAAATCTTCCTGGTCTCATAAGAGCTTCATCAAGTAGTTCCACTTTATTAGTTGCACCTATTACTATAACTCCTTCGCTTCCTTCAAACCCGTCCATTTCGGTTAAAAGCTGATTCAATGTGGCTTCTCTTTCATCATTTCTAAGAGTACCCCTTGCTTTTCCAATAGCGTCAATTTCATCGATAAAAATAATACTTGGCGCATTTGCTTTTGCACGAGAAAATAAATCTCTTACTCTTTTTGCACCAACACCCACATACATTTGAACAAAACCGCTTCCGCTTTGATAAAAAAACGGAACACCCGCTTCCCCGGCAAGGGCCTTGGCTATCAATGTCTTACCCACACCCGGAGGGCCCACCAGTAAAACACCTTTTGGGAGATTTATTCCAAAAGATTTATATTTTTCAGGATTTTTTAAAAAATCTACAATCTCAACAAGCTCTTCTTTAACTTCGCTTATACCTGCAACATCTTTAAAAGTAACATTGGAAATAGTAGGTTTTATTACAAAATCTTTTTCTATTCCCGTATTCATTTCAACCTGAACCTGCTGGGGATTTTGCTGGGGAATAGATTTTTTTAAAAGCAAAATAAACAGAATAAAAAAAGCAAGCACAATAACCACAGCTACAATCTGGGTTAATAACTCTTCATAATTTCCTTTAAACATATAAGCTACCACAAGGGCAAATAAAACGCCAAAAAGAATAGAAACAATTATCTGATTTTTTTTAGATTTTTGCATAATTAACTTCCTTAACCTCATAATCTTTTACCCTCACCCATTCTCCTTTTAAAAATTTATCACTTTTTATTAGCATTTTATTATAATATTCATCAAATCCTTGATAAAAGCCGTTTTTTTCATCTTCTATGTGGACAAAAAGTTCATTTTTTCTTTTTCTGAAATTATAATTTGTTTTCTGAACAAAATCATGCAGAATTTTGGCTCTTTTTTTGGTTATATCACCTCTTATCTGCTGTTTCATTGCTGCACTTATTGTACCATCTCTTGGAGTAAATCTGAAAACATGGATATGGGTCAACGGATATTTTTTAAAATTATTAAACGCTTCTTCCCATATTTTTTCACTTTCACCCGGATGACCCACTATAATATCAGTTCCAAGTGCAAAACCGTAAGCGGCTAATTTTTCAAAAAGAGGCAGTGTATTGGAAACTCTGTTTCTTCTTTTCATAATTCTGAGCATTGTGTCACTTGTATGCTGCAGGGCTATATGAAAATGCTTTTCAAGTATCGAATCACTGGCTATCTCAATTAATTCCTCATCTATTTGAGTCGGTTCAAGAGAGCCAATCCTAATTCTTTTAATCCGTCCTATTTTTAAAATTTTTTTTATAAGTTTAGCTAAAGAAGAACCGGTATCTTTTCCGTAACTTCCCATATTTATTCCGGTTAAAACAATTTCGTTTATTCCTGTTTGTGATAAATACTTAATCTGTTCTATTACTGTTTTTTCATCCAAACTTCTTGAATGCCCCCTGACTTTGGGCAAAATACAGTAAGCACATTCAAAATCGCATCCCTCCTGAATCTTTACAAAAGCTTTTGTAGTTGAAATGTCAGTAATTATTTTTTTATTTACAAAATCAAAGTCCCCTAATTCAATACCTTCAAAATTTAAATATTTATCAATTTCTTCTTTATATTTATGCCCCAAAACAGCATTTATTTTTTTTTCTTTAAATAATTTTTCACCCTGGGTATAAGCTCCGCATCCTGTAAAAACAATTTTTTTATTTTGCCATTTGTTAATATAACTTCTTACGTCCCTGTCGGCAAAATTGGTAACTGTGCAGGAATTTATTATTATTAAATCGGCTTTTTCTTCATTATCAACGATTACAT
The DNA here is from genome assembly GCF_000523275.1 of Lebetimonas sp. JH292. Taxonomy (NCBI): domain Bacteria; kingdom Pseudomonadati; phylum Campylobacterota; class Epsilonproteobacteria; order Nautiliales; family Nautiliaceae; genus Lebetimonas; species Lebetimonas sp. JH292. The sequence continues at coordinate 1,354,591 of NZ_ATHQ01000001.1, read as the reverse complement.
GACTTTTTTTCAAAATATTTTTCATAAGCTCCGAATCATATATATTGCTTCTGCATCCAAAAGTTTTAATAAAAATATTCAAATCACTCCTTTAATTTTCTTTTTCTTAAAACATAATAAAATACCGGCAGATAAAATAAATTCAATACGGTTCCCCACATAATACCAAAGCCCAGGGCAATTGCCAAAGGCTGAAGTATTTGGGCTTGTCCGTAAGGAAAAAACATAAGTGTAGCAAGACCAAAAAACGTTGTAAGACTTGTAAGCAGAATCGGTCTTAACCTGAAAGATGCCAATATTAAAATATCTTCAAGACTTTTTGCATTTTTAATAAAATCTATCATTACAATCCCGTCATTTACAACCACCCCTGAAAGTCCGACTATGCCTATCATTCCAAGCATTGTAAGATTCATATCCATTATCATGTTTCCGAACACCACCCCCAGAAATGAAAGAGGAATAACGGAAATAATCACAAACGGTAAAAACAGAGAATTAAACATCAAAACCAAAATTAAAAATATTAAAAGTAAAGCCACAACCAGTGATTCTTTAATATTTTGCATAAATTCCCTGCTTTTTTTTGCAGCCCCTCCTATTAATACTGTTAATCCCTGCTTATTAAATTTATTTAAAAGAGGATTTGTTTTTTTATAAAAATCTTTAACCGTTATTATTTTTTTATTAAGCGTTGCATATACCGTTTTGGCAGGAATACCGTCATATTTATGGATTTTTTTGAAATTTTTTATTATATTGAAATCGGCGATTTTATTCAATTGAATATATTTATCCGTATTTGGAATATTTACTCTGAAATTTTCAAGAAACGCTAAAGAATCTTTATTCATATCATAAAATTTTAGCCTCACAATTCCGTCTTTATTAAATGTTTTGTCATACTCGACTTTTGCAAAAAAAGGTCTGATCTGAGAAAAAATATTTCTTTCGTTAAATCCTAATTTTTCACCATATTCATTTAGATTTATTTTAATCTCGCTTGCACCCATCTGCGCATCGTCATAAATATTATATACCCCTTTTATTTTTTTCATTTCATTTTCCAGCAATTTAATGGCTTTTACTACTTTTTTATTATTCCCGCCGAGAGAAATTACAATATCGCTTTTTACAATTCCGGCCTGAGGGACTATTACATTTAATTCTTTCAGCCCTTTTATTTTTAACTTTGATAAATCTTTTTTTATTTTAAATGCCAGAGCCTTGGCACTTAGCTCTCTTGTTTCCCCAGTAACTTTTACAGGTTCAAAAAGAGGGGCAATATATTTATTGTAAAAATCATGAGGCACCCTGTCTTTTAAATCCACAAATATCTGAAAATAATTTTCCCCCCTATTTGCCTCACCTTTATTATTCATCTGCATTCCCACTGCGGTGGTAAAGCCTTCCACATTCTCACCCAAATATTTTTTTAAAACATTTTCAACGGGGGTGAGCGCTTTGGCACTCTGTTCGATTGTAAAATTATTATCAAATTTACCGTTTACATAAAGCTGAGACGTGTCAAAATCAGGAAACAGCTGAAATTTTGAATGTTTAAAGCCTTCAAAAGTTAAAAAAGGGATTACAAGTAAAAAAAACATTAATGTTATATATCTGAATTTGAAAAAACAGCTCAACATTTTCTTATAAACCGATGAAAATTTTTCCCATAAAATTTCTTTTTTATTTTTTGTAACTTTAAGTATTTCTTTTGCATGAAGAGGCAAAAAAACATAAGCTTCAAAAAGAGAAGAAAGTATTAAAACCGTAATCATTATAGGCAGAATTTTCATAAATTTACCTATTTCACCCTTTATCAAAAGCATAGGTAAAAACGCCAAAATAGTAGTGGTTGAAGAGGCCATAACGGGCCAAAAAACTTCACTCGCCCCGTCTATCGCGGCGCTTATTTTATCTTTTCCCTGTACCATATGCCTGTAAATATTTTCACCAACCACTATCGCTTCATCCACAATCATACCAAGTGCTATAAGCATACCGAGCATTGAAAGAAGATTAAGAGAATAATGAAAATAATAAAGTGCTATTAAAGCAATGGCAAAAGAAGTGGGTATCCCAAGTGTAACAATAAAAGAAATTCTTACATTTAAAAAAATCCACATTACAAAAAAAACTAAAATAAGCCCGAAAACAATATTGCTTACAACCGTATTAAACCTGTTTCTGACCCATTTGCTTGTATCTGTGGAAATTCCGAATATGACATCGGGATGGGATTTATGATAATTTTTAAGAATGTTTCTTATTTTTTCACTCAGAGCTATGGAATCGCCGTTTTCGCCTTTTCTTACATCGATTGTTATATTCGGTATTCCGTCATATTTACCTATCTGATCAGGCGTGTCATATTCCATTTTAATATCGGCAATATCTTTAAGTCTTATTTTTTTATTACCTACTTGGATATAAGTGTTTTTTAATTTTTCAATATTAACATTTGCCATAGTGATAAAAAAATGATTTCTGCCTTCTATATAACCGGCAGGAAAAATAGTCGAAAGGGAAGATATGACATTTGCCAATAATGATTTATTTATACCGAGTGTTTCTATTTTTTTTGAGTCAAAAGATATATAAATATTTTTATCGCTTTTTCCCCTTATATCAACCTTCGTTAAATCTTTCAGTTTCAAAAGCTTTTTTTTAATTTTATCGGCAACATCCAAAAGCTGGTCTTTGTTTAATTTATTACTTGCAACAGAAATAAACATCAAGGGGAAAGCTTTTTTTGCTATGCTGACAGAAGGCGTATCCATATCGCTTGGCAAATCTTTTTTGAGATTGGAAACAACACTTTGAAATTCGCTTAATAATTCATTTTTATTTACGCCTTCTTTTAAATCGGCCGTAATTACAAAATTTCCGTTAGTTATAACACTTTCAATGGAATCGACTTCTGAAAAAGATTTTATTTTATCTTCAATTTCATCCACGGCCATTTTATTAAGAGTTTCCGGAGATGCCCCTGGGTAACCTCCGGTAATTAATATTTTATCAAGTTCGGATGGCGGAAACAATTCTTTTGGAACATGTTTGTAAGAGAGAAAAGCCGTAATTATAATTATAAAAAACAGTGTATGGGTAAAAGCGGCATTTTTTATAAAAAATCCTATAAATTTTTTCATTAAACCTCTTTTTTATGGGTATTTTATCATAGATAAATAAAAAATGAATTAAAAAGAAAGTTTTTGAAGTCTGTTTTTAAATTTTATTTTTTCTATTTTGGATGAAAGTATGGACTGCTCTGCCTTTAGGGAATAATATTCGTTTAACAATTTATTTAAATGCAAAGAATATATGTAAATATGATTTGAAATATATATTTTAGGAAATAAGACAGCCAATGAAAAAAATATTACAAATACAACATTTTTAATAATTGATATGGATAACGACTCTTCTTCAATTACTTTTGAGACCTCTTCAATTAAAAGTTCTTTTTCATTCATTATTTCTCCTTAAATAAAAACCCCCTAAGTTTTGCACTTCTGCTTCTTGGATTTGTCTTTATTTCATCATTTGTAGCAGTTACAGGCTTTTTAGTAATAATTTTACCCAACGCATGATTGCCGCCGCATTCACATCTGATAGCTTCGGGAGGGCATATACAGTTTTTCGCCCACTCTTTAAATTTGTTTTTTACTATTCTGTCTTCGAGTGAATGAAAGGTTATTATACCTAAAATTGTGCCTGGTTTTGCAATATTCTTTGCATTTTCAAGCAGATTTTCAAGCTCACCCAGTTCATTGTTTACTTCAATGCGGACGGCCTGAAATATTCTTGCCAGACTTTTTTTATCTTTTATACCGATTTTACCTAAAATATCGGCAAATTCACGGTTTGAATTAATAACACGGTTGGAAATTATGGCTTTTGCAATTTTTTTATACCTTCTCTCTTCGGCAAATTCTTTTAAAATTCTTTCAATTTCCTCTCTTGAATAATAATTAATTACCTCATATGCACTTAAATCCTGATTTTTATTCATTCTCATATCCAAAATTTCACTTTCGAAATTAAATCCCCTCTCGGGATTGTCAAGCTGAAAAGAACTGACCCCTATATCCGCCAAAATACCTGCAATTTCCAAATCTTTCAAATCTTTTAAAGCAACACTGGCCCTTTTGTTGATAAATTGGATTCTGTCTTTAAAAGGAAAAAGTCTTTTCTTTGCAAAATTAAGTGCATCCGTGTCCTGATCTATTCCAATTAGTTTAATATTCGGAAAATTTTTAAGTATCGCAACGCTATGACCGCCAAAACCTAATGTGCAGTCAACAAAATAACCTTCTTTCATTGGAGAAAAAAGTTTTATTACTTCATTTAAAAGAACCGGTATATGAGGAATTTGCATAATAACCTTTTTTTTAAAAATTATACTAAATTTTTGATATAATTTGGCAAAAAAGGTAATATTTGCTTGAAAAACTGTTTTTAGATGATTATAAATTAACCGCCAGGGTTTTGCAAGAAAAAAATATCTTAAATACAGGTTTTGGTAGCATTTCTTTAAAAACAGGCAACGACACCATGCTTATAAATAAAAAAAACAGCTGCATTTTAGAAGAAAATTTTTATATATCTGTAAATATTGCAAACAAAACACTCGCATACAAAGAAGCAAACGAAGATGCCCCTCTTCATGCAAAAATTTACAAAAATATCTCTTTTGCAAAAACTGCATTGAATCTTTATATGCCAAATACCATTGCTTATTCTATAATCCACGAAAAATTCCAGCCCATAGACACATACGGAAAAAAATATTTTAAAAATATAACCATTATCGAAGATTTAATGACAGAAACAAATATAAAAAAATTATTAGCCATTCTTGAAAAAGAAGAAATTGCAATTATAAAAGCAAAAAGCGTGATTATAATAAGCAGAGATATAAAAGAAGCTTTAAAAAAAGCTTTTATTTTAAACAATTCTGCAAGAATTTTATTAAAAATTCCACATTAAAACGGAGGTATCAATGATAATTTTTGAAAAAGATTGCATAGGAAGAAGTTTTTTACAAATAGTTTTTTTAAACTCGGGAAGCATATTTTTTAAAGACGGAGTAGCCAATTTTGCCAAAGAGATATTAAACAGAGGCACCAGCAAAAAAAAAGAAAAATTTTTTTCCTTTTTGGATGAAAACGCCATTAATCTGAATTTCGGAATAAACCATGAATATTTCACCGTTTCCGTTAAATGTTTAAACAATAAAAGAAAAAAAGCCCTCGATTCGTTAATAGAGCTGTTCAGTGATATCAATTTGACAAAAGAAGCTTTTGAAAAAACAAAAAGAGAAATTATTGCCAAAAAAGAGAGCTTAAAAAACAACAACGACTATATTGCAAATAAAAATCTTTATCGTGCCATTTTTGAAAACACACCGCTGGCAATTCCCGTAATAGGAGAAAATATAGAAAATATCACTAAAGATGATATAAAAAATTTTTTTAACGAATTAAGCGAAAACGTAATTATAATCAACGGAGGAGAAAAATTTGATTACGAAAAATTTATAAAATTATTTCCAAAAAAAGAAAAAGAATATCCTTTCTTTGAGCCTATTCAAAAAAACATTAAAGAAAATAAAGAAGTAGAACAAAGTTATATCTATTTCGCAAGTGAATACAATATTGAAAAAAAAGAGATTCATTTGGCTAAAATAGCAACTTTTATTTTGGGAAGCGGGGGCTTTGGAAGCCGTATTATGGAAAAAATCAGAGTAAAAAAAGGTTATGCATATTCGGCATATGCATTTAACACTTTCAAAAAGACCCATAAAATTTTAAGCGGATATATGCAGACAAAACTTGAAAATACTGAGGATGCAATTAATTCTTTAAAAAATATAATTAACGATTTTACACAAAACGGAATAACCGCTGAAGAATTAAACGACGCAAAAAAATTTTTACTTGGTAGCGAACCGCTTAGAAACGAGACACTAAGTCAGAGACTTCTTAAAAAATTTAATGAAGTATATCTTAATTTACCTGAAAATTATTATCAAAAAGAACTTGATTTAATCAAAAACACCAAATTAAATGAAATTAACGATTTTATTAAAAAATATAAAAATATAAAAAATTTAAGTTTTTCAATTCTTACAAATGACTGATTTAAAAACACTTGAAACCGCATTAATAAAACCAAAAGATTGGGAAGATAATCATCTATATCCCTATCTTTTAAACAGACCCCAGGCATTTGAGGCCGAAATACTCGATATTCAAAAATCATCTAAAATCACCAGAATTAAATTTTTTTTAAAAAATATCAATCAGATTATGTGGGGAGTATTTTTTGTTTTTAAAAAATGGCATGAAGCTGTTTTTAAAAAAGGTAAAACTCTATATATAAGAGGAGAAATCAGAAACAACCAATTAATCCAGCCAAAACCAATAAGCAGAATAAATGAAATAACCTCTGTATATTCATCTGTAAAAATAAAAAATGAAATAAAAAAACATCTGAGCTTCGAAAATTTAAAAATACTGCCGCAGGAAATTGCCGAAACTTTGATAAAAATGCATTTTCCGACAACTCTAAAAGATATTGAAGAAAAAAAAATAGAATATGCACTAAAATGGAGCGAAATTTTTTTATATTTATATAAGCTTCAAAACAAAAAGAAAATATTTCCTTCAAATCCGATTATTTCAGAGCCGACGCCTTTTATAGATTCCCTTCCGTTCAAACTTACCAATGACCAGTTAAAAGTTATAAAAGATATACAAAACGATTTATCAAAACCCGTTCAGGCAAGAAGGGTAATAATTGGCGATGTAGGAAGCGGAAAAACAATCGTTATGCTCTCTACTGCATTTATGGCTAAAAAAAGCGCAATTATGGCTCCTACATCAATACTTGCCAATCAGATTTACGAAGAAGCGGATAAATACTTAAATGGAAAATGGACAATGGAAAATGGAAAATTATTTAAAGTGGTATTGGTTACGCAAAAAAGTAAATTCACTGAATATGATTTAAAAAACGCAGATTTATTAATAGGCACGCATGCTCTTTTATATCAGGATTTACCAAAATTAAACGCTGTAATGGTTGACGAACAGCACAGATTCGGAACCAATCAGAGAGCAAAGCTTGAAAAACTAACTTCAAGTGGAAAAGTCTTACCTCACTTTTTTCAATTCAGCGCCACCCCCATCCCAAGAACACAGGCTCTTATTATGAGCAGTTTTGTAAATGTAAGTTTGATAAAAGAACTTCCTTTTAAAAAAGACATTGATACAAAAATAATAGATAAAAGTGATTTTAAGGATTTAATAACCCATATTCAAAAAGAGATAAGCTTAGGCAATCAGGTGGTAATTGTTTATCCTCTTGTAGAAGAATCGCAAAATTTTAATTATCAAAGCATAGAAGAAGGAAAAGATTTCTGGCTTAAATATTTTGGCGGAGTCTATATAACACACGGAAAAGACAAAAACAAAGAAGATATTTTAGTCGAATTCAGGGAAAAAGGAAATATTTTAATAACAACAACCGTAATTGAAGTTGGAATTTCTTTGCCCCGTTTAACCACTATTGTAATAGTCGGAGCCGAAAGGCTCGGACTCGCAACACTGCATCAGCTAAGGGGAAGAGTCGGAAGATATGGACAGAAAGGATACTGCTTTTTATATACAAATAATAAAAACAACAATAGGCTTATTGAATTTTCAAAAACGCTTGACGGTTTTAAAATTGCAGAACTTGATCTGAAATTCAGAAAAGCCGGAGATCTGCTCGACGGCAAAAAACAAAGCGGTGAAAAATTTAACTATTTTGACGAAACAAAAGATTTGGGGATTTTAGAAAATGTTAAAAAATATATTGAGAAAAATCTATCAGATTAAACTTTCTTCAATAAATGTTCTTTTTATTATAGGATAATTATTATTTACCCCATTTGAATACAAAATTTGATATAAATGCTGTTCCCCTATATAAAAAGAAACCGCAGATGAAATTAGATATAAATTCCACATTCTGTAAAATTTTTCATCAAATTTCTTAATAACAGTATCTTTAATATTGCAAAACCTCTTTCTCCATTCAATTAATGTTTTATAATAATGCAATCTCCAATCATCCATATCCATAAAATATAAATCACTCTCTTTTGAAGAATCAAATATTTCACTAACGCAAGGCAAATGACCCCCGGGAAAAATATATTTTCTAATCCATTTACTTGTAGGTGCGGGATGTTGTTTGCCTATTGTATGAAGCAAAAAGAGGCCTTTTTTTTCAAGAATATTATTAACAACTGAAAAAAATTTTTTATATCTTTCTTTACCGACATGTTCAAACATACCTATTGATACGATTCTGTCAAATTTTTTATTTAATTTAGGTAAATCTTCATAATGCATTAAATAAACCTCTACTAAATTATTTAAATTTTCATCTTTTATTTTTTCTTTGACATATTCATACTGGTTTTTTGAAAGTGTAATTCCGACACAAGGTATATTATATTTTTTTGCAGCATTAATTATAACTGAACCCCATCCGCATCCAATATCCAAAAAATTTTTTGCATTTTTTAATCTTAATTTTTCATAAATAATATTTCTTTTTTCTTCCTGGGCTTCTTCTAAACTCATATCTTTTTTTGTAAAAAAAGCACATGAATAAGTCATAGATTTATCCAACCATGATTTATAAAAATCATTACCTAAATCGTAATGATATTGAACCTCTTTTTCCTCAATTTTTTTCAGCATACCCAAAAAATTAAAAAAGAATTTCGTAAAATCTATCTGTTTTTTTTCTTTATCCATTAAATTAACATATGTAAGACCCCCGATTAACAATTTTTCAAGAGAACCGTTTATATTTATGTTTCCATTTACATATTCTTCAGCAAAACCCATCTCTGGATCCATCAAAATTCTTTTTGCTGTTTTATAATCTTTCAAAACAACCCCTAATTTTCCATCCCCCATTTTTTTATCTGGGAATTGCACATAAATTTTTTCAGGCATATATTTATTGAATTCTTTAATAAATTTGTTTATTGTATTTTCCAACATAACAAATCCTTTTTTTTATTATAAAACTAAAAAAAGAAAATGTCAAAATTATAAACCTCTCAATTGATAAGTAATATCCCCCGCTCCGAAGCCTATTACTAAACCATTATTTATTTCTTTAATAATTTTATTATCTTTTATTAACATAATATTTTTTCTATCGGTTTTTATTTTATCTGCAAAAATCGGATTATATCTTTCAAAATGCTTTTTAAAATCAATTTTCACTTTCTCTTCTCCAGCTGACCATACCGGTAAAATTACAAGTTCATCCACCCCTTCAAAACAGTTTACAAAGCCTTGCAGATTATCAACCGTCCTTGAATATTTGTGCGGTTGCCAGATGGCCGTTATTTTATCTATTCCGTTTAATTTTGCATACAAAAGTGCCGAATGAATGGTTGCTTTTATTTCTGTTGGATGATGCCCGTAATCGTCTATTAATATAAAATTATCCTCTTTTTGTAAAATATCAAATCTTTTTTTAATGCCTTTATAATTTTTAATATTTTCAGCAATTTCTTCCATTGAAATAAATTCATTTGCAGCTTCAATTGCAAGGAGAGCATCTAATATCAAATGTTCACCAAATCCGTAAACTTCAAATTCGCGAGTCTTATATTCGAAAATAGTTTTTGGCTGATTGTCTCTTAATTCATATCGTATGTTTTTAGCATCAGTTAAATAAACTTTTTTCATAGGCAAATCAAGACTTTTTATAAATTCATCATTCCCGTTTACAACCCTGATTTTTGCACTCTTTAAAAATTTTTCATAATGGGAATAAAAAAGTTTTAAATCATGATTATAAAATTCCATATGTTCAGGTTCGGTATTTGTAACAACTGCAACAAATGGATTTGAATCTATAAAACTGCCGTCGCTTTCATCCGCTTCAAACACCATTAAATCGTTATTACTAAATCTGGCATTGGAATTAAAATCTTTACTTTCAGCCCCTATCAGGGCATCGGCATCTTTTAAAACAGAAGCTAAAATAGAAGTTGTTGTGCTCTTACCGTGGGCACCGCAGACTGAAATTACCTTTTTATTATTTAAAACAAAAGGCAAAAATTCCCTTCTGCTTAGAGTTTTTATACCTTTTTTCTTAGCGGCTACCCTTTCAGGATTATTTTCTTTTGCAACAGCGGTAAAAACGATTAAATCGATATCATCGGTTATGTTTTCTTCTTTTTGTGGAATATAAACTTTTACACCTAAACTCTTTAGTTTTTCTGTCAACGGAGTGGCATGTATGTCGCTTCCGCTAATTTTATAGCCTTTTGCGCTTAAAAATCTTGCCAAAGCGCTTAAACCTATTCCTCCTATACCGATAAAATGTATTCTCACTCTTGAAACTCTTTTACAAACTGATTTTTATATTTAATAACAAGATCATCTATTTCATCGTTAAACCCTGTAAAAAAATAATCTTCGTAAATTTCACTTAAATCTACATATTTTTCAAAAAATTTATCTAAACCAAATCCGGCCAACATTCCAATTACAAACATAGAAAACATCTCTTTTAGTTTAGCATCTTCAATTAAATATACCATATCATAACCAACCTGTTTAGCTTCGCTAACAGCACCTTCATCCCAAAGTTCAAGCATATATTCCATCATCGCCCTGATTGCCATTTTCTCTTCCGGATTTTTAACATCAAGAGTTTTTTGCTCTTCTATTTTTTTATTAATTATTTCAAAAGTTTCTTTTAAAATTTTTTTAAATGTTTCATCTATCTCATCTTCTCTGTTTTTTCTAACTAATTCATCCAATTTTTTATATTTTTCTACCAAACTCATAAAATTTCCTTTAAAATATTGAGTGCCGTTTTTATTTTTTCCATATCATAAACAAGAGCTATTCTGACATAACACTCTCCTGCGCTATTTCTTCCCATAAACCTGCCGGGCAATACTTTTACACCTCTTTTATATGCTTCAACAGTGAATTTTATATCATCGTCTACTTTTAGCCATATATAAAAAGTGGCTTCCGGGATATCCACCCCTAAAATTTCTTTGGCCACTTCAAAATTTTCAATATATTTTTTTCTGAAAATTTCCGGATATTCTTCATCCTCCCATGCCGCTTTTGCCGCATATTGCAAAGGCAGAGGAATGGCGCAACCTGTATAAGTCCTAAAAAGCAGATATTTTTTTAATATTTCTCTGTCTCCCGCAATAAACCCGCTTCTAAGCCCGGGGGCTGAACTTCTTTTTGAAATGGAATTAATGGCGAGTACATTTTTAAAATTTCTGTTTCCCACTTTCATACTTGCCTCAAGAATTGAAGGTGGTGGATTTTTTGTATAAAGCTCGCTGTAACATTCATCATTCAATATCACAACATCTTTTTTTAGGGCATATTCCACCCATTCACATAATTCGTCCAAATTCATAACACTTGAAGTAGGATTATTAGGAGAATTTAAAATAATAAAATCTTCATCTCCTTCAAGCTGGGAGAGACATGGTTTAAAATTATTTTTTTCGCTGAGCTCTAAATAGTTAATTTTACTCCCGGCTGCAACGGCAGCCCCTTCATAAATTTGATAAAAAGGATTCGGAAAAGCCATTTTTCGAGGCTTTAAAAAAAGCGGAAAATTAAATAAAACTTCCCGTGTCCCGAATGTAGGAATCAGTTCATCTTTTCGAAGTTCTACATTAAATCTTCTTTTTATAAAATCTCTTTGGGATTTTTTTAAAATTTCCTCCCCGGCGGTTTTGGCATATTTATTTAAATATTTAACATTTTTACATAAACTTTTTTCAATAAACTCAGGTGTTTCAAACTGCGGCTCTCCTATTGTCAAAGAAAACACCTCCTTTGGATGAGGCACATCTTTTAACAATTCATTTAATTTTTCAAAAGGATATTTTTCAAACATCACTCCTCCACTAAAGCAAGCTCTATTTTAAATCCGCTTTGAGAAAGCACTTTTACTTTTATTTTATCCCCAACATTGAAATCTTCCGGATTTTTTCCGTTGAGTTTTGATTTATGCAAAAGCCCCTCAACACCTGGTACCAATTCTACAAAAAGACCGAAATCTACGATTTTACTTACTTTTCCTTCTATTATTTCACCTGTTTTAAAATCAGGAATTTTCGGTTTGTCATCTTTACAAATCACATTTAATATATAATCTTTTGTTGCCTGAAGCTGCTCATGACTTTCACCGAAAATTTTCACTTTTCCGCTGACTCTATCCAAATCTATTGTTACTCCGAATTTAGAAATGATATCTTTTACGGTTTTACCCGCAGTACCTATAATATCTATAATTTTATCCGGTTCGACTTTAAAACTAATAGCTTTTGGAAGCACAGCTTCGTTATATTTAATCTCTTTTGCGGCTTTTTCCATAAGTTCGAGTATATAACATCTTGCGTCCCTAGCCTGATAAAGGGCCTCTTTTAAAACATCAAGAGAAATTCCCCCTAATTTTATATCCATCTGCATAGCGGTTATTCCTTCATAAGTTCCTCCGACTTTAAAATCCATATCTCCGTCATGATCTTCAAGCCCCATAATATCAGTAAGTACCGCATATTTATCACCTTCACTTATAAGACCCATTGCAATTCCCGCCGCCATTTTAAGTAAAGGGACTTTTGCGGCTTTTAATGCCAAAGAACCTGCACAGATCGTAGCCATTGAGCTACTTCCGTTACTTTCAAGTATTTCACTTACAACCCTTACTGTTTCATCAAATTCCGGGTCTAAGAGCGGCTCAATTGCCCTTTTTGCCAAATTTCCATGACCCAGTTCCCTTCTGCTCGGAGGTCCCAATCTTTCCGCTTCACCTACTGAAAAAGCCGGAAAATTATAATGAAGCATAAATCTTTCAAGCTTTTCTTCTTTATCTGTCAAATTTCCGTAAACCTGGGCATCCATATCACCGCCTCTGGTTGCAACAGCCAAAGCCTGGGTCTGTCCTCTTGTAAACAGACAGCTTCCGTGTGCTCTTGGAAGAACGTTTGTCTCTATACTTATAGGCCTTATTTCATCGAGTTTTCTTCCGTCTGCCCTGATTCCCTCATATAAAATCATACCTCTTACAATTTCTCTTTTAACTGTTTTTACAGCTTTTAAAATAACATCATAATCTTCTTCTTTATTTAGTAAACCTGCTATTTTTCTTGCAAATTGTTTTAATAAATAATCCCTTTCGCTTTTGCTCAAATATTTTATTATTTCTTTTAATTCATCTATATATTTTTCTTTTATTGTTTCAATATATTCACCCGGGTCTTTTTCAACTCTCTCTTTAAATTCGGCAGGGGCTTTTTTAAATTCTTTTAAACCTTCCTCATAGGCTTTAACACCCTCTTTTATAGCATTTTGAGCAACTTTTAAAACTTCTATTAAATCATCTTCTTTTATTTCATTTGTTTTATAATTTACGATTGTATTTTCAATAGGCGCCCCGTCAAGCATTATATCTTCGACAGGAATAATCTCAATATCTTCCTGACCCTGGGCGGCAAATTCTATCATTAAAAGCTCGTCTTTGCTTCCGGTAACAAACAGATTAAATTCTCCTTTTTCAAGCTCACTTAATGTAGGGTTCACAATTATTTTACCGTCTATTCTGGTAAGTCTTACCCCGTAAACCATTTTTGAAAAAGGCAAATCACTTAAATACATGCAGGATGCGGCGGCATTCATGGCAGCAGCCTGCAGGTCACTCTCTTCATCCGCACTTACCGCCATAATAGTAAGAACGGTATTGTATCCGTATTCTTTAGGAAACAGAGGCCTGAGGCTTCTGTCAACTATTCTGGCTGTTAGGGTTTCAAAATCCCCCGGTTTTTGTTCTCTTTTTACAAACCCTGCAGGAATTTTTCCAACCGCATAGGCTTTTTCGACATATTGAACCACAAGAGGCACAAAATCCTCTTCCACAAGTTCATCCGGATTATACGTAAGCGTAGCAATCATTACCGTATTTCCGTCTTGAAACCATACAGACGAATTTGCCTGTTTAGCTAGCTTATTTAAAACAAATTTCTGAACTCTGTTATTAACTTTTAATTCTACACTGCAACTCATTTATTCTCCTTAATATAAAATTCGGTATCTATATAATCTTTTAGTTTTTGAATATAAAAAAGATTATCTACAATTTTTTCTATTTTATCGGCTGATTCTTTTGAAATAAAAGGCACGGCAACATTTATTTTTAAAACTTTTGCATTTATACAGCTTTTAATGGCACATAAAAGGGTAAGTGCGGTATTAGAGCCTAAATCAACCAATAAAATATTTTTATTCTCAATTGAAATTATACTCTCTCCCAAGCGGAATTTATGCATTTTAGGAATTATTTTTTCTTCATAAATTCTATTTGCTTCGTTATAAATATAATCATCCGTTATATCAAAAGCATTTTTAAGCTCGTCTATTATAACCAATTCTCTAAACTCACTCACGGCACCTATTACAGTTTCTTTGTTCACAGGGGAAAAAATAGGTTCAATAAACAGCATATCACCTTCTACAAAAGAATTTTTTAATCCGATTTCACGGGAGAGAAAAATTGACCTTTCATTTATGCTTAAAATTAACAAATTGTTAAAAATAGTTTTATCTATAATATTGTTTAACTGATAAATAATCTCTTCCGTTGATAATTTCATTCAAAAACCTTAAAATTTTTATGAAATTCCTCCGGGTACTGTTTTTTTATTTCATCTTCGCTGAATGTAAATTTAAAGTTTTTTATATAATCTTTTAAAATATTATAGGCTTTGTTTATTTCTTTCATTTTTTCTTCATTCCCTCCTGTGTCGGAATGATATTTTTTAGCAAGTTTCTTATAATTTTTTTCTATTTCTTTTGCGGTGCTTAAAGGTTTAATATGTAGGATTTTACAGGCTTTTTTTATTTCAGAAATGATGTTGCACCCCCTGAAATTATACTTTTTAAATCATTGTCTCTGAACCTTATACCAAGACCCAAAAACAGTGAAGCAGCACGCGAATTTAAAATATTTTCAAATCCGCCTAAAAATTCAAGATGTTTTAGATATATATATTTGGCTGCTAAATTTAAATGAGGGTTAGTGCCCCTTATATCGTTTACGGCGTTAAAATCATATATTTCGGAACTTAAAATTACTTTGTCATGGTCTAAGAAATAATCGGCTCCGATTCCTCCCGTGCTTTCTATAATACCGCCTCTTATTAAGAGATTATCAAATCTTTTTCCATATTCGGCAGTAATATATGATTTATTTTTAATATGGTTTTTATTTATATTATCCAGATTGGAATAATCTTTTGAGGAAGTCACACCCAGAATATAATATTTTGTCGGAGTCGGCAAATAAGCAATCTGTGCGTAAGATTTTGAATAACTATCACGTGAAAGAAATTTATTGTTAAATTCAACTTCAATTTGGGATTTTGTCGCACTTGAAAGAAGTTTGTCAATTTTTTTAAAGCTTTCACCCCCGCTTACAAAAAAATCTTTAGCCGAAGCTATCGCTGTTTTTATACTTTTTTTATTATCGTTAAGAATAGAATTGGCATTAACCCCTAATTTTTTATATTCGTCAATGGTGGGGCCTAATTTGGAATTAAGGGTATCGCCTGTTTTATTGAGTTTAGCAAGAAGTGTGTCCGACTTATTTATAATATCGGGAATTTTTTTGTTTATTTTTATCCCTATGTCTTTATAAGTGGCAATCAATTCATTTGCGTTATCAAGCAGACTCGGTATTTTTTTATTTGCATTTTTTATAACCGATTTCAAATCAACAGAAGCGTCTTTTATATTTGCCAAAATCTGGTGAAAATTATTTATAGTGTTTTTATCGAGAGTTTTATTTAATTTTTTGATCAATACTTTTACATCATCGACGGCACTGTTGACATTATTCATCAAATCATCTAAAGAAGCCGCATTTAAATATTTTTTTATTGTTTCGTTTTTTGAATAGTAAATATGATTTTTAGAAGGGATTATTTTTACATATTTTCCGCCGAGCATATTATCCTGAGCCAGGGTAACCATGCTTCCTTTTGGTATTTTAACCCCTTGCTTTATTATAAGTTTTAATTTCACTAAAGAATTATTAAGTTTTAAATCTTCTACTTTACCTATTTCAACGCCTCTTAATTTTACTTTTGCTTTTTTTTCAAGCCCGCTTGCATCATTAATATAAGCATAAAGAGTATAACCTTTCTGATTAAAATCCTGAAGGGATTTTACCTGAAACGTCAGATAGAGTATCGACAAAATTCCCAAAAAAACAAATATTCCCACCTTGGTTTCTGTTTTCATTTGTTTCCTTTAAAAATAAATGATTGATTTACGCCGCCTATCGGATAAAATTCCACCGACAGATTAATTATATTGTCTTTTCTGTAATTTGTTCCACTTGTTTCCAGCACAGGAACCCTGTCTTGTTTAAAGCTTATTTCATATTTATAACATTTTTTATTCATACTAACCCCCAACATCCAGTATTTTATATATTTTTCGTTTAAATCAAACGAATATTCAAAATAATATCTTTTATATATATTTGGTTTATATCCGCCTCCAAGTGTAACGGATTTTAAATTATCCCTTTGATATAGATGCGATATAAAATAATCAATTTTACCATTATTATAACCAAATTTTATATTATTATAATCTATTTTCCCCTCATCCACAGAATACTTATTGTTTTCATTAATATAATAATTTAAATAATAAAAATTTAAAATATTTTCCAAATCGGCAAATTTCCTATCATCAAGATAATAAATTTCATTTAATGTATGATCAATGTTTAAATTATTAAATTCAAAAATTTGAAACAGGCTGAAAAGCAGATAATTTTTCATTTTGGGGACATTTATCAAATCCGAATAGATTTCTTTATGTGAATAATTTTTTATATTTATGGAAAAAGAAGGATTTATAATATGATAAAAATTATTATAACTTTTTGCCAAAGAAGTAAAAAATTTAAGCTGGGTCGTTAAATACAGATATTTAGAAACCCCCAGATTATTTTTCTGATAATATTTTCCGTATCCAGAATATAAATTTTCTGTAAGCTTGAATTTCATATAATCATTAAACAGACTTTTATAAAATGAAACCGGCAAATTAATATCGGAAAAAATAAAATTAGAGCCTTTAGCTCTGTAATAATTATAAATATTAAAATCAAGTGAATCTAAAAACACCCCTCTTTTTTCCAAAAAACGGTGATAATTAATCTGCGGCAGAATCTGCCAGGTTGCAGAGTTACTGAGAAGTGAGGTGTCTATAAAATATTTAAAATACATACCGTAATAATTTTTATTTAAAGCTCTTATATATTTCAAATAAGAAGTTATTATTTTATCCGTCAGATAAGAAGTGTCAAATCTGTAATTGTAAGCATCTAAATAGAAATAATCAACATCATTTGCATATTTCAAATCAAGATACAGCTTGTCTTCACCAAAAAGTTTATCTCTTTTATAATACAATGAATAACCATAATGTTTTTTATGTGCCAGATTGTTTTTTTCATAATAACTGTTTTTGTCGCTGAATAAACCGAATTTTATTTTACCCTCTGAATAAGGCGAATCAACAAACCTAAAAACAGAATAAACCCCTTTTCCCCTTTGGGTACGCACAGTAGGTATTATTTCCAAATCGGAATTTAGTGATGTTACAAAATAAATTGGTTGAGAGTATAATAAGCCTTCTTTGTTTGAATATCCTATATACGGCCTTAAAAGACCGCTTCTTCTTTTTTTGTTAAAACTAACCTGCCAATAAGGGAAATAAAACACAGGTACATTGTGGACAACCAATACAATATTTTTAAGTTTTAATAATTTTGAGAGTCTGTTATAATTTCCGCTGCTTGCCTTTATAAACCAGTCCGGCTTATCACTGCAGCATGTGGAAAAATAAGGGCTATTGAAATATAATATATTTTTTTTGGAATCGGCTTTATTTGATCTGACCCAGCCGTCTATATTTTTGTCATAAAAGAAAATATTTTTTATTGTGATTTTTTCTTTTGAATAAGCCAGCAATGAATCGCCAAGCAAAACATCCTGATTTTGATAAAAAACAGTTACGTTGCCAAAAAGTTTTATTATATGATTTTTTTCTATTACCCCGTTTTTAGCCTGTAAAAAAATATTGTTTTTATATATAATAAGCGGATTTTGAAGAAAATAGTTCCCTTTTTTTTCAATTACATCTGTTGAATATATTTTTAAGGCAAATACAACAAAAGGTACAATTAAAAAACTAATTACTCTTAACAGCAACACATTTTCCTACAATATCATGAATTGCCCTGTTGTATGGGTCAAAAACAGCATAAATCATTCCTAAATAAAAAAACATTTCATCAAAATTTCTCATCACGCTTCTTATAAACGCCCTTAAAAAACTGGGTTTGTCAAATGAATCTACATCTATTATTTCTATTTTCACGAGCATTTTCCCTATTGTTTTACCGTAAAGTGCAATAAAAATCCAATGATAAAGTGTATATGCCAAAAAAATATAAACAAAAAGAGAATCAATTAATAAAACCATTTCCTCATATGTTTTCACATTGGCAAATCTGTCATAAAAGGCCAAAATAACCAAAAAACTTATTAAAAAGTCATCTATGCTCATGGAAATGGCTCTTTGCCAAATCGAAGCTGTTTCCCGCTCTTCCCTTTTGAGTTTTTCCCCAAGCATCTATTTTCCTATTGCCTGATAAGCAATGTCACTTCTGTATTTTTTACCTTCAAAATGAACTTTTTCAACTATTTTATATGCTTCATCCCTTGCTTTTTGAACATTTTTTCCAAACCCGACACATACTAACACTCTTCCGCCGGTTGCATAAAGTTTCCCATTCATTTTTTTAACTCCGGCAAAGGCTATATACCCGTTACACCCGTTTAATTTATCTATCGTAATTTCGGCAGGCTCGCTTCTTGAATAAGGATAATTTTTACTTGCACATACAACCCCCACAGCAACCGTATCTTTTATTTTTACATCAATTTTATCAAGCTGCTTGGTCGCCCCGTTATAAAACATATCATAAAGTGAGCTATCAATTAAAGGCATAAGTTCCTCACATTCAGGATCTCCGAATCTTACATTATATTCAAGAACATAAGGTTCATTATCCACTATCATAAGTCCTGTAAACAAAACACCTTCAAAAGGTGCGCCTTCATTTTTCATTCCTTCAAGTGTAGGCTTTATGATTTTTGTTTTTACTTTTTCATATATATCCTCCGTGGCAAGAGGGGTAGGCGCATACGCTCCCATACCGCCTGTATTAGGCCCCTTATCTCCGTCAAGAAGTCTTTTATGATCCTGTGCGGCCGGAAGCAAAACAAAATCTTCCCCGTCGCATATCGCAAACATGCTAAGTTCAAAGCCGTCTAAAAATTCTTCAATTATGACTTTTTTACCCGCTTCCCCAAATGCTTTACCGCTCAGCATTTCCTCCACTGTTTTTTTTGCTTCGTTTTTGCTATTGGCGATAATTACACCTTTACCGGCACAAAGCCCGTCCGCTTTTACAACAATCGGTGTTTTTTGCATTGAATCTATAAATTCATAAGCCTTGTCTTTATCATCTGTTTCAATATATTTAGCGGTGGGAATATTGTATTTTTTTAAAAAATTTTTCATATACACTTTGCTGCCTTCCAGTCTTGCCGCTTCTTTGCTAGGCCCGAAAACACTAAGACCTTGGGATTTAAAAACATCGACAATTCCTTTTACCAAAGGATCTTCAGGCCCCACTATAGTCAAATCAATATTATTGTTTTTTGCAAAATCAGCAAGTTCATTAAAATCTTTTATATCTATATTTGTGGCAAAATCCTCGGTCGCCCCATTTCCAGGTGCATAAAAGATTTCAGCTTCGTTTTTTAAATGATAACCGATGGCATATTCTCTTCCCCCGCTTCCGATTATTAAAACTTTTTTCATAATAAGCCTTTTTTACGAAATTATATCAAATTACCCGCCAATCCTGCCTACTCACCACTCACCACTCACTACTCACTAATATTATGTCCTGTAATTAATGAAAAAGCAATTGGCCATACCAATATTAAAATAACCGCAACAGCCGCGACAACATACCAGATATTAGGTTTTGCTTTTCTCTTTACACATTCAATATCAGGATTATGAATGCCCCCACAGTTTTGTATATCCCTGTCCAATTTGTTCAGATATAAATAATAATAACAAAAACCGCCCAGCAGCGAATTTACAATTATAACACCCACAGGGGAAACATATCCCACCATTAAACTGACAACCAACACTCCGAAAGCTTCGTTAAGTGCTTTTCTGTACAGCAGATAAAACCATCCGAACAAAAATCCCCAAAGATGAAATTTCGCCCTGCATTTTCCAAGACCATCTTCACCCATTATTTCTTCAAATTTTTTTAAATCTTTTTCATTAAGGTGATAATAACTCTTTTTTAAAATTTCCAAATATTTATTTTTCATAAATATTGCCTTTTTTTAGTAAAATTATAATTAAAAAAGGACATAAATGAAAATAAAGGTCCCAAAAGCAATAGATATCAACATAAAAAATTCCGAAAGTGTAAGCAGACTCTCTTTTGCGGCAAAAAACGGCGGGATAACGGCGGCAGTGATGATACCTTCCCACAAGCCTATTTTTGACAAACTTCATTTGGCTTATAATTTAAAAAGGGCACATGAATCCGATTTTAATCTTTTGATAGCTATTGAGGGAATACATGAAAACAGACTTTCTAACATTTCAATTCTAAAAAAAAGGGGTGCAAGTGCAATTTATATAAATTCGGATGAGGATATGAATTTAATAAAAAGAGTCTTTGAATATGCACAATTTCTGGATATACCTGTTTTTGTAAACTGTAACAGCAAGTCCCTCAGCGGTATTATGAATGACAGTGAAACAGCATATTCCCTTGGTATAAGCGGAATCCCGAATTATGCGGAAAGTGCGGAAGTCGCTAAAATATACGAACTTTCCCGTCATTTTGACGCTAAAATAGTGTTTTTGTCAATAACAGCAAAAGAATCGCTTGAAATATTAAAAAATAAAAACAAAAATATTTATATAGACGTGGCAATAGACAATTTATATTTTACGGACGAAATGTTAAAAGAATTCAACACCGTATATAAGACTTTTCCGCCCCTCAGAAGCGAAGAAGATAAAAACGCCCTTTTAAAAGCATGTGAAAAAGGGATAATAGATTTTATATCTTCAAATCATATCGCTGCAAACAATAAAGACCTTCCCATTGAGGAAGCGGAATACGGAATAAGCAAACTTGATATTTTTACCCAGCTTGTCTATTCTCTTCCTTTAAAAAAGGAGACTGTCACAAATTTAATATCCACTAATCCTGCAAAATTATTTAATATACAAATAAATGATTACATTACCCTTGAAAAAGGCGAATTTGAAATAAATACCGAAAATTTTGCAAGCAAAGGGAAAAATTGCCCATATAAAAAGATTAATTACAAAATAGTTGAGTAAATAAGACTAAAATTTCTTTACTTTTCCCCTATTTTTTGATATAATATATTAATCTTAAATTAAGGAGGGGAAATTGAAATTTTTTGAAAAAATAGATAATACTAAAATAAAATGTCTTTTATGCAGACATCACTGCATTTTAAAAGAAGGCCAGGTTGGAATCTGCGGCATAAATATGAATAAAAACGGAGAACTTGTAAATTTAGTATACGGGCATCCGTCCTCTGTAAATGTAGACCCGGTTGAGAAAAAACCGCTTTTTCATTTTTTACCGGGAAGTGCGGTTTTAAGTTTCGGAACAGTGGGATGTAATTTTAAATGCCCGTTTTGTCAAAACTGGCAAATTGCCCATACAAGTAAAGTAAATGATAAAATTTACGTATCACCCCAGGAAATAGTAAATCTTGCTATTGAATATAAATGCAATTCTATTGCGTATACATATAATGAACCGAGTGTTTTTTATCCGTATGCAAGAGATGTGGGTATATTGGCAAAAGAAAAGGGACTTAAAAATATTTTTGTTACAAACGGTTTTGAAAGTGTGTATGAAATAGAAGATATGAAAAGCTGGGTGGATGCATGTAATGTAGATTTAAAAAGTTTTAAAAAAGATTATTACAAAAAAGTTTTAAAAGGCGATCTTGATTATGTACTTGATACTATCAAAAGATTAAAAGATGCCGGAATTTGGCAGGAGATTACCACTTTAATAGTCCCGGGAGACAATGACAGCGAAAAAGAATTAACACAAATTGCCGAGTTTATTGCCGGAGTTGGAGTGGAAATTCCTTGGCATATTACAAGATTCCATCCGGATTATAAAGTCCAAGACAAAGGCCCTACCCCTATTGAAACAATGCTTAAAGCCTATGAAATAGGTAAAAAAGCGGGGTTAAAATATGTATATCTCGGTAATGTGGCAATGCCTGTAATTACATACTGTCCAAAATGCGGCGAAGAGCTTATTGTAAGAAGTATTTACAAAATTGAAAAAAATATTTTAAAAATAGATGAAAATAAAATCGGACACTGTCCGAAATGTGGTGAAATTATCGAAGGAATATGGAAATAAATAGTGAATAGTGAGTAGTGAGTAGTGAGCTTGCCGGCCGCTTGAAAAGCGGCGGGGTGTAAAAGTGAAAAATTAAAAGGAGTGATTATGAGAAATGCGGTAGTAAAAGAATGGTATGGAGGGACATGCGAAGGAGTTGAGGGTTATATAAACCATTTTAATAAAATTATAGATGAGAATATGGATAAAATTAAAGCAAAAGAGATATTTTCCTTAAAACCAAAAGCTATAATAGTTCCACATGCAGGATGGGTTTACAGCGGATTTAGCGCAAATTTTGCTTATAGAATCGCAAGCAACACCAAGCCTAAAAGAATCCTGGTAATAGGCCCAAGCCACAAATTTCCGATTGAAGGAATAAGTGTAACATTGGAAGAATCATATGAAACCCCTTGCGGCATACTGCCTATAGATAAGAATTTTTCAATTGAACTTATGGAAAAATTTGATGTAGCTAATCTTGAATATGTCCATGTAGAACATTCGACAGAAGTTCAAATGCCATTTATTTATCATTATTTTGGGGAAATTCCTGTAGTTGAATTAATTTACGGAAACTATTCGCCAAATAAATTAAAAGAAATAATTAAGTTCGCAATTGATGAGAATTCTTTAATTGTAATTTCAAGCGATTTAAGCCATTATTATGATATAAAAACGGCAAATGCACTTGATTCACACTGTTTGCAGGCCGTTAATGATTTGGATTTATTGGAACTTGAAAAATGTGAAGCCTGCGGTAAAATAGGTATAGCAGCCATTATTGAAGCAGCAAGGGAAGAAAAATTAACACCTTTTATTGTAGATTACAGGACAAGCGCCGATGTAAGCGGCGATGAAAGCCAGGTTGTCGGATATATGAGCGCCTTATTTATAAAAAGCTAATAATTTTTTATTATAATTTACAAATTTAACACTTCCTAAAAAGGAGG
This sequence comes from Lebetimonas sp. JH292, assembly GCF_000523275.1. NCBI lineage: Bacteria > Pseudomonadati > Campylobacterota > Epsilonproteobacteria > Nautiliales > Nautiliaceae > Lebetimonas > Lebetimonas sp. JH292. The sequence continues at coordinate 1,330,982 of NZ_ATHQ01000001.1, read as the reverse complement.
GTTAATGGCAAAGGGTAAATTTAAAATGAAGAGGAAAAGAAGAAGAGTTTTATATTCCAGATAATTCTTCTTTTCGAAAGAGAAAAAATGTGATAAAATTTGATAAATTAAAAAATGAACTGTTAATATCCAAAAATTTAAACACTTCAATAACTTTTCTTTCAAAGCTTCTTGATAATTTCAATATTGAAATTGTCAATGTAAAAGAAAATAACGATACCCTGATTTTAAAGATTAATATAACACATCAGGATTTTTTTGAAAAATATAAAAAAATTTTCTTTGATATTATAAAAAAAGCTATTAACAAACAAATAACTTACAACTGTAAATTATATTATTTTGCATGGGTCGGGTTTGATTTAAGAAAAATCGCTTTATTAAGAGCTGTTTTAAAATATCAAAAACAGCTTTTTTATGAATTTAATGAAAGTGCAATTATTAAAACTTTTATTAAAAATTCTGATGTGGTGGAATCGGTTATCAATTATTTTCTTCAAAAATTTTCAAAAAAAGATGATTATTCATATCTTGAGAACAGACTTGAAGAAAAATTAAACACCGTCAATGAATTAAGTGAATATAAAATTTTAAAAATATTTTATTTAATTATAAAAAATATACTTCGGACAAATTATTTTCTTAATAAAAAAACAATTTCTTTTAAAATTGACACTTCCAAATTAAAACCTTATCTGTTTTCTGTTCAACCCAATATTGAAAGTTTTGTTTATCACGAACAATTTAACGGAATCCATTTAAGAATGAGTAAAATTTCACGAGGGGGGATAAGATATTCAAACAGGGAGGATTTCAGGGAAGAAATCAAAGATTTAATGAAAGCGCAAGTTGCAAAAAACGCAATTATTGTCCCTGACGGGGCAAAAGGTGGATTTTATATTTTTTTTAATCCGACAAAAACTGAATTTAAAAAAATTTATACACTTTTTATAGATGCACTGCTTGATTTAGTAGACACCGCGGATACAACAAATTTAATTAAATATGATGAAACGGACAATTATTTCGTAGTGGCGGCTGACAGAGGTACGGCCAATATGAGTGATATTGCAAATGAAATATCGCTAAAAAGAAATTTTAATTTAAAAGATGCCTTTGCAAGCGGAGGCAAAAACGGATATTCACATAAAAAACTTGGCATTACAGCAAAAGGTGCACTTACCTCAGCCGGAAGACATTTTTTGGAATTGGGCAAAAATGTTTTAAAAGATGAAATAAGTGTAGTGGGAATAGGCAGTATGAGAGGTGACGTATTCGGCAACGGAATGCTTCTTAATAAAAACTTCCTGCTTCTTGCGGCTATTTCTCATAACGAAATTTTTATCGACCCGACCCCTGATTCAAAAATTTCATATAACGAAAGAAAAAGACTTTTTTTAGAAGGGAAAAACTGGGATGAATATAATAAAAATTTAATTTCAAAAGGTGGAGGCGTTTTCAAAAAAGGTTTAAAAAAAATTAAAATTTCCCCGGAAATAAAAAAGGTGTTTTCTATAAATGAAAATTATTTATCAAGCGAAGAATTAATAAAATATCTTTTAAAAGCAAATGTCGATATGCTCTATTTCGGAGGAATAGGAACTTATATAAAATCAAGCGAAGAAAACAATATCTATATCAGTGACAAACAAAATGAAAATATAAGAATTAATGCTGATGAAATAAAAGCAAAAGTTATTTGTGAAGGTGCAAATTTGGCTATGACTTTAAAAGCCAGATATGAATACGCTTTAAACGGTGGAAAAATACATCTTGACAGTATTGACAATTCAGCAGGGGTAAATATAAGTGATTATGAAGTAAATCTGAAAATTTTATTAAACGATTTGGTAGAAAAAAATATAATTTCTAAAAAAGAAAAAAATGAAATATTAATAAATCTTACAGAAGAAGTTGTAAACAAAGTCTTAAAAAACAATTATTTACAGCCTTTAAGAATCAGTCTTGATGAAATAAAAATATATAAAGAAAAATTAATAAATATAATAGAAACATTGGAAAAGCATATCGAAATATTTAAACGAGAAAATTTTTCTATTCCCAAAAACTCTGAAATAGAAATAATTTTTTATAAAAATAGGGTAATTAAGCCGGTTTTGGCTATATTATTATTATATTCAAAAATTTTCTTAAAAAATTATATTTTAAAAAATTTTTATAAATGCAAATATGCTTCTACATTTTTAAAACATTATTTTCCGTCTTCTGTTTACAACTCATACAGCGAATATGTAAATTCGCATTTGCTAAAAAATCAAATCATAGCAACACAAATAACTAATGAAATAATAAACAATTACGGTATTTCTTTTATAAATAATTTCAAAGAAAAAGAATTTCCCTATAAAATTACAGCCTATATAATATTAAACGATTTAATTAATGCAAACAGCACAAGGGAAGAAATATATTCCCTTGATTTTCAAATTGAATATCAAAAACTATACGATATGCTTATAGATTTGGAGGAAACAATAAAATTTGCCTCCAGATGGCTTATTAAAGATTTACGAGAACCAAAATATAAAGCCTTTAATGCTTATAACTTATAAAGAAAAACTCCAAAATATTTTTTCAAAAAAGTATAAAAATTTTAAAAATAAAAAAAATATAGGTATTTTTCTTGAATGGAAAGAACTGTTTAAATTTCTTCCGGCAATTATTTATTTTAACCATAAATATTCTTTTAAATTGGAAAATATTTTGAAACTTTTTGAAATTACAATAAAAAAATTTCAAATAAACAAATTATTACACAGTATAAAACACATAAAGCCAAAAAGCAGAATAGAAAAAAATTTAAAAGAAGAAATAGAATCAATGATAGAATATTTTGTAATAACATTTAACGAAGAAATTTTAAAAACCGGCTTTAACGAAAACAAAATTAATAAATCAATAAATAGTTTTTTAGAAATAAAAAAAGAAGAATACAAACATATAATAAATGAAATTGATGAACTATGCAAAGAACACAGCAAATCGTTACTGGAAATCTCTCATATAAGTAACATTCTTATACTAAATTTGCTAAAATAATATTATGAATACTCAAAATCAAATTAAAAAATATTTAATTTTACTTTTAGACACCTTTGTTATAGGACTTATAGGGACAATTTGCGCAAGTATATTTATTTTTTTATTGGATTTAATAAGTAAATTTGCACTGGGTTATATTGCCGGTTACATTCCCTCAGATACTATAAATATAATCAATTCACATATAAATCATCCTTTTAATTCCACTGCATTAATTATCGTAATTGTAACAGGGGGATTAATTTCAGGATTTTTAGTCTACACATTTGCACCGGAAGCCGAAGGTCACGGGACAGATACGATTATCAGAGCATATCACAGGGCGGGAGGATATTTACGACCGATTGTAATACCTATTAAAATTATATCTTCGGCCATAACCATAGGAACAGGAGGAGCGGCAGGAAGAGAAGGGCCTACGGCGCTTTTCAGCGCAGGTATAGGTTCCATTTATGCCAATATTAGACATGCTTCCATTGAAAAAAGACAGCTGTTTGTAATTATCGGTATGGCATCAGGACTTTCCGCCGTATTTAAAGCCCCTATGGGAACGGCAATATTTTCCATTGAAGTTCTTTACAGTGAGCTGGAATATGAGACAAGAGAACTGTTGTTTGTATTTTTTGGACCTTTAATCGCATATATATTTTCAGGATATCTTTTTGGATGGAAGCCTATTTTTACACTGCCATCCAATTTGCAGATAACGGATATTAAAACCTATATAGAAATTATTCTTCTTGGAATTATAAGCGGAATTGTATCAGTAATATTGCCAAATATATTTTATTATACAAGAGATTTATTTAGAAAATTATCTATAAAACCACATTTTAAACCTGCTATTGGCGCATTATTTGTAGGAATAATAGGTATTTACATACCTCAGGTTTTAGGGGGTGGATATGGATGGATTCAACAGGCAATAAACGGAAATTTTACAGAAAAAATTATAATACTTTTATTTATAGGTAAAATACTGGCTTTTTCTTTGACTGTCGGTTCCGGAGGATCCGGGGGTGTATTTGCCCCGTCTTTATTCATAGGTGCAATGTTAGGAGCACTCCTATCCATAATTTTTCACAATACAAGTGCAATTTTCAGCGTTATTGCAATGGCGGCTGTTTTTGGAGCAGCGGCAAGAACACCTCTTGCATCAATTGTAATAGTTATTGAAATGGCGGGAGGATATTCACTGTTGCCTGCTACTATTTTAGCAGTATTTTTTTCTTCTATTACACACAAATTAATATGTTCTGTATTTAATGTAAAATATATCAGTTTATATGAAGCACAGTTATTAAATAAAAATTATTCTATTTTTTATCAAATAAAAACATTAAAAAATATACTGTTTTGCTATCAGGACTTATTACAGCTAAATCCTTCTGAAATTGAAAAAGAAGAAATTGTTGAACTGCTTGAAAGCGGAGCTCCTATAAAACTCCCAAACAACAAATATCTGTTTTTTGGAAAAATAAACAAAAACGCAGAGCTAAAAAAAGAAGGATATATTAAAAAATTTAAAGATTTAAGGGTTTTATATATATTCAGAAACGGTGAGTGGTATCATCCAAGCGAAATGGAATGTTTAAAAGAAAATGATGAAGTTTTGGTTTACGGAGCACAAAGCGCCTTAAACAAACTCAGCTCTTATTTTACACCTGTTTCAGAATATTTTTCAAAATTAAAACGTCAGCATGAAAAATTGGAAGAGGATATAAATAAACCTATACCTATTAAATAGATTTGATGATTTTATTGGCTATGCCTAAATCTACATCCCCTCTTTGTTTTAATCTTTTCATAATTTCACCTATATTTTTTCCGCCTATTTCATTAATAATTTCTTTTATAATTTTTTTGCTCTCTTCTTCACTTAACATTTTAGGCAAAAACTCTTCATATATAGCCAACTCTTTTTTGGCTTCTTCCATTCCTGCATCAATACTTTCTTTTGCCATTTTGGCAAGTTTCTTGGCAGCTTCAATTATATGTTTTTCATTTACCTCTTCATTTTTTGATTTTGCAAGTTTTTGGGCAGTGTCTACAAGCATCATTAATGCATTGGCTTTTGTTTTATCTTCTTTTTTTGCTTTAATCATCATTTTTTTAAGTTCAATTATTGTCATTTTTTCTCCTTTGATTTATTTTCCGACACAAAAACTTCCAAACATTTTATCAAGCATTTCGTCATATTCAAAAGGTCTTGTTATTTCACTTACGGCTTTTATAGCATCCTGGATATTATAACTGAAAAGCTCAAGTTCGCCGGTATCTAAAAATTCTTCCGCTTCATTTATTGCTTTGAGTGATTTTTTTATCATTTCAATTTGCCTTAGAGATGTGAGTATATGCTCATTTTCACCCTCTTTATTGTCCAAAAGTTTTTTTATGGTTTCAATTAATTCATTTATATCTTTTTTTGCTGAAATTTTTACAATTTCAAAGTTTTTAAATCTGTTTAAATCTATATTTATACCCAGATCAACTTTGTTTATCACTATAATAGCCTCTTTTTTTGAATTTTTAATTAAATCAAATATTTTTTCATCTTCTTTATTAAAATTATTGGCTTCAAAAACACCCAAAATAATATCACTCTCTTCTATTGCTTTTTTACTCCTCTCAACACCTATTTTTTCTATTTCGTCTTTGGCAACCCTTATTCCGGCAGTGTCTATGATTTTAATTAAATGTGAACCTATCTGAATATCTTCTTCAATTGTATCGCGCGTAGTACCTGCAATATTGCTAACAATTGCTCTATTTTTATTTAATAAAGCGTTTAAAATAGAGCTTTTACCTACATTCGGTTTACCGACAATTGACACTTTATATCCGTTAATGATACCTTGACGTCTCTGACTCGCTTCAAGTGTTTTTTCCAGAACATTTTTTATTTCATTTAGTTTTTTTCCAATTTCTCCTCCAAGACTCTCAGGCAAATCCTCTTCAGCATAATCTATAAACACCTCAGAATAAGCCATAATTTCCACAAGCCTGTTTCTGATATCTTCCACAAATTCTTTAAGTTCGCCTTCTAACTGACGTGAAAGAACCCTCGCCCCCTCAACACTTCTTGTTTCAATTAATTTGGCTATAGCTTCAGCCTGGGTTGCATCAATTTTCCCGTTTAAAAAAGCCCTTTTGCTGAATTCTCCCGGATTTGCCAATCTTCCGCCCGCTTTTAAAACTTCTTCCAATATAAGTCTGCTTACCACATATCCCCCGTGGCATTGAAATTCAATTACATCTTCCCCTGTAAATGAATATGGGGCTTTAAAATAAATTACAAGGGCTATATCTATGAGATTGTTTTTTAAATCGTATACTTTTGCCAAGGTGGCGATTCTGGGGGTTAATTCTTTTTTTATCAGTTTTTTTGCAATACTTAAAGCCCCCTCTCCTGATATTCTGAGTATCGAAATAGCACCTACCCCGTTAGGAGTTGCTATTGCCGCTATAGTGTTCATGTCTTTCACCTATTACAATATATTTTTCCCTGTTTCTTTCTTTGAGGGCGACATATTTTTCAGGAAATTCTTTTCTTAATATTTCAAGCGCCAAAAAAGCCAAAATTCCGTCAAACGGTTTGGTTTTTCCGTATCCTCTGATTTTTACTTTTTCAATAAAAGGCGCTAAATAGTTTTTAAGCATTTCGGTTTGTGTTTTTAAAAACTCTGCAATTTCAAGTCTTACTTTAAATCCGTATTTTTGATTAATCCAGCTATAGAGCATATAATTTAAGGCGTTATATCTATATCCTTCTTTACCTATCAGCAAAGCAGCGTCGGGACCGTCTATTTTTATTCCCACTGTTTCATCGTTTATTTTATAAACATCTATTGTGTCAATATTAAAACAGGAATTATTAAATAAACTTATTAAACTTTTTTTTATATCCCCAATAACTTCCTCTATATTTTTTTCAGGTTCTTCCACCTCAATTACAGCGGTTTTGGAAAAAAATCCCAAAAAACCTTTCGAAGGATACTGAAGTATTTTTATATTTAGCTCGGTAACAGAGCACTTAAATGTTTCACTTGCCTTTAAATAGGCTTCTTCAAGGGTTTTAGCTTCTATGCGCACTTTTTTATCTTCATAAATGTATTTATTATATATTGTTGCAAAATTGAAAGAATATTGTTCGTTGTCCAATAAAGAACCAAACCTGCCGGAAATGTTGCCATCATAAAAGTAAACACAAGAGGCAGGAATTTAAATATTTTCTCCTGCATAGGATCCTGGAAATTGGTAGGTGTGAGCCTTTGATGCAGATACATACTAACCCCCATTAAAACAGGCAGAATAAAATAAGGGTCCATTGAACTTAAATCATGTATCCATAAAAATGACGCCCCTTTTAATTCAATGGAATATAAAAGAAGTTTGTAAATACCGTAAAAAATAGGTATTTGAAGCACTAAAGGCAAACACCCCCCTAAAGGGTTTGCTCCATGCTCTTTATAAAGCTTCATCATATGTTGTTGAAGTTTTTGAGGGTCTTTTTTATATTTTTGTTGCAATTCTTTCATTTTAGGGGCAAGTTCTTTAAGTTTATACATACTGACCATTCCCTTAAAAGTAAGAGGGAATAAAACAATTCTTACAATAATAACAAGGAAAATAATGGCGATACCCCAGTTTATCACTATTTTATGCAACCAGTCAAGCAATATAAACAGATTTCTCGCAAAAAATGTTCCCACTCCGTATTGAACAACATCAATAAGTTCTTTATTAATTCCAGTAAGTGTATCCACATATTTTGGACCTATATATCCGGTTAGTTCAATATTTTTATCCGTGTTTACAAAAATCAGGGGATTATTTTCTTTATCCGGATAAACAATTGCTTTCAGAGGTTTTTTTGAAAAGAAAAGGGTTGTGTAATATCTGTCAAACCCCGCTATGACAATTGCATTATCATCTGTTTTATTTTCGGCATCGCCGTCTTTGATTATATCAAGCGTATCATCGCTTTTTTTGATTAACGCACCGTGAACCGTCAGTTTATCGACTGCGGCTGAAGGCCTACTTCCTGGGGTGACAAAATAATCCACATTTTTTGATAAATCAATTTTTAAATCATAATGGCCGTCTTTATAAAACGTAATTATTTTTTTTACCGTTAGGGTCGGCAGTTTTTGAGTTAAAGTTATCGTTGCTTTGTCTTTGAGTTTAATTAACTTTTTATCAGATATGTAATCTGTTTTAAAAGCAGCTTCATTTATTTTGGCATCATCAAACCTTATCTCAAGAGGTTTTACATTTGAAACAAGTTCCAGCTTTTTACCGTTTTTGGAAAATTTTTTTTCATCCAATTTGAAAGAGGCAATTCTTCCGAGTGAATCGATTTTGATTTCATAATTTTTAGCAATTATTTTTGCTATTATTTTTATGTTTTTTTCACTGACTTTATTTATTTTTGTTTTTGTAACTGTGTGTATATTAACACTTTTATTCTGTTCTGCACTCTGTTTTTGAACCTGCGGTTCAATAACAAAATATTCATAAATAGCAAAAAAAATAAATGAAATCAATGTTGCTATTATAATATTTTTCATATTGGGTTTATTCATACTTCTGCCTTTATCACATAATATTTATTTTTTTTTAGAGGAATTAACCAGTATTTTACAGGAAGTTTTTTATATTTAATGTTTTTTAGATTCAATTCAATTACAGGATAATCGATTCCGCCTTTAAAAAGCTGATTGCAGGTTAAAATTCTTTTAATAGAAACAATAAAAGCTTTAAGGGGATTATTCAATTCAAACTGAATTTTACTATATTCTGAGCAACTGGGATAATATCTGCAGTTATTACCAAGCATCGGACTTATAAACAACTGATACAAATCAATTGATTTTATTAATAGCTTTTTTAAAATCATATATAAGCTCTTTAAAATTTATTTGTGAAACATCTTCTTTTGCAATAATTGCAAAGAGTCCTTTTTCATCTTTTGCCAACACCCTGATTCTTCTTTTTATTTTATTTCTAACCACCGCTTTTTTCGAAATTTTTTTAGACACAATCGGGGACACTCTCAAACTTTCAGAAGGGAGAAAATATATAACAAAATATTTAGAATAAAATTTTCTCCCTTTTTTTATAATATATTCTATTTCCTTAGAACTTAAACCGCTAATCTTTTTCTGCCTTTGCTTCTTCTTCTTGCTAATACTTTTCTTCCGTTTTTAGTTTTAAGTCTCGCTCTGAAACCGTGGGTTCTTTTTCTTTTTATTTTACTTGGCTGATATGTTCTTTTCATTTATACTCCTTTTTTAAGCTGAAATTTTACCAAACAAATTAATATAATCCAAGTTTTCCGTCTTTTCTTCTGTATATTACTCTTTTTTCTCCGTTTTTATCTCTAAACACCATAAAATAAAGGCCTGATTTTTTATATTCTTCAATAGCTTCATCTATACTTAAAGGTTTTTCCACATCAAGAGGAACCTCGACAATTTCATCCTGACTTTCTTCCACTATTATTTCTTCCAATCTGTCATTTTTACGATAATCTTTAATTTTATCATGATATCTTCTTAATAATTTTTCAAGTTTGTCTTTTGCCTTGTCAAGTGCGGCATACATGTCTTTATCTTTAAAATGAACAACCGCTGTACCTTTTTCAGGTATATTCATTATTATCTCTGCATTAAAAAAATCTCTTTTGTCTTTTTCTATCGTTACAACCGAATGAAGAATCCCCAAATTGTATTTTTCTATTTCATTTATTACTTTTTTGATATGGTCTTTCATAGCCTCTGTTAATTCAACATTTCTGCCAACAACTGTTACGTTCATAATTCTCCTTTTATTTAAAATTGATTAGGAATTATAGCAAATTTATGGATTTTGAAGTGTAAATCTAACTTTTCTTATGTAAAAAGAAGGATTTTTTGAAGTTACTGTTACATAAATTAATGCACTTCCATTCGTATCGGCCGTGTTTATATTTGAACAGTACCCACTGCAACTGCTTGTATTACAATCCGTTAAAAAATAATGATATGTTATATTTACATCAAAAAAAGTATCACTTAAACTGATATGTTTTAAACAGTTATTGTTATAATCATGCCCCTGCATTGCCATAATTGCATATTCTGTTGCGGCCCTGCTCATAAGCTCTGCCCTGCTGTCCATTGAGACTTCGGCTGTATGTTTGTTTGTCGCAGCGGCAAATTCCAGACTCATAACACCTATAATAGCAACAACTATTACAAAAACAAGGGTAATTAGCAGGGAAAATGATTTTTTCAAAATACAACCTTTTCTTTACATATTGTTAAATTATAATCAGTTAATTTTTTATTTTCTGATGTAATACATACATAAATTCTCAAAAGGCCATTTTCTTCTTTAAATTTAAATTTGGTAACATGAGTGGCCAAAATTGAGGCATTCCCATCTGTATAATTTTGATCAAGCCATGGAAAATAATTAAATCTGAGTGTAAGATTATATTCATTGCCGCTTTTTACCGGAACAACCGCTTCCGCTGAATTAATTATATAATATCCTTCATAAACCGTTGTTGAATTGGATTCATCAACAGCACTTAAATTTAATTCAGTGTCACTTAATTTACCTATGGCAAAAACTCTTGTCGCGTTATGTTCATACCAGCCGTAAGAATTGTTTATATCACTGAAATCTCCTCTTCCGTCAGCTCCACTGAAAACTAAAACATCCCGTTTATTGTTAAAAATATTATTATATCCGTTAATTCCCCATGCATGAAACCAATTACCGTCTATTTGCTGAACAATTGAAAAATTACTCTCGGGAGTGGATATATTGTATTCATCGCCTCCGTTTGAGGAATTTGTATCTTTTAAATCCACAAAACCGCTCCAGCCGGGCTGTATTTTAGTACCGTTCCACATTCCTCTTTTTGAATAAACAGAATAATTAAGCCATTCCAATACCCGATATTTCCCGCTGTTTTGAGGGGTTAACTGCGAAACGGCAATAAAATCTCCGTCTGGAATTCCACTGTCACTGCAATGACTCGCAATTACACTGTTTTTTATTCTTGTTTTTAATTTGGATGCAATAATATTAAGGGTTAAATCAGTTTTATAAGCAAGCCTGTTCATCTCTTTTTGCATAATATAATTATTGGCAAGTTTTTGAAGAATTTCAACGCTGATTGTTCCGAGTATTCCCAAAATCACTATTACAATGGTAAGTTCTATCAGTGTGAATGCTTTTTTCATCTACTTATTTCCTCTAAAGATAAAAATTTACTAGCCCCTATATTACATGTCGGATAATAAATTGTAACATTATTGTCGCTTGTTATTTTTATAAGTTTTATATTCGTTTTATTTGCAATATTATTATAGTTATATGAAAAAGATAAATTTTGGTCATTATAACTGGCATTATCTCCGATATAATAAACACGCACTGTTAAATTCACACCGTTTATCATTTCCGAAAAATTATTAAAATCATCTATATCATCATAAGTAGAAACATTATTTTCACCTGTATCTATACCAATTTTTGAAACATCTAAACTTGCTTCCGCTTCTGAATATATTATTATTAAATTCGGCTTTACCTCTTCTTGCAGGACCCGTATACATAGAATTAAAATTTATTAAAAGCCCACTATCCCCATTGCTTGCATTCAAATCTTTATAAAAATTATCCCCTAAAGTATTGTTTTCATCAAAATAATATTGTAAAATCATATTCATTAAACTCATTTCATTTAAAACAATTTCTTCTTTTGTAACCGTTTTTGCCGTTTTGGAAACACTTTCAAGGATTAAAGGAAAAGTAGCTGCTATAATTCCTAAAACCACAATGGAAATTACAATTTCAAATAATGAAAACGCTTTATAATTTTTTTGATTTTTCATAAGTTTTTTTTACTACCTTTATCATAGCACCCCTGACGCTGTTGTCTTCCATTTCCAAAACTCCCTCAGCCGTTGTGCCTTTCGGTGACATAACCCTCTCTTTTATTTCACTAAAAGGCATATCCAAAGCACTGAAACTTTTAAAAAGTCCTTTAACAAGCTTGTTTGCGATATCTCTTTTAAAACCTATATAAACGCCACCATCACTTATCGCTTCCGCAATTATCGCCAAAAATGCAGGGCCGCTTCCAATAATAGCTGTTGCTTTATCTATTTCATCATCATTTTCAAGCCAGATAACATCTCCTATATATGAGAACAATTCCTCCGCTCTTTTTTTTACATCAATATCCCCGGTTACAGCAGTAGTGGATGACCCGTAAGCTGCCGCTATATTTGGCATTGCTCTTATATAGGCTTTTGCTTTAATATATTTTTGAAGTTCTGTTAAACTTTTACCGGCTAAAATAGAATAAAGAGTTTTTGCTTCACCTTTTATTCTCATAGAGACTTCCTGAAGTGCATAAGGCTTAACGGCTAAAATAATTTCTTTATCAGTTATATCAAATCCGTCTAATAAAAAATATTCACATTCAAATTCTTTTGAAAAATTTTTTAATTTATCTTCATTTCTGCCCACAACTGCAAATTTTTCTTTTCCTCTCATTCCCGTTGCAATAGCCCTGGCCATTGCCCCATAGCCGAATATATAAATCACTTCTTTTCCTTTATGTAGTTTCTAAGAGGATCGCTCAGAGAATAAGGATATTTATCTAAAATCACCTGTCCCATAATTTTCTCATCATTGTTAAAAATAACAGGAGCTGCGAAATTAATTGTCGAATCTATAAACGGTTTGTTTATTATCATAATGTTTAAAACAAAATAATTACTGTTTTCATTTAATTTGAGTTTTTTTTGGGCATCTTCGTCTATTTCAAAAAAATAATCCTCTCTTAAAACAGCGGGATTAATTAATGTAAAAGATACATTTCCGTTTTGAAGTTTAAAAAAATTGGGTTCAATCTCTTCCAATTCAAATTTATCTATATTTTCAAATCCAAGAACAGGCAAAGCAACTTTATATTCCATCAATATCCTTTTTTTGTATTTACAGCAATAATTATACCCAAATTTTTAAAAATGAAAAACTTTTTCCCATTATCCATCATGGCCGTTTTTCAAGCAGCCAAGTCAGCTAAATTCGCTTTGCTCATTTTCGCTTATTTTCCATTATCCATTGATAAATTTGTGTTATAATTTCGCAAAAAAGGAACAGCATTGAGAGAATACAACCCTCATGAATATGAAAAAAACACATATGAAACATGGGAGACGGAAGGTTTTTTTGAAGTAGATTATAAAAAAGAAAAAAATTTTTGCATTATGATGCCCCCTCCCAATGTCACCGGAAGTCTTCATATAGGCCATGCATTAACCTTTACCCTTCAGGATATCATTGTAAGATATAAAAGAATGGACGGATATGCCACACTTTGGCAGCCGGGAACAGACCATGCCGGAATTGCCACTCAAAATGTTGTGGAAAAACAGATTTTGGCGGAAGGTAAAACAAAAGAAGAAATAGGAAGGGCCGAATTTTTAAAAAGAGTCTGGAAATGGAAAGAGTTTAGCGGCGGCACTATTACAACCCAGCTTAGACGCCTGGGGGCAAGCCCTGCCTGGTCCAGGGAAAGATTTACAATGGATGAAGGTCTGCAAAGAGCTGTAAGGGTTGCTTTTAAAAAACTTTATGATGAGGGTCTTATAGTAAAAGGCAATTATATGGTAAACTGGTGTCCAAAAGACGGAGCACTAAGTGATATTGAAGTAGAATATGAAACACACGAAGGTGAGCTTGTTTTTATTAAATATCCAATTGTAAATAGCGATGAATATATAGTAGTTGCCACCACAAGACCTGAAACATACTTTGGTGATACTGCTGTTATGGTAAATCCGGAAGATGAAAGATATAAACATTTAATAGGTAAAAAAGTAAGACTTCCTCTGATAAACAGGGAAATTCCGATTATTGCGGATAGCTATGTTGACATGGAATTTGGAACCGGTGCGGTAAAAGTAACACCTGCTCATGACCCAAACGACTATGAAGTGGGGCTTAGACACAATCTTCCTATAATAAAAGTATTTGATGAAAAAGGTATTTTAAACGAAAACGCCGGAGAATTTGCCGGACTTGACAGACTGGAAGCAAGAAGTAAAGTAGTTGAAAAACTTGAAAGCAAAGGATTTATTGAAAAAAAAGAAAAACATATTCATCAGGTAGGCCACTGTTACAGATGCAAAAGCGTAATAGAACCCTATGTTTCAACCCAGTGGTTTTTGAAAAAAGAAGTGGCAAAAGAGGCTATCGAAGCCGCCAACAAAGGCGAAGTAAAATTTCATCCAGCACAATGGAAAAACAATTACGATGCATGGATGAGAGAGCTTAGGGACTGGTGTATTTCACGCCAACTATGGTGGGGGCATCAAATTCCCGTTTATTACTGTGATGAATGCGGACATGAATGGGCAAGCGTGGAAGAGCCGAAAGAGTGCCCTAAATGCCGCTCAAAAAATTTCCATCAGGACCCTGATGTTCTTGATACATGGTTTAGCTCCGCCCTTTGGCCTTTTTCTACGCTTGGATGGGAAAACGGTGAATGGGGGAAAGGGACCAAATGGAAAGAAGTTGATTTAAAAAGATTTTATCCAAACAATCTTTTAATAACAGGCTTTGATATTTTATTTTTCTGGGTTGCAAGAATGATGATGATGGGTGTTCATTTCTTAAAAGAAGTGCCTTTTAGGGATGTTTATTTACATGCCCTGGTAAGAGACGAACACGGCCAGAAAATGAGCAAATCAAAAGGAAACGTAATAGACCCGCTTGAAATGATAGATAAATATTCGGCCGACATTATGAGATTCACCCTTGCAATACTTGCCGTTCAGGGAAGAGATATAAAACTCTCAGAAGCAAAAATGCTTGAATCAAGAAACTTTACCAATAAATTATATAACGCCGCAAGATTTTTAAAAATGCATAAGGAAAAATTTAATGATTTGAAAAATCAGGAGATTAAAACAGACCTCGGTAAATGGATGCTTTATAAATTAAATAGAGCCATTAAAAACGTAAGAGCTGAACTTGATGAATACAGATTTAACGATGCGGCAATGACTCTTTACAGATATTTATGGCAGGATTTTTGCGACTGGGGAATTGAGCTTGGCAAAGTTTCTAAAGATTCGATTGCCGAACTTGGCTCAATATTCAAAGAATCAATGAAACTGCTTCATCCTTTTATGCCTTTTATTACTGAATTTTTATACCAGGAATTAAGCGGCACTAATATAAAAGAAAACACAATTATGCTAAAAACATATCCAAAACCACTAAAAACAGAAAAACCGGCGGATTTTGATATGATTATTGAAGCGATTGTAAGCCTCAGAAGAATAAAAGCTTTAACCGGAAGTAATTTCAAAAAAGCTTATGTCTTGGCAAATTTACCCGAAATGGCAAAAAAATACATTAAAAAACTTGCAAAAATAGACGAAGTTGAATTCGTTGATAAACCGATTGAAAATGCCATAAGGGATATAAGCGACAACCTTGAAACAATGGTAAGCAAAGAAGAAATCGACATAACGCCTATTGTAAACAGACTCAACAAACAAAAAGAAAAATTAAATAAAGAAATAACAAAGCTTGAAAAGAAACTCTCAAATAAAAATTTCATTGAAAAAGCGCCGAAAGAAGTAATTGAAAAAAATAAAAACGAATTAAATGAACTTAAAGAAAAATTAGAAAAAATTGAAGAAGAATTAAGGAAATTAAATGTTTAAAAAAATCCTTTTTATTATCCCTTTTGTGTTTTTGGGCTGTTCTAACAAAAATGTTGTACATTATGAAAACTTAACGGCTCTTACGTGGCACAATAAAATATCAAAAGATGTAAAAGCAAACAATCTTGACCAGGCTGATGATGATTTTCTCTCTCTGGAAGCAGAGCATCCGGCATCTCCATATATAAAAACAGATATACTTATTTTGGCTTTTGCCCATGCAAACACCGGAGAATTTGAAGTTGGAAAATTTTATCTTGACGAATATGAAAAAAGATATGCCTCTTTGGCTGAAATTCCATGGATTGAATATCAAAAAATAAAATTCGATTTCCTCAAATATAATAATCCTTTTACAAATCAAAAAGAACTCTTAAATCTGATTACCGAATGTAAAAATTATTTAAAAAATTACCCAAATTCCGAATTTAAATATGAAGTAAACACAATTTTAGCCAAAGCTGAATTGACAAAAAATTATTTAGATGTTAGAATATATAACCTGTATAAAAAATTAAATAAACCTAAAGCTGCAGACAAATTTAAAACAGATATTCCAAAAAATTCAAAAGAACCTTCTGTTCCATGGTATAAAAAAATATTTTATTGGTAAAGGTGGATTATGACATTAGAAAATTACGAAAAACTTCCAAGCGTTTTACCCGTTTTGACAGAAAAGGAATTAATATATCCGTTTATGATAATTCCTATTTTTCTTGAAAAGAAAGAGGATGTTTTAGCCATACAAAAAGCGATAAACGACCATTCCCTGATTTTTGTATCAATTAACGACAATATAGGCACATACGGTACAATAGGTACAATTATCAGAAAAGTTACCCTGCCTGAGGGAAAAATAAAAATTCTTTTTCAGGGACTCAGCAGAGGTAAAATTATTGAAATAGAAGACAAAAATCCGACAATGGCTCTAATAGACAAAGTTAAACCGATAGCTGAAGATGAAAAAGAGATAAAAGCGCTTCTTGAAACATTAAAAGAGCATATAATAACCCTAAGCGAAATAAATCCTTTTTTCCCAAAAGATTTTATAAAAATAATTGAAAACAATAAAGATGCCAACAGAGTTGTGGATATCATAGCAAGCTCTCTTAAACTTCCGGTGGAAAAAGGCTATGAATTATTCAAAGAAATTGATACAAAAGAAAGAATTATAAAACTTATTCATTTTATTTTGGAAGAAATAGAATCAATAAAAATTAAAAACGAACTCTCCAAAAAAGTAATGGAACAGGTTCAGGAAGTAAACAGGGAGCATTTATTAAGACAACAGTTAAAATTAATTCAAAAAGAACTCGGAATAAAAAATGAAATAGAAGAAGAAATAAAAGAATATTATGAAAAACTTGAGAGTCTCAAAAAATATATGCGAGAAGATGCATATAAAGAAATTAAAAAACAGCTAAACAGACTCTCCCGTATGCATCCCGACAGCGCCGAAGCCACAACAACACAAAATTATATTGAATGGGCGCTTGAAATACCTTTTGGAAAATATACAAAAGAAGAATTTTCAATAGATGAACTTAAAAACAGGCTCAATAAAGACCATTACGGGTTAAAAAAGCCGAAAGAAAGAATTATAGAATACTTCGGTGCAAAAGAGCTGGCCAAAAAAAGGGGTGAGGAATTTTCCGGGGCAATAATATGTTTTGTGGGCCCTCCGGGTGTTGGTAAAACTTCTCTTGCCAATTCTATTGCCGGCTCTCTTGAGAGAAAAATCGTAAGAATCGCTCTTGGAGGACTTGAAGACGTAAATGAACTAAGAGGCCACAGAAGAACATACATCGGCGCAATGCCCGGGCGTATTGCACAAGGGCTTATTAACGCAAAACAGTTAAACCCTGTAATGGTACTTGATGAAATAGATAAAATTTCAAGATTCAAAGGTGACCCAACAGCAGTGCTTTTGGAAGTATTAGACCCAGAACAGAATGCACATTTTAGAGATTTATATTTAAATTTTGAACTTGATTTAAGCAAAATTTTATTTATAGCCACGGCAAACGACCCAAACACCATACCGGCTCCTTTAAAAGACAGAATGGAGATGATTTTTGTTGGAAGTTATACTCCGCAGGAAAAATTTGAAATTGCCAAAAGATATCTTATCCCTCAGGAGATGAAAAAACATTCTCTTAAAAAAAGCGAAATTTCTATTTCAGACGCAGCGTTAAAAGAAATAATAGACAAATATACAAAAGAAGCGGGTGTAAGGAACCTTAGAAGAATAATTGCTAAAATAATGAGAAAAGCCGCTTTACTTGTTTTAGAAGATAAAAAAGCAAGAGTAAATATCAAAAATTTAAAAGATTTTCTTGATAAAGGTTATTTCGGAATAGAAGAAGTCTGCAAAAAAGATAGAATCGGGGTTGTAAACGGACTTGCATGGACCCCGGTGGGAGGGGATGTGTTGAGAATAGAAGCCGTCAAATATAAAGGCAAAGGACAAATAAGCCTTACAGGGCAGCTCGGCGACGTTATGAAAGAATCCGCACAGATTGCCTATACTCTTGTAAAAGTTTTAATTGATACTAAAAAAATTGAAACACAAAAAAGTAGAGAACCCATTTATTACAAATACAACATTCACATTCACGTCCCAGAAGGTGCAATTCCAAAAGACGGGCCTAGTGCCGGAATCACAATGACCACGGCAATTGCGAGTATTTTCAGCAACAGAAAAGTTCACTCAGACATTGCAATGACAGGGGAAATAACATTAAGCGGGGAAGTTTTGCCGATAGGAGGTCTCAAAGAAAAATTAATAGCTGCATATAAAGCAAAAATTAAAAAAGTTTTAATTCCGCAAAAAAATTATGAAAGAGACTTGGACGATATTCCACAAGAAGTTTTAAACGGTCTCGAAATTATTCCGGTTAAAACAATAGATGAAGTGTTAAAAGAAGCCTTAATTTAATGGGAAATGAAAAATGGAAAATGGAAAATTAAAAATTAAATTATTTTTTTTATTTTTACCCATTTTTTTATTTGCTTCTGTAAAAAAAGAACTTGTTAAGTTTTATAAACACTATTATCCAAATATTGAGATTGTTTCTATTTACACCCAAAAACCGTTTCCCAAAAAATATAAAAAAATTTCATTTAAACTTATTGACCCGAAATTTCCAAGCGGAAATTTAATAATAGAGAATAAATATTATTTTTACAGAATAAAAGCAAAATTAACAGTCTATAAAACCATAAAAGTAATTAAAAAAAACGAATCTGTTTTTCCTTATGTCAAAAAAGAAAAAATAGATTTCAGACATTTTTATTCCCCTCCTCTTCTTAAAATAACAGATGATTTGATAGCTTCAAAAGTTATTTCCAAAAATGCGGTGATTACCCAAGAAAACACAAGAATAAAACCCGCTGTTTTACAAGGAGACAATGTAAATGTGGTTTTTAAAGGCAATGGAGTGGTGATTTATTCAAAAGGTACGGCTCTAAACGATGCAAACATCGGTGAAAAAATAAAAGTGAAAATAAATCATAAAATTTATGAAGGTGTTTTAAATAAATCATATGAAGTGGAGATTCAATGAAAATATTAGTCGCCGTCAGCGGGGCAAGCGGGGCAAGTCTTGGAATTAAACTGTTTGAATCGATACCAAAAACTTATGAAAAATATTTAATATTAAGTGAAAGTGCAAAAACGGTTTTGGAAAATGAAGAAAATATTTTTTTTAACACTGACCTCTCAGCCCCTCCGGCAAGCGGAAGTTTTCAGATAGATACAACATTTATAGTTCCTTGCAGTATGAACACACTTGCCAAAATTTCAGCCGGCATTGCGGATAATTTAATTACAAGAAGTGCCCTTGTTGCAATAAAAGAAAAAAGAAAATTAATTTTAGCTCCAAGGGAAATGCCTTTTAGCACTATTCACTTGGAACATATGACAAATCTTGCAAAATTATCCAATATTTTTATAGCACCCCCGGTAATAGGATATTATCACAATCCAAAAACATTGGAAGAGATGGAAAATTTTTTAATCGGTAAATGGCTGGATTTGGCAGGCATTAAACATAATCTTTTTAAAAGATGGAATGGGAGTAATAGTGAAAATAGTGAAAGCCTGTCCGCGCACTTGCAAAGCGGCGGGGTGGTGAGTGGTGAAAATAATTAGAAGTAAAAAAGAATAAAGGAAAAAGATGCAAACAAAAGCTGTATATCCGGGAACATTTGACCCTGTAACCAACGGTCATATAGATATAATAAACAGAGCCTGCAGGATGTTTGATAAAATTATAGTTGCAGTTGCCGACAACAAAGATAAAAAAACGATGTTTAATCTTAAAAAAAGAGTTGAATTTATGAAAAAAGCCACTGAAAAATTCAATAAAGTTGAAGTAAAGAGTTTTTCGTCCCTTTTGGTGGACTTTGCAAAAAAAGAAAATGCCAAAATAATTATAAGAGGTCTAAGGGCGGTAAGTGATTTTGAATATGAACTGCAAATGGGCTATGCCAATAAAACACTGGACAAAGAAATAGATACAATATATTTGATGCCAAACCTCGAAAATGCATTCATCTCTTCAAGTGTGGTAAGAAGTATTTTAAAATATAACGGAGGCATAGAACATTTAGTCCCAAAAGAAATTATAAAGGACATTAAAAGTGTATATAGCGTTTGAAGGAATCGACACCGCAGGCAAAAGCACCCAAATAAATTTATTAAAAAAAGAATATAAAAATTTTTTGTTTGTAAAAGAGCCCGGATACACTGAATTTGGAAAAAAATTAAGAGAGATAATATTAAAAGAAAAAATATCTAAAAAATCGGAACTTTTTTTATTTTTGGCAGACAGAAGCGAAACGATGCAAACAGTAATAAAACCGAATCTTGATAAAACAATAATAACCGATAGAAGTGCAATAAGCGGTATTGCATACGCAATGGAATTTTTCGATTTTGACTTGCTTGTCAATCTAAACAAATTTGCAACGGATGGAATTTTTCCAAATCTGACAATTATATTAAAACTGGACAAGGAAACACTAAAATACAGACTTTCACTTAAAAAACATGACAATATTGAAAAAAGAGGAATTGATTATCTATTAAGAATTCAAAATAATATTATTAACACATGCAACAGACTTGAAATTCCGTATCTTCTGTTGGATGCCTCAAGTTCAGTAGATGAGATATATTTTCGAATAAAAAAGGCAATCAGTGGGTATATTAAATAAAATAAAAAAAGACTTTTTAGCCGTTAAAACAAGAGACCCGGCTTTTAAAAACAATCTGGAGCTGCTTTATGCATATCCTGGCGTCTGGACATTGGTTTGCTATAGAATATCAAATTCCATTTATAAAAAAGGTTTTAAAAGGTGTGCCAGGTTTATTATGGCAATAAATCAGTTTCTGACAAATATAGATATACACCCGGGAGCCAGTATAGGGGAAAATGTTTTTATTGACCATGGAATCGGGGTAGTGATAGGTGAAACTGCAATAATAGGAAATAATGTAACTATATATCAGGGCGTAACACTTGGAGGAGTCAGTTTAAATCCAGGGAAAAGGCATCCCACAATAGAAGACGATGTAACAATAGGCGCCGGGGCTAAAATACTCGGAAATATAACCATAGGCAAAGGCAGTAAAATCGGTGCAAATTCTGTTGTGGTAAATAATGTGCCGCCTTATTCAACAGTTGTGGGAATTCCAGGAAAGGTTATCAAAAGAAAAGATTATTCACCTCTTGCGCATAATAAACTTCCCGATATTGAAAAAGAACTGTTCGAATATTTAATGGACAGAATAAAAATACTTGAAGAAGCCGTTACAAACAACAATAAGGACATCATAGAAAAAGATGAGGAAATAGAAAAAAAATACAGGGATTATTTAGAAGCCCTTAAAAACCGCTGATTAATCCAATTGAATATTTTTTCTGTGATATCTTTGGACTATATCTAGCCCATCAAATTAACTGTGTAAATAAAACCCATATACTAAAGCTTTAAGATATTTTACTAAAAATTCCTAGAAATATATCACAAGTTGCGGATAAATTACAAACCAATTTCTGATTCTGTTACTTTTCCATTTTTGCATAACCTCCTGTGTTGAAGTAAAAAGGACTTTAAAAGCTGCTTCTTTTGAAGGGAATGAGCCTCCCAGTTTCTTTTCCATAAATCATAAATATGAGGGTATCTTTTGCCCCATTTTTCATTGAAATATTCAAGATTTTGAATGGCTAAATCCTCAGTATCAGCTTGTAAGAGACAAATTTTAAAGAGTTTCTTATCTGATGAACTACACATCTTTGAATTTCAGCTTTTGGATATACGGCTTTAATAGCTTCATTAAATCCGTTTAGTCCGTCTATTGAAAATATTAAAACATCTTCTACACCTCTGTTTTTTATTTCATTAAGTATTGAGAGCCAATATTTAGAAGTTTCATTCTCTTCACTTATCCATATACCTAAAATATCTTTTTTACCTTCTATAGTGATTCCCAGCATTATATAACAGGCTGTATTTTTTATATTTCTCTCAACCTTTATTTTTAATACGGTTGCATCCATAAAAATTATAGGATAAATACTTTCCAAAGGTCTATTCTGCCATTCAATAGCTTTTTCTAAGATTTTTTCAGTAATATTTAATATGGTTTCAGTTGAAAGCTCATATCCGTATAAATCTTCAAGATGGTGCTTTTACAATTTTAGGCTCAAATGTTGAATTTCTGTCCCTTGGAATATTTACTTCAATTTCTCCATATTTAGTTTTAAAAGTCTTTGTAGAGTATCCATTTCTGTAATTGCTATTATCAGATTTTTCATTTTTCTCATAACCTAAATGGTTTGTCATTTCACTTTGGGTTGCTGTTTCTTCATCTTTTTGATTTAATTTTTTAATTCATTTTCAAGCTCTTCAATTGTCACTGGATTTCCTAAACTTCTTTTATATTCTTCAATGTTTAAAATATTTTATTTTTTTATTTTAATTTATTCTTAAATTGCTTATTCATGATAACTTATACCAATTCTCAATTAATTAGTTACTTTAAAAGTATCTAAAACTACCATTATTTTAACGCTTTAATCATTTTCATTATTCATTTTCCATTTTCAATTGGTATAATTTATTTTTTTAATATTTGCAAATAATTTTTATAAATAGGCTCATCTACATATAATCCATCAATTGTAAATGGACCGTTTTTTCTGAATCTTTCAACTATCATTTTTGCAAATTCCAAATTTTCTTTGAAAATATTGTTTGCTATTTCCACCTGGGCGGGTGTAATGCATCCTACTCCCTGAGAACCTAAATTTTTTTGAAGCAGACACCATTTGGAAAATCCTTCCAAATCCTTGTAATTTTGATAAACAAACCCTATAGGGGTTTTTTCAATAAATCTTGATTTTAAAGAAAATTCACTTAAAATATGATGAATTAAGGGATTGTTTAAATCAATTATAGAATGACTTATATTTAAGGAATTTAATAAATCATAAATCCCTATATAAAATGTGGTTAATCTCGGATGTATTAAATCTGTTAAATTATGAAACGCTTCTTTTGTTTCGATTGAAGCGTGTAATTCTTTGTTTGTAAGAATAGAGGCGTCGTCAATATCTTCAATTCCTTTTATTTTAGGAATTCTAAAACCGTTAAAAGAGAACCTGTCTAAAAATTTAATATCTTCGCTTCCGCCTTTGTTTAGGGCGTTAACTCTTATTATTATTTCTTTATCCAATGTTGAGATGTTACTTAAAAATACTGCTGTCATTATTTTAGCTATCTCTTTTTTTTCTTTTGCCACCCCGTCTTCAAGATTCAATATAATAATATCCGCCGGTATTTCGTCTATTTTATTTAAGTGTTTAACCTGATGTCCGCTTACCATCAGTGCGCTTTTTCTTTTAGTTTTTTTTGTTTTTAGCTTTTTATTTCCTATTAAAGACAAAGCTTTTTGTATATTATTGCTATTTACTATTTCTTCTAACTCTTTTATATTTTTAAAAATCATTTTTTGCTCCTTAAATAAAGTAAAATACCCTCTATCTCTTCTTCTGTCAGATAATTGTATCTCGGCATAACAGTAAGCTTTTTGTGAAACAGAGCTTTTTTTAATGTAATTAAATTAATATTTTGAATGTTAGGTGCTTTGATATAAGTTTTTAATCCGTTTTTATAAAAATATGTAACTATTTTGCCTTCTCCTTTTTCTCCGTGGCATTTGGCACAGCTTATTCCCCTTGGATTATTGTAAAGCATTTTTCCGTATTCAAAATTTGTAATAAACCAGTCGGTTTTTGCAGATAAAATTGAAAAACTAAGCAAAAGAAGAAGTCTATTTAACATTTAGCAACCTTTATGATAAAATTCTAACATTCATTTTAGCAAAAAAAGGAATAAAATGAGAATTTTAGATGGTAAAAAATTATCCGAAAAAATTAAAAATAAAGTTAAAGAAGAAGTGGATAAATTGAAAAAAGAGGGTATAACTCCGGGGCTTGCCGTTATTTTGGTAGGGAATGACCCTGCGAGTCAGACATACGTAAAAATGAAAAAAGGGGCATGTGAAAAGGTAGGAATGTATTCTGTAGTTCATGAATTTCCTGAAAGTATAAGTGAAAAGGAACTTTTAACCACTATTGAAATGATTAATAAGAATCCAAATTTACACGGTCTTTTGGTTCAGTTGCCTCTTCCAAAACATATAGATACCACTAAAGTTCTTGAAGCGGTGGCACCTGAGAAAGATGTTGACGGATTTCATCCGTATAATATGGGGAAACTTTTTGAAGGGCTTGAGAGTTTTGCCCCATGTACGCCTCTAGGGGTAATGGAGCTGTTTAAAGAATATAATATAGATGTAAAAGGAAAAGATGTATGTATTGTGGGGGCCAGCAATATTGTTGGAAAACCGATGTTTTCCCTTTTGCTTAACGCATGGGCAACCGTGGATATATGCCACATAGAAACAAAAGATTTGGCGACACATACAAAAAGGGCGGATATTGTAATAGTAGGTGTCGGGAAGCCTAATTTGATTACGGCTGATATGATAAAAGAGGGTGCCATTGTAATTGATATTGGAATTAATAAATTAAAAAACGGTAAAATTGTCGGAGATGTGGATTTTGAAAATGTAAGTAAAAAAGCTTCATTCATAACCCCTGTTCCCGGTGGAGTGGGGCCGATGACAATAGCCATGCTTTTAAAAAACACAATAAAAGCTACAAAGCTTCAGAAAGAGAATAAATGAAAGAAAAACTTAAAAAATTTTATAATTGGTCTAATAGTTGGAGTGGAACCATTGTAATAGTCTTAATTATTATTTTCTTTTTAGCCCAGGCTTTTGTAATTCCAAGCGGGAGTATGAAAAGAACTCTTCTTCCAGGAGACGCACTTTTTGCAAAAAAATTTGCTTACGGAGTGCCGATTCCCCATATTCCATGGCTTGAAATTCCTATTTTACCGGATTTCAGGGGGGACGGGCATTTAATAGACGGTCCGAAACCAAAAAGAGGGGATATTGTAATATTCCGTTATCCTGTAAATCCAAAACTGCATTTTGTAAAAAGATGTGTTGGTGTAGGTGGCGATAAATTAATGGTTAGAAATAAAAATTTATATTTAAGAATTCAAAACAGTGATGAAGAAACAAAAGAGTTTGCGAAAAAAATGAAAGCAGAGATTGTAAATATAAACGGGGAAATCTGGATTAAAAATCCTTATATGAAACTTCATCCCGGGATTCATCACGACCCTAAAGTTGATTTTCCGGAAGAAGTGATAAATTACGGTCCTGTAATAGTGCCAAAGGGTCAGTTTTTTATGATGGGTGATAACAGAGACCATAGTGATGACAGCAGATTTTGGGGGCCTGTGCCTTATAAACTGATTGTCGGTAAACCCTGGTTTATTTATATGAGCTGGGATAAAAATTATACAATCAGATGGCACAGAATCGGAATGACTATAAACGATATTGAAAAAGAACTTAGAGAGGGTAAGAAACCGTATTTAACATATGGATGTAAATAAATAGTGAGTTGTGAGCTTGCCCGACCGCTTGCAAAGCGGCGGGGTTGTGAATAGTGAGTAGTGATTTGTGAGTTGCCAAGTTCCAAGAGGCCAAGTTGCTAAGTACTTAATGAAAAGTGAAAAATGAGCGAAAATGAGCAAAGCGAATTACGCTCACCTGGCTATCAAAAACGGCTATGGTGAAAAATGATGGAGGATAGATGGAATATGTAATAAAATATACAGCCTTAATAGGGGCTTTTGTAATTGCTGTTGTAGGCCATGAAATTATGCATGGGGCTGTTGCAAAATATTATGGAGATGATACTGCAAGCAGGGAGGGAAGACTTTCAATTAACCCAATAAAACATATAGACCCGTTTGGTACCGTTGTTTTTCCAATTATTTTATTTTTATCTCAAAAATTAGCGGGAGTAAGTGATCCTATAATTTTCGGGTGGGCAAAACCGGTACCTGTAAATATTTTTAAAGTAGTTGAAAAAGGCGGCTATATCGGGGCTTTTAATGTTTCCATTGCAGGAATTACATATAATTTTATTTTGGCTTTTATAGCCTCAAGCTTAATAGGTTTTTTTGAACCCAACGGATTAATTAGTGCTTTTATGTTTTTATTTTTTTATTATTTAATTATTGTAAATGTAATTTTGGCGGTATTTAATTTAATTCCGGTGCCTCCGCTTGACGGAGCCAACGCCCTTAAATATCTTTCGCTGCAGTTTAAAATTTATTCTATTGCCAGATTTTATAATAAAATAGAGCCTTACGGGATGATTATATTACTAATTATTTTATTTACTCCTATTGCAAATTATGTGTTTTATCCTGCAGAAGTTATTATAAGCTGGCTATTACATTAAAAAAATTAAAAGTGAAAAATTTTCACTTTACATTTTATACTTTTCACTTAACCAGCTTTTCACTTTTTCAATCGCTTCTTCTAAAATGTTTTTATGTTCTTTTACTTCATTTCCGAAACTTTTATGAAGTTTTTCAAGGAGTTCTTTTTGCTCGTCAGTCAGTTTTTTTGGATAGACAATATTTATAACTGCTATCAAATCTCCTTTGTATCCGCTGTTTGGATCGGCAATACCTTCGCCTTTAAAAATAATTTTGGTTCTGTCTTTTGTACCGGGTTTTATTTCTATCTCTTTTTCACCTTCAAGAGTAGGGATTTTAACATTGTCTCCTAATATTGCGCTTGTAAAAAATACAGGTATTTCAACTATTAGATTATTACCTTTTCTTTTGAATATTTTTGATTCTTTTACTTTAAATATCAAATATAAATCGCCTCTGTATCCGCCTCTTGTTTCGTTTCCCCTGCCGGCTATTCTCATTCTCATACCGGTATCAACCCCGGCAGGAATATCTATTTTAACTTTTTCTTCTTTTACAATGTAACCTCTGCCTTTACATTCAGAACATTTCTTCTTAACAATAAAACCTTTTCCCTGGCACTGCGGGCATGTCTGGGCTATTCTCATAAATCCGTTGCCCATTACCACCTGTCCCCTTCCATGACACACCGGGCATGTTTCTTTTTCTTCTGCCCCGCTTCCTTTACATTTAGGGCATATGGAAAAATATGTTGTTTTTATTTCTTTACTGACACCGTACACCGCTTCTTCAAAATCAAGTGTCACTTCAACAGCTTTGTCTATATCATACGGAAGAGGCTCTTCATGCTGCTGGCTTCCAAAGCCTCCTCCAAAAATATCGTTAAACATATCGAAAATATCATTAAAATTAAAATCGGTTTTATACCCTCTGCCCTCTAAGCCTTCTTTTCCGTATCTGTCATAAACAGCTCTTTTTTCATCATCACTTAAAATCTGATAAGCCTCATTGATTTGTTTAAATTTTTCTTCAGCCTCTTTATCTCCCGGATTTTTGTCGGGATGATATTTCATTGCGAGTTTTCTGTATGCTTTTTTTATCTCTATTGCTGTTGCGGTTCTGCTCACACCCAATATTTCATAATAATCCAATACGCTCCTCCTCTTTTTTTAATGAAATTATATCTTTATTTATGTTAAAATTCATTTAAAAAAGGCAAGTAATGTATGAGATTAATAAAAATGAACTCGACGAGCTTTTAAAAAGGCATAAATTAACAAAAGTTGATTATGAACATATTATAGAAATTTTAGGCAGAACTCCGAATTTGGTGGAACTTGGTGTTTTCAGTGCGATGTGGAGTGAGCACTGTTCATATAAATCTAGCAAATGCTATTTAAAAGGATTTCCCACAGAAGCTCCGTGGGTGATTCAGGGTCCGGGTGAAAATGCGGGTGTTATTGATATCGGGGGAAACATGGCAGCTGTATTTAAAATGGAAAGTCATAACCATCCGAGTTTTATCGAGCCTTATCAGGGTGCCGCTACAGGGGTTGGAGGAATACTGAGAGATATTTTTACCATGGGGGCAAGACCGGTAGCCAATCTTAATGCAATCAGATTTGCCCATATTAAAGGTAACGATGAAACAGCCAAGCTTCATAGACACTTACTCAGCGGAGTGGTTGCCGGCATAGCCGGATACGGTAACTGTATAGGCGTTCCTACAATAGGGGGAGAAACATCATTTGAAGAGTGTTATGCGGGAAATGTTTTGGTAAATGCATTTGCCCTCGGGATTTGTCCTCAGGATGAAATATTTTATGCAAAGGCCGAAGGTATCGGAAATCCTGTAATTTATGTGGGAAGTAAAACCGGAAGGGACGGACTTGGAGGTGCCGTTATGAGCAGCGATAGTTTTAAAGAGGGAGATGAAGACCAAAGACCGACGGTTCAGGTGGGCGACCCTTTTACAGAGAAACTTTTAATGGAAGCATGTCTTGAGCTTTTTAAAACAGATTATATTGTCGGAATTCAGGATATGGGAGCCGCAGGGCTTACAAGCAGCAGCTTTGAAATGGCCGGAAAAAGCGGAAGCGGCCTTAAAATGCATTTGGATAAAGTTCCTATGAGGGAAGAAGGGATGAATCCGTATGAGCTTATGCTAAGCGAGTCCCAGGAAAGAATGCTTATTTGTGCTAAAAAAGGGTATGAAGACAAAATAATCGAGATATTTAAAAAATATGATTTGGATGCCGAAGTTATAGGGGGAGTGACAAATACCGGAAAAGTGGAACTGTTCTGGCACGGAGAAAAAGTAGCCGACATTCCTGTTGCCCCGATTACCGAAGAAGCACCGGAGCTGTGCCGCCCTGTAAAAGAGCCTGAATATATAAAAACAATAAAAGATGTTGAAATACCTGAAATTAATCCACAAATTGCTTTTGAAAAATTAATCGTTGAAAGTGAAATTGTGGATAAAGCATGGATTTATGAGCAGTATGATTCAATGGTACAGACAAATACAGTGGATACTAAAAGAGCGGACGGAAGTATAATCAGAGTAAAAGAAAACGGTAAATTTATAGGAATGAGTGCGGACTGTAATGCCAGATTTTGTTATATAAATCCTCGTCTCGGAGCTTCCGCCGCCGTTATGGAATCTGGAAGAAACATAGCGGTTAAAAAAATAACTCCTCTTGCAATAACTGACTGTCTGAATTACGGAAATCCGGAAAATCCTGAAATTATGTGGCAGTTTAAAGAGGGGTGTGAGGGTATAAAAGAAGCGTGTAAGGCTTTAAATACACCGGTAGTCAGCGGGAATGTGTCTTTGTATAATGAAAATGAGGGTGAAGGAATATTCCCTACACCTGAAATTGCAATGGTAGGAGTAGGGGACAGCTTTAGAACCAGTGAAATTAAAAACGAAGGTAATATAATCTATTTATTAGGGGAAACCAAAAGTGAATTTGGAGGAAGCCTGTATCTGAAAGTTTTTGGAAGTATTGTGGCTGGAGTTCATCCCGAAGTAGATTTTGTAAAAGAGCTTAAACTCTGGCGCGTACTTCAAAGCGATTTGATTGAAAGTGCAAAAGATATCTCAACTGGCGGACTTGCAATTGCCGCATATAAATGGGCATGTGTAAGCAATAAAGGGCTTGAAATTAATGTAAATATAAAACAGCCTATTGATATATTCTCTGAGAGCTTAAGCAGGGCTTTTGTAGAAATCGCACCTGAAAACTGTGAAAGTTTTGAAAATTTATGCAATACCCTTGGGTTAAAATATGAAAAAGCCGGAATTGTTGGCGGAAATGAAATAAAAATAAATGAAATTAAAATACCTTTACAAAAAGCGAAAGATATTTATTTTAATACTTTCCCTAAAATTATGAGAAACGAATTTGATATAGCAGATAATTTGGTTTAAAGGTTTGTTTTGGAATACAGATACATAGGAAAAAGTGGACTCAGAGTCAGTGTTCTAAGTTTAGGAACAATGACATTTGGAAGTATGAGCGATAAAAAAGAGGCTTTTAGAATCTTAGATAAAGCATATGACAGCGGTATAAACTTTATAGACACTGCCGAGCTTTACCCTGTACCTCCTGAAGAAAAATATGCGGGAGAGACTGAAAAAATAATAGGGGAGTGGCTAAAAACAAAACAAAGAGATAGCATTATGATAGCCAGTAAAGTTGCAGGGGCGGCAAGCGGGTGGTATATTCCCCCAATCCGTCACGGTTTAACCGCAATGGACAGGTTTCATATAAAAAGGGCGGTTGAAGGAAGTTTAAAAAGGCTTGGGAGCGATTATATAGACCTTTATCAACAGCACTGGCCTGATACTGTGGTTCCAATTGAAGAGACAATGAGGGCTTTTGATGAATTAGTGAAAGAGGGAAAAGTAAGATATATTGGAACTTCCAATGACACTGCATATGGACTTACAAAAGCAAACACTGTTGCAAAATATGAAGGACTTGCAAGGTTTGAGAGTGTTCAAAATAATTTCAGCGTGCTAAATCCCAGATTTTTTGACGAGCTTGAATATGTTTGCAGAAAAGAGCAGGTTTCACTTCTTCCGTATTCTCCGATAGCCGGGGGAATTTTAAGCGGAAAATATAACAGCCCTTATATTCCAGAAGATTCAAGGTTTATGATGTATCTGAATTATCCAAACAGCCGTGTCAGAAACCATGCAAAAAGATTTTATAATGAAAAAACCCTAAAAGCGACTGAGAAGTTTTTAGAAATTGCTAAAAAATACAATATTCATCCTGTCACTCTGGCAGTAGCTTATTCAAAACATTTTGATTTTGTGGCTTCTACAATTATTGGAGCAAGAACTCTTGAACAGCTTGAACCATCACTTAAAGCTGCTGAAATTAAACTAAACAGAGAAATTTTAAAAGATATTAAAAAAATACAAGAAGTAATTCCATATCCTATGGGGTGAAAAAAAAAATTTTTTATTTCAGGAAGAAGTTTTTCTTCTATCTCTTTATATGTTTTTTGAAATTCTTCATAATCTTTCCCATCAGGGTCTTCAAAACCTATATGTATTTTAGGAACCGGTTTTGGGAAAATAGGGCAGGTTTCTTTTGCATGGTCACACACTGTTGCCACTAAATTAAAATCATCGTTTATTACTTCATCTAAATGTTTTGAATGATAATTATTATCCCATATTCCGTTTTCTTCTAAAACTCTTTTTGCATTTGGATTGACTTTTCCTGCCGGTTTTACTCCTGCACTTTTTGCCTCAACTCCTTCAAGTTTTGCATTTACAAGTGCTTCCCCTATAATACTTCTGCAACTGTTTCCTGTACACATTATTAAAACTTTTTTCATTTTGTTTCTCCTTATATTAATATTAAAAGCACAATTAAAAGAACAGGCGGTGTAATAATAAGTCCAAATTTTGTATATTCTTTAAATGTAATTTTTACACCTTTTTTTTCTAATACATGCAGCCAAAGAAGTGTTGCTAAAGAACCAAAAGGTGTCATTTTAGGTCCAAGGTTTGAACCGATAATATTTGCATAAATCATAGCTTCATTTCCTATATGCTTTAATGAAATATCCATAATCATAATGGTCGGCAAATTATTCATAACTGCGCTTAAAAAAGCAGATATAAATCCTGTTGCAATAATTGCTAAATTTTTATTTATTTCAAGCAGATGTTTTAAAATTATACTTAAATAATCTGTCAGTCCTGCATTTTTTAGTCCATATACCACAATATAAAGCCCAATACTAAACCATACTATCTGCCAGGGAGCTGTTAGAATGATTTCTTTTGCATCTACAACTTTTTTATGAGATATAATTAAGAAAATTAAAGCACCTCCAAGAGCAAAAACAGATACAGGAATATGATAAAAATCTCCAATAAAATATCCTATTAAAAGTAATGCTAAAAAGAAAAAAGAAAAAATAAATAGTTTTTCATCTTTAATTACACTTTTTGCAGGTGGCAGTAAATCTATATCAATTTTATTTGGAATATTTTTTCTTAAAAACAGCCATAAAATAAAAGTTGATGCAATTGTACTTACAATGAAAGGAAAAAACATATTTTTAAAATATTCAAAAAATCCTATATGAAAAAAATCTGCTGTTACTATGTTTGTAAGGTTTGAAAATACAAAAGGAAGTGATGCACTATCACTTATAAATCCGCCTGCGAGTAAAAATGCAGTTATTGTTTTTAAATTTAGTTTTAACATTTTTAGTTTCGAAAGTAAAATAGGGGTTAAAATAAGTGCAGCTCCGTCATTTGCAAAAAATGCAGAAACTACGCTCCCAAGTAGCATAGAATTTATAAACATTAAATTACCGTTTCCGCGTGAAAGTTTTGCTATTTTTATCGCCATATATTCAAAAAATCCTAATTTATCTAAAACCATTGAAAGAATAACAATTCCTATAAAAGCAAGTGTCGCATCCCAGACTATTTTTATAACTTCAATAATATCTTCAAAACTTACAACTCCTAATATAAGTGAAACGACAGCTCCAATCACTGCAGTTGTACCTATTTGAATACCTTTTGGCTGCCATATAATAAAAATTAGGGTAATCAAAAAAATTGAAACTGCCAAAATCATTCAAATTTTTTATACATATATAATAAAGAGTTAAAATTACCACTAAAAACATAAAAAAAAATGCGAGAAAAACAAGATATTTGTTCGCATCTGTTCACTCTTAAGTGCCCTAAATGGACAATGCCTTGAATTATTAAAACACTTAATGCTGCTACAGTTGTAATTTCTGTTAAATTTAAAAATAAAATTATAGGAAAAGACCCTCAGTGGAATGAAAAATATTATATTCATATTCTTTTGGAAGTTCCCCGTTTTTTGCTAAGGTATAACTTATTTGTGTAGTTGCATAAAGTGTTGCATTTATTGCACTTGCAGTTGAAATAAGAGCCGTTTTTGCCATAATTTTAAATCCAAGTTCTCCTAATACAGGTTTTGCTGCAAGAGCTAACGCATAATTATAACTTCTTTTAAAGGTAAATTTCCTAAAACGGTAATACTAATTGTCACATATAAAATCATTACAATTAAAATTGATAAAAGCATTGCTCTTAGGATATTTTTTTTGGAATTTTTCATATCTTCAATAGTATTTGTAATAACGCTAAAACCTTGATAAGCAAAGAAAGTAAGCCCTACAGCAAAAAACATATTAATAATTGGAGGAGAAGTTGAAGAATGTCCAAAAAGCCTTGCTCCATATTCTCCAAAACTCTTAGTAACTGCTGCAATAGTGATAAGCTCGGCAAAATAAAACATTACACTCATTCCCTCCAATTACAAATGAAACCCATACAATATTTCCTGCAATACTTCCGGCTTCTCCAATTACAATAAATATCCCGGCTCCAACCATAGAGCCTCCACAGCCCAAAAGCTTTATTTTTCATAAATATATTTTTTCCCCTTCTTCTACAATATGGGCTTTTTTATTCATTTCATTTAAAATGACAGAGCGGAAAATTACCTGTTTGTCATATTCCCCGTGAATCAAAAATATTTTTTCAAGTGTTTTAAATTCCCTCATCCATTCAATTAATTCTCCCTGGTCTGCATGGGCCGAAAAACCGTTAATCGTATAAAGTTTGCTTCTGACAATAATATCTTCATGATAAATTCTAATACTTCTTGCCCCGTCTATCATATCTCTCCCGAGTGTTCCTACCGCCTGGTAACCTACAAAAATAACAGCGTTTCTCGGATTCCAGATTCTGTGTTTGAAATGATGAAGTATTCTTCCTCCGTTGCACATACCGCTTCCGGCCAAAATTACACAGCCTCTTTCAATATCATTAATTTTTTTTGACTCTTCCACATCTTTTACAAAACGCAGCTGTTTAAATTCAAATGGATGGTTTTTATATTTTTGGCAGCTTTTTTTAAGTAATTTATGCCATTTTTTATAAACAGAGGTTACTTTATCCGCCATTGGAGAATCAAGAAACACTTTTGCATCTTTTGGAAGAGATTTTTCATCGCTCATTTCTTTAAGCAGGCATAAAATCTGCTGGGCCCTTTCTATTGCAAATGTCGGAATTAATACATTTCCGCCGTTCATAAGTGTTTGAATAACCGCTTTTTTGAATTCCGTTTTGCTCTCTTCAAAACTCTTATGAAGTCTGTCTCCGTAAGTTGATTCAATAAACAGGGCGTCTGCATATGTCGGTTTTTCAAGAGGAGGTAAAATATTGTTGTTTTTGTTTCCCAAATCCCCGCTGAAAACTACTCTTTTTTTAAGTCCGAATTCTTCAAAAGTAAATTCAATAAAACTACTTCCCAGTATATGTCCGGCATCTTTATATTTTACTTTTAAATTTTTATATTTAAAACTTTTATTATATTCTATTTTTCTTTTTTTCATTTTTTTAAAAATAGATTTTACTTCATCAACGGTGTAAAGAGGTTTTCTAATTAATTTTTCTTTACCTTTTCTCTGGGCTTTTTTAAATTTTGTTTCGTAATCCTCTTCCTGAAGTTTTGCAGCATCAAGTAAAACAATTTTTGCTATGTCAAATGTAGCCGGGTGTGCAAAAACCTCTCCTTTAAATCCGTATTTGTAAAGAAGAGGAATTCTTCCCACATGGTCTAAGTGGGCATGTGTTAAAAATAAAGCGTCAATTTCTTTAGGATTAAATCCTAAAGGTTCGAAATTTTTATATTCATCATGTCCCTGAAACATACCTGCATCTATCAAAACCCTGCTTTTTACAGTATCTAAGATATGCATAGAACCTGTTACTATTTTTGCTGCACCATGAGATTCTTCGTAAGCTTGTTTTTTTAGTATCATTTTTGCTCCATTTCAGCGATATCTTTTATAATTTTCAATACGCTATCCGGGTTTAAACTCATACTTTCAATTCCGATATTGACTAAAAATTCTGCAAAATCAGGGTAATCGCTTGGTGCCTGACCGCAAAGGCCGTTATATTTGTTGTGTCTTTTTGCTCCGTCAACCGCCATTTTGACCATCTTTTTTGCACCCTCGTCCCTTTCATCATAATCGAAAGCAACTATTTGAGAATCTCTGTCAACCCCTAAAGTTAACTGTGTTAAATCGTTTGTTCCAATACTTATTCCGTCGTAAATTTCAAGGAATTTATCTATCTGGATTACATTGTTTGGTATTTCACACATCATATAAATAGGCACATTACCCAAACCGTTTTGAATCATTGCCTCTTTTACCCTTTTTGCCTCATCGATTCTTCTGCAAAACGGTATCATTAAAACAATGTTTTCAAATCCCATCTCACAGATTGCCCTTTTCATAGCAAGACATTCAAGCTCAAACCCTTCTTTATAATTCGGATGCGTATATCTGGCGGCCCCGCGGAATCCGAGCATTGGATTGTCTTCTACAGGTTCAAAATGCCTTCCCCCTAACAGATTAGCATATTCATTTGATTTAAAATCGCTCATTCTGACAATACATTTTTTAGGATAAACGCTTGCTGCAAGAGTCGCCACACCCTCACTTAATGTTTTTATAAAGAAGTCCTGGGCATCTCCGTCAAAAGGAAAGGCAAGTTCATCAATTAAAGCTCTTTCGGTTTCACTGAGTAATTCCGTATGTTTGATCGCCATAGGGTGTGCTTTTATGTAATTTGTAATAATAAATTCCATTCTGGCTAGTCCTATTCCGTCAACAGGAAGTTTGGCAAGTGAAAATGCCAGTTCCGGATTTCCTAAATTCATCATAATTTTTGTTTTTGGACGAGGAAGCTTTGAAATATCAACTTTTTCCACTTGAAATTTAAGTATTCCATCATATACTTTTCCAACTTCCCCTTCAGAGCAGCTGACTGTTACCGGTTGGTTGTCTTTTAATATTTTAGTCGCATTTTTTGCCCCTACGATTGCAGGTTTTCCAAGCTCACGACTCACAATTGCAGCGTGGCAAGTTCTCCCTCCTGTTTCTGTGATAATTGCACTTGCTATTTTCATAACAGGTTCCCAGTCTGGGCTTGTTGTAGGTGCTACTAAAACATCCCCTTTTTCAAATTTATCGGCCTCTGCCATTGAATGCATAATACATACTTTCCCAGCTCCTATTTTTTCTCCCACGGCATTTCCTGTCAGAAGCACTTTACCTTTTTCAAGCAGTTTGTATATTTCAAATTCTGTCGCCTTTTCCTGGGAATGAACTGTTTCAGGTCTTGCCTGAACCATATAAAGTTTTTCATCTATCCCGTCTTTTGCCCATTCCATATCCATAGGTGTGTAATGATTGTTTACTTCGGAATAATGTTCTTCTATTTTTATAGCCCAGTCTGCAAGTTTAAGTACTTCTTCATCAGAAATAGCAAATCTTCTTCTTTTTTCTATAGGTGTTTTAAGGTTTTTTGTAAACTGTTCTGCCAGATTTGCAGTTTCAAGTGTTTTGCTAAACACCATCATTTTTTCTTTTTCACCTAATTTTCTTTTTAAAACCGCCTTTTTCCCTTTTTTAAAAGTCGGTTTATGCACAAAAAAGCTGTCCGGATTTATAGTTCCCTGGACCACATTTTCCCCAAGCCCCCAGGCAGCATTAATAAATACAACATCTCTAAATCCTGTTTCTGTATCAATACTGAACATTACTCCGCTGCTTCCCAAGTCACTTCTTACCATTTTCATAATAACGACTGAAAGATATACTTTAAGTGGGTCGAAATCGTGGGTATATTTATAACTTATACTTCTGTCTGTAAAATTAGAAGCGATACACATTTTATATGCCCAAAGCAGATTATCTTCGCCTTTTATATTAAGATATGTTTCATTTTGCCCGGCAAATGAAGCAGTTGGTGAATCTTCCGCAGTGGCGGAGCTTCTTACGGCTAAGCTTACATCTTCTCCGTATTGCTCTTGAAGTTTGTGGTAATTTTCTAAAATCTCTTTTTTCAAATCTTCAGGAATTTTGGCTTTCATTATCAGATTTCTTGCAGTTTTACCCACTTTTTTAAGTTCATCAATATTGTCAGGATTGAAATTTTTAAATAGCTGGGCTAAAGGCTCGTTTAAATTATTTTTTTCTAAATAATGTCTATAAGCGCTTGCAGTTACAGCAAATCCGTTTGGGACATTTACACCAAGAGGTGTCAGATGGTTATACATTTCACCTAAACTTGCGTTTTTACCTCCCACTTCATCCACATCTTTAATTCCAATTTCACTGAACCATTTTATAAATTCACTCATTTTCTTCTCCTTAAAATTTTTATTGCATCTTCTACTGATTTGTTTTCGCATGTTATTGCATAAATTGCATTTGCCATTTTTATAGCTTCATCTATTGGTCTTTGATGTATATTTCTTCCTGTCCCGTTTCCCCTGGAACCGCCTATATGAATTTGGGCATATAATTCTTTTAAAAATTCTGTTTCGTCTATTTTTTTACCGCCTTCGCATAATACTCCGGTATTTCCTGCAGCAGAAGTTGCTTCTTTTAAAAGTTCAGGTTTGAATTTTCCATTTTTGTAAGGCACTTTGACTTTTGCAAAATCAGCCCCGAGACATGCGGCTACACCTGCAGCCCCTGCTATTATATGAGGGTCGTGCTCGTCTTTTACAAATTTTCCTTTTGGATACATCCATAAAACAGCAATCATTGCGTTTTTGTGGGCATCATGTACTATTTTAGCCGCTTCGCTTAACATTTCCCTTTCATATTCGCTTCCCAGATAAACGGTATATCCAACACCTTTTATATTAACTCCCATATCGTTTTTAAGTTCAATCACATTTTTCATATCAATCATCTGTTTTGAATACGGGTCTTTTGCAGAATAGGGGATTATATTTGTTTTTGAATTTAGTTTTACTAAATAAGGCACATCAGGATAAAGATTTGCATATCTTGTAATCAGTCCGAACTGAGTGGCAAAAACTCCTATTTTTGCGTTTGCTGCTATTTTAAATAAATGTTCTGGATTATTGTCGTCCTGCGATATTCCTTCGCCGTAAAAATCATTATTCAAATGTTCAATTTTCTGGTCTCCTGCAAAAAGCATAAGTCTTCCGGTATTGTTTGTAATTTCTAAAAAATTTTTTAGAAATTCCTCTTTTTTACCTATCGGCACATCTGCCGGGATATATTTTTTCATCTCCCGCTCCTTAAAAGTTTTATTTATTGTAACGCTTTTTTTCTTAAGTATTGCTTAAATTAAATTATAATACCGTAAATTATAGTAATAATTCCTAAAATAATTAAAAAAATGCTTGCTAAAAAAGTGATTTTTTTGCTAAAAATATATGAATACAAAGCTTTTAAAATATTATTGCTTCCTGCCGCTATTATAACTGCGCTTGCAATTTCATTTATATTAATGGAGATTTTGCCTGTGATTAACGATAAAATAAACGGGTCTATATCCGTAAATCCCACAATAAATGAAAGAATTTTTAGCCCCAAATTACCATAATGGATTGTTACAAACTTTGTAATTAAAATCATAAAAACAAAAAGAATTGCAAACACAAAAGCTGTACCAAGTTCTAAAGGGTTTCTATCATCAATAGGAGCTTCAATATTTAGATTTGATTTATAAAGAAAAAAAGAAATAATAATTCCAGTTAAAGAAAAAATTAAAAAAGGCATTAAAAGTTTATAAAAAATATTTTGATTAAAGATAAAAGCAATTACTAAAAGTCTTAAATACATCATAGAAGTTGCTAAAATAATGGATGAATTTATAATACTCAGCACATTGTCTTTTGCATTAATACTAAAAGCTTTTTTAGAAAGAACCACCGTTGTGGCGGTGGAAGAATAAAGACCTCCGAAAATACCTGTAATTAAAAAGGATTTGTTTTTAAAAAGAAATTTCTGTGCGATATAACTGAAATATGAAATTGCAGAAATTATTACAACTACAAGCCATATTTTAAAAGCTGAAATACCAATAAACGGTAAAGGATTTTTTGGTAAAACAGGTAAAATAACCGCACTTAAAAGAATGAATTTTCCAAAAGTTTCTATTTCATTTTGATTTATTTGCGAAAAAATATTTTTGGTGTGTGATTTATAATTTAAAATAAATACAATTGAAACAAAAATTATAGCTATAGACCATATATTTTTGGTAGTAAATAAAAGTCCTGAAAAAGAGTAAACAAGTGAAATTACCAAAAAAGAAAGAATTGAAGTTCTTAAATTTTGGTTTTTAAAATAATAATGAATCGCATAAAGGAGAGTTAAAGAAAAATATCCTAAAATATAAAGATTTATATTAATTTTATAAAAAGCAAAGCCTAAAATTCCTATAAAAGTGGAAGTTCTGGCAGAGCCGAAATGGGGCTTTTGAACCTGTTTTGATAATTTATATGTTTTAAGCTCAAGTCCTGTAAGAAAAGAAAAAGACAGAATTATTAAAAAATATAATAAATCTATTGGAATCATAAAATTTCTTCACCTTTCATTTTTCTGTAATATTTAATTACAGCCATTTTAACTGCATCGTTAAAAATAAACCAAACTATTGCATAAATCCATACAAAAAGCCCCCATGCCCATCCGATAGGTGTCATAAGTCCAAATCCATAAATTGAAATAATTGTTCCAATTATTCTTGTTGAAATTGTTGCACCAAAAAGTATTGCGCTAGGATACGGTTTTTTATAAAACCAGTCGTCAATACGCGTATTGTAAATTGTTCCGTGTCCAGCAATTACAAGTTTTGCAAAAAATGCAGCCTGAACAAATCCGAGATAACTTTTAGGATCGTGTATATTTACCCACTCAGGCACCATAGGCATAAAAAATGGAGTGTCTGGATGATATTGTAAATAAGCCATTAAAAGATAAAAAAATAAAAAGCTGCTAAGCACTCCTGCAATTCCAAGCCAGCTGGAAAGAATCAGTATCTCATGCATATCCCAACGTACCGGTTTTTCACGAACTTTTGTATTATCATATGCAATTGCCAAAATTGGAATATCATTCAAAAGGGCTAAAATAATAAGCATTAAAGCTGTAACAGGATAAATATTAAATAGAACAATAGCCAGTGTCATAAAGAATATTACCCTTAGTGTTTCGGCAATTCTAAAAACAGTATAACTTTTCATTCTTTCAAATGTAATTCTGGCTTCCTTAATTGCGTCTACAATAACTTTAAGTCCAGGAGCCATAAGAATAATATCAGCAGCCGCTCTTGCCGCATCTGTTGCACCGCTTACCGCAATACCTGTATCGGCTTTACGCAGGGCCGGTGCGTCATTTACACCGTCTCCCGTCATACCTACGATATGGTCTGCTTTTTGAAGCTCATCCACTATAAAATATTTATCTTCAGGAAATACTTCTGCAAAACCGTTTGCTTCTTCAATAATTTTTATAATTTCACTTTCATGTCTTTTAACAGAGCCTTTAACAAGCTTTCTTGATTTTTCTATCTCTTCTTTTACAAGTTTTACTATTTCTTTTACTTTTTCATTAACTTCCTCATCACTTAGATTCATAGCTTTCAAGAGTGCTTTTGAAATTACTTCGGAAAGTATTATATATTCGTCGTTTTTTTCGTTTTTAAGGTCTCTTATAGA
Organism: Lebetimonas sp. JH292; assembly: GCF_000523275.1. NCBI lineage: Bacteria > Pseudomonadati > Campylobacterota > Epsilonproteobacteria > Nautiliales > Nautiliaceae > Lebetimonas > Lebetimonas sp. JH292. The sequence continues at coordinate 1,290,214 of NZ_ATHQ01000001.1, read as the reverse complement.
ATATATATTTTCTCCAATTCCCAAAATTCTTGCTATATATTTTGCTACGGCAACATTATCACCCGTTACCATTTTAACTTCAACGCCTTTTGCTTTTGCTTCTTCAATTGCCTCTTTACTGTCAACTCTAGGCGGGTCAAACAGAGGAATTAGACCTACAAAATTAAAGCTGTTTTCCTCTTTTGTTTTATAGGCCACACCAAGCGTTCTAAATCCATCTTCAGCGAATCCTTCAACTTTAGCGTAAGCTTTTTTCTTCTCATCGTCGGTTAAATTGCACATTTCAATAATAACCTGAGGGGCACCTTTTGTAACTATCATTTCTTTATTATCTAATTTTAAATAGCTTTCTGTTCTTTTTCTTACAGGGTCAAATGGAATAAATTTTTCTAATGTAAATTCTGGAATTTTTAAATTGTTTTTGTCTGCCCATTCAAAAATAGGTTTTTCAATCGGGTCGTTGTTTTCTTTTTTACTTGCCAATACTGCGTAAGTAATCACTTCTTCTTGCGTATGCCCGTCTTCTGTGTAAATATTTCCTACGCTCATTTTGTTTTGTGTAAGTGTTCCCGTCTTATCAGAACACAATACATCCATTCCCGCCATTTCTTCAATAGCCGCAAGTCTTGAAACAATTGCCTGTTTTCTGGCAAGGTTCAAAGCCCCCACTGCCATTACAACCGTTAAAACTGTAGGAAGGGCTACCGGAATTGCCGCAACTGTCAAAACCAGTGAAAATTCAAGCAAATCAAAAATAGGGTCACCCCTTTTAATGCCGGCAAAGATAATAATACCTACTAAAAATACAGTAATAATTATCAAAAAGTTTCCAACTTTTATTACCATCTTTTGAAAATGGCTTCTTTGTTTTTCCTGGGCTTTTTCCACCAGTTTTACTGTTTTCCCAAAATATGTGTTAAGAGCGGTTCCAACTACAATTGCTATCATTTCACCCTGTTTTATAATAGAATTGGAATAAGCCACATCTGCCGGTTTTTTATTTACGGGCAGACTCTCACCTGTTAGGGCAGATTGGTCAACCGAAATATAATCACCTCCGCCTGTTAATTTTACATCGGCCGGGATAATGTCACCTATTTTTATTTTTATAATATCTCCGGGGACCAGTTCTTTGGCTAAAATTTCCTGCCAATTGCCATCTCTGAGAACCAGTGCTTTTCTTGCTAATTTTTTCTTTAATACTTCTATTGCGTTTAAGGCTTTGTGCTCCTGATAAAAATCAAGCCCCGCATTTACAAAAAGCATTATCATAATAATAGTAAAATCTTCCCATCTGTGAACAAGCGCACTAAGAATAGCCGCAATTTCAATCATCCAAGGAATTGGTCCCCAGAATCTCCTGAAAATTCTGTGCCACAGTGGCTCTTTATATTCGGGGATTTCATTCTATCCATATTGTTTTAGTCTTTTTTTAGCTTCTTCTTCGCTAAGTCCTTTTTGCAAATCCGTTTCAAATTTTTTTGCTACTTCATCAACACTTAAATTTTTAACTTCATTAACTGGTATGGCCATTATTTAACCCTCCTTAAAACTCTGTCAATTGATTCTGAGAAAGTTGGATGAGGAAATACTGCTTTAAGCAGTGTGTCTTTATCCATCTCTCCTGCAAGGGCAGCACTTATTATTCCTATAATCTCTTCTGCATTAGGCGCTAATATTTCAGCCCCGTTTATAAAATTTTCTTCATCGGTATATAAAATTACCAGTCCGTTTTCACTGTTTAATACAGCTCCGCTTATTCCAAGACGATTTAGTGGAAAAACAGTTTTTTTACCTTCCATTTTCCCGGCAGCTGCGTAATTTAAAGGAATTGTATAGATAAATTTTGGAATATTATCAAGGCTTAGTTTTTCTTTTTTGCCCAAAATCCGGTTTGCTACATTCAGCGCCTCGGCCCTTGCTGCGTGGGCTAGCATAAGTTTTGCATTCACATCTCCAATTGCGAAAACATTTGGCAGAGTAGTTTGAAAATATTCATTTGTATCAATTCCTTTTGAAATTTTTAAATTAGGAGTTTTTATCATCCATGTATTTGGAATTCTGCCGGTTGCAACTAAAAGCAAATCAGCTTCTTTTTTGCCGTTATTCGTTTGAATTTCTACTTTTTTATTTGCAACAGCTTTGGTTATAGATGTGTTAGGAACTAAATTTATGCCTATTAACTTCAACTGCTCTTGTAGTTTTTCAACAATTTCAGGAGCTATTTTTTTAGAAATATTTTCATGTCTATAAATTAAATCAACTTTTACACCAAGTGCTGCAAAATATCCTGCAAATTCAAGCCCAATTGGGCCACTTCCGTATATTGCGATATGTTTTGGCAATTGAGTTAAAGAAAACACTTCTTTTGAAGTGATTATTTTTTTGTTATCAACTTCTATTCCATCAGGTACTCTTGGGTGAGAACCAGTCCCAATTATTATATATTTTGCTTTTAAAATTTCTCCATTTACTTCTATACCTTCATCGGTTACATATCCTTTTGCTTCTAAAACTTCTACGCCTGCGGCTTTTAACTGCATTTTAATAGCCTCAGTATTTTTTTTAATCCTATCAAATGTTTTGTTAAGTAATTTTTCTACATTAACTTTTGCCTTTTCAATAAAAACATCTTCACTTGATTCTAAAACTGTTTTAGCCCTATGAAGCATATTTTTTGAAGGAATACATCCTGCATGCAGACAATTTCCTCCTAAAAAATTTAAATCTTTTTCTATTAACGTGACTTTAAGCCCTGCTTTTGCCAAAACAACGGCGGCTGCATAATTAAGTCCGCCGCCCAAACATATTACATCTCTCATTTTATCCCTTTAATTTCATTTTTAAAATCATTTACAAATTTAGCCGCTTCCACGCCGTTTATAATTCTATGATCAAATGTAAAAGTAACTTTTATTTTTCCGTCAATTAAACTTCCAACAGCCATTATACCGCTATCTTTATCATTTATTAAAGCGCTAAATCTTTTTATATTAAACATTCCAAGATTGCTAAGTCCAAAAGTAGAGTTTGTTAAATCTTCAATAGTAAGTCTTTTTGTCTTAATTTCTTTTAACCATTCATTTATTTCATTTAAAGTTTTTTCTTCTGCTTTTTTAATTACAGCCATATAAAGTCCATCATTTCTACTAACTGCAACAGATATGTTTGAAGCAGGGTAGGTAAGTAAGCTATTGTCTTTTAAAACACTTCTTGTAAGCGGATTTTTTTGCATAGCATTTGCTAAAGCTTTAATTAAAATGGCCGTCAATTTAATGCCTTCTTTTTTTTCAATTTCTATTTCTTCAAATATAAAGAATATAGGTTTTGTAAGTGAATTTTCAACATTTTTAATAACAGCCAACTGATTTGCGTTAAGTTTTATTGTTTTTGCGATATTATTTGTTTTTATATAATTTAATACTTCAGTTTCTCTTATTTTATGGTTTAATTTGAATTCATTTATGTCTAAATTGTATTCATTTATTAATTTAGCTGCTTTTTTTGTAAAATATCTGTTTAGCAAAAATTCGTTAATATCTTTTTCGTGGGCGGGTTTTGGAAGGGCATTTTCATTTTGAAGTTTTTCTATATCAATGTTATACTCTTTTGCTTTTTTCTTTGCCACAGGTGATGCATTGCCGGAAATTGATTGTTCTGAAGAAGAAGTCAGTTCGTTAATTAATTTATCAATATCTATTTCTTCACTACTTGGCTTCTTGGAACTTAAAACTTGGCTACTTGGCTTCTTGGAACTTGAAACTTGGCTACTTGGTTCTTGCCCACTCTTCTCAATTATTGCAATAACGCTTTTTACCGGAACTTCATCCCCAACATTAGCTAAAATTTTTTTAACAACACCGTTTTCGTAGTTTTCTATATCCATGGTGGCTTTGTCGGATTCCACTTCAACTAATTTGTCGCCTTTTTTTACAATATCCCCAACACTAACATACCATTTAACAATTTTACCTTTATCCATTGTGTCGGATAAAATAGGCATTGTAACTTTATATTCCATTTTGGGCCTTCCATTTAAGGATTTTTTGAGTTATTTTATCGGGTGTAGGAATTGAAGCGAGTTCAAGTTTTCTGTTATAAGGAATAGGAACTTCTTCTCCAGCAATTCTAAGAAGTGGTGCGTCTAAATTGTAAAAACACTCTTCTATAATCTCGGCGGCTATTTCAGCTCCCATTCCGCCTGTTTTATGGTCTTCTTCTACAATTACACATTTTTTTGTTTTTTTAATAGACTCGGCTATTGTTTCAATATCTAGGGGTCTAAGAGAATTTAAATCAATAATTTCAGCGTCAATTCCTGCTTTTTCAAGCTCTTTTACAGCTTCGATTACATCATATCTCATTTTAAAATAAGTAAGTATTGTTAAATCTTTTCCCTTTTTTACAACTTCTGCTTTAAAAGGATTGAAGTTTTCAATTTCTTTAAACTCCATATCAACCGGATAAAGCAGTTCATGTTCAAGAAAAATTACGGGGTCGTTGCTGAAAATAGCCCATTTTAACGCATGGTATGCATATGTTGCATTGCTTGCACACAAAACATAAAGTCCGGGAACTGAGCTGAGCATTGTTTCATAATTTTCACTGTGCTGGGCGGCAAGCTGACGAGATACACCCCCAGCCATTCTAATAGTAAGCGGCAGGGTGATTTTTCCCCCGCTCATATATCTGAGTTTACTTGCATGATTTATAATTTGGTCAAATGCAAGAAGCGAAAAATTTTCTGTCATTATTTCGGCTATCGGCCTAAGTCCTCCTATGGCCATACCGACCGCATTTCCCACAATACTGAGTTCCGCTATAGGAGTATCGATTACCCTTTTTTTTCCGTATTTGCTGAAAAGTCCTTCGCTTACCCTGTAACTTCCCCCGTATCTTCCTACATCTTCACCGAGAATAACTATACTTTCATCTTCCGCCATTGATTCGTCAATGGCTCTGTTTAATGCCTCACGATACAACATTTTCACACTCCTTGCAATATACATCTTTATATAATTCATCTATTTCAGGTTCCGGGGAATTAGCTGCAAATTCGACGGCCTCTTCAATTTCTTTTTCTACTTTTTTATCCGTTTGATTAAAATATTCTTTTTCAACAATTCCTTCTTTTATGGCTCTGTTTTTTAGATTTTCAATAGGGTCTCTTCTTTTAAAAATATCTATTTCTTCTTCACTTCTGTATTTTCCGGCATCGCTCATAGAATGCCCTTCGTATCTGTATGTTTGGGCTTCTATAAAATAAGGTCCGAGGCCGTTTTCTATATATTCTTTTGCCTTTAAAACCTCATTATAAACCTCACATACATCCATTCCGTCAATTCTAACGGCCGGCATATAATTTTTTGCCTTTTTGTAAAGCTCTTCAAAAGGGCTGACCCATCCGATTCTTGTGCCTATTGCGTAGAAATTATTTTCTATAAAAAATATAATCGGAAGTTTCCATGCGGCGGCTAAATTGATACTTTCAAAAAAAGCGCCTCCGTTTGTGGCTCCGTCTCCGCCTATTGCAAAAACCCCTGCATTTTCACCCTGAATTTTCCTGGCATATGCGCAGCCTACAGCCATAGGAAACTGGCCTCCTACAATTGCATCTCCTCCGTAAAAACTGAGTTTTGGCTCGAAAAGGTGCATACTTCCGCCTTTTCCTTTTGAAATTCCTGTTTTTTTACCGAAAAGTTCGGCCATTATGAGTTTAGGCTCCATCCCCCTTGCAACTGCAAGCACATGCTCACGATAATGGGTAAAAACATCACCTTTGTCAAATGCCTGCATAGTTCCGACACTCACAGCCTCCTGACCTATATCAAGATGTAAAAACCCAGCAATATTCCCTTTCATATACTCCTGTTTTGCAGCTTCTTCAAAACGGCGTCCCAGTTTCATCAGATAATAAAATGTTTTTATTTCACTAACTTTCATTTCCAAACTCCTCAATTGCCTCAAGTAGAGGTATCATATACATTAGAGCTGGACCTCCGTGCATTAAAACGGCCTGAAATCCCGCATCTAAAATTTCATCTTTTGTTGCTCCAAGATTTAGAGCGTTTTTTGTATGAAATGCTATGCACCATTGACACTGAGCCGCAACAGCCAAAGATATATTTATAAGTTCTTTGTTTTTAGCGCTAATTGCAGAATCTTTTTCAGCCCTCTGCATAAAATTTAAAAAAGACTGAATCTCTTCGGGTTTGTTTTTTTTAAGCTCTTCTAATAATTTTCCGATTTCCTGTAATTTTTCCTTCATTTTCCCTCCTTAAAAGTTTTATATCTATATTTTAACTCTTCAAACTTAAAATGAACTTAATTATAATATTTTTGCCGCCTCTTCAAGCGAAGTAAAATAGAGTCTGTTTTGATTTTCAAGATAATTTATTGCATCAAGAAAACTTTCTTTTCCAAGCAGTATAGGAATATATTTGTCATTGTTTAAAATTTTTACAATAGATAAAGCATCCGTCATATATTGAGGGGTTATAATTACAAAAATAATATCGCCCAAATTTTTTACTGTTTCAAGGGCTGCTTTGTACCTTTCATCTGTCGCATCTCCTATTACATCGATAGGGTTGTTGTGAGACCAGGTAGGAGGAAGCACTTTATTTAATTTCTCAATTGTTTTTTTATCGAGTTCTTTAATTTTAGCGTATTGACTTACCAAATCGGTAAGAATTGTTCCAGGACCTCCTGCGTTTGTAACGATAATTACTTCTTTTGCCTTATATTCCGGCGAATAAATTAAACTCTCAATAGAGTTTTTAAATACAGCTCCTGCATTTTCACTTAAAATTTTAAACATTTCAAAATCTCCTGCTAAATTTCCTGTATGGGAAAATGCAGCTTTTTTGGCGGCTTTGCTTTTTCCTGCTTTAAAAATTAAAATCTCTTTTTTAGAATTACGAATAGCTTTTAAAAATTCTTTTCCGTATTGTATACCTTCGGCATAAATTGAAATTGTTTTGCAATTTTCTTGATTGTTTAGTTCATTGATTGCATTTGCAAAATTAAAATCAGCCATATTTCCCATTGAAATAATATGGGAAAATCCTATTTTATTTTGGGCAGCTTTATCCATAATTGCAGTTAAAACCGCACCTGACTGGGAAATAAGCCCTATATCCCCTTTATAAATTGAGCTTTTTGCAAAGGTTAAATTAAGTTCTTTATCAGCGTTGTAAATTCCGAGACAGTTAGGTCCTACAATGTTTAAATCATATTTTATTGCCAGTTCTTTTAATTTTTTTTCAGCTTCAATATTTCCAATTTCTTTAAAGCCGGCAGAAATAATTATAAAATTTTTACAGCCTTTACATGCCATTTTTTCAACTGTGTCTAATACAAACTTGGTAGGAATTGCAATTACAGAAGTATCAATAGGAGGTAGTTCGTCAATTGATTTATAAACTCTTTTGTCAAAAAGGGTGTTTAAATGAGGGTTTACAAAATAGATGTTTGCTTTTGAATTTAGTGCATTTTTGGCTATTGCGTATCCGACTTTCTCCTCTTTGTCGGTTGCCCCAAATATTGCTATATTTTCATTTTTAAAGATTGAGTGTTTTTTAGAATAAAAAGTTTTTTTACTTTATTTTACCTTCTTTTATTCTTACATCAACTGCAATTGCACCTTTTTCATTTACGATTAAAGGATTTATGTCAAATTCTGTTATATTTTCATTGTTAAACATAATCTGAAGTTTTTTAATTACATCTATTACAGCGCCTAAATTATATTTTTTGCCCCTGAACTCAGGAAATATTTTTGAAATTTTTGTTTTTTTAATTGCCTTTGTTATTTCATTTTCATCCGCATTTGTGTCAATATAAGTTATGTCTTTTTCGATTTCTACTAATGTACCTCCGCTTCCAAAAATTAAAACCTCTCCAAAAATTCCGTCAAATTTCCCGCCGATAATAAGTTCAATTCCTTTAACTTCTTCTTGAATTAAAAACTCACTATTTTCATCAAAAGAGATATCGTGTTTTTTAAGATTATTTAAAATTATTTCTTTTGCTTTTTTTAATTCATCATTATTTTGAATATCTGTAATTACCCCTCCAATATCACTTTTATGAATAGGTAAATCTATTTTTAAAACACAAGGAAATGTATCAAAGCTTAAAGTTTCATTTATTTTTACTCTTTTTTCTTTAGGGGTAGGGATGTTATATTTTTGTATTAGATTCATTTTAATTCCTCAAATATTTTTTGCAATTCTTCTTGAATCTCTTTTATAACTGCTTCAAGATGTTCCTCTGATATAAAACTTTCGGCATAAATCTTATAAATATCCTCCGTCCCGCTCGGTCTAAACGCCACCCATGAATTTTTCGTAACAATTTTCATGCCTCCTATAGGTTCGTTATTACCTGGTGCTTTTGTATAGATTTTTTCTATTTTTTCTCCGGCGAGTGTTTTTATATTTAAATGTGTAATTGATTTTAAATTTTCTTTTTGTTCTTTTGTAGCCGGGGCGTCCACTCTTTTGTAATAGCTTTTACCAAATTCTTTTTCAAATTTAGCATAAATATCTGCTATGTCTTTTTTGGCTTTTGCCATAATTTCTATTGCAAGGAGATTCATTATTATACCGTCTTTATCACTGCTCCAGGGGCTTGCATCGTATCTTAAAAAGCTGGCCCCAGCACTCTCTTCTCCGGCAAATCCGAGCTGTCCTTCGTATAAACCTTCTGCAAAATATTTAAATCCCACAGGTGTTTCATAAACTTCCACGCCAAGAGAATCTGCAACTCTATCAATCATAGAAGAAGTTACAACTGTTTTTCCTACTTTCAAATGTTTTGGCCAGTTTCTATGTTTAAAAAGATACCACATTGCAACTGTTAAATAATGGTTTGGATTAATAAGTCCTCCTTTAGGAGTTACAATTCCATGTCTGTCTGAATCGGTATCGTTTCCAAAGGCTAAATCATAATTGTCTTTAAGTTTTAAAAGATTTTTCATAGCATACGGGCTTGAGCAGTCCATTCTTATTTTTCCGTCTTTATCAGGAGGCATAAATGAAAATGTAAAATCAACTTCACCATCTTTTATATCAAAATCAACCCCCCAGATTTCATTAATTTTTTTATATACGGGAATTGCGCTTCCTCCAAGAGGGTCTGCGGCTATTTTTAATTTTGAATTTTTAATTAAGTCCATATTAACTATTTTGTTTAAATTTTCAACATAAGGCGTTATAAAATCGTCTGTTTTTATTTTTTTGAGTGCAATTTCATAATCTATTGTTTTATAATTTTTGTTTTCCAAATAAAAATTTGCTTTTTTTTCTATTGTTTTTGTTATATTTGTTTCGCTTGCACCTCCGTTTATGGCATTATATTTAAATCCTCCGTCTTCCGGGGGGTTATGCGAAGGCGTTATAACTATTCCGTCAGAGTTTTTATTTTTTTTGTTGTGTTCAATTATTGTGTGTGAAATTACAGGAGTAGGGGTGTAATCGTTATTTATTACAACTTCTATGTCATTTGCGCAAAGTACCCTTATAGCGCTCATTTCAGCCGGAGTAGAAAGTGCGTGGGTGTCTTTCCCTATAAATACCGCTCCTGTAATAGATTTTTCTTTTTTATAATCGGCAATTGCCTGAGCAATTGCAAAAATATGCTCTTCATTGAATGTCTTATTATTTGCATTTCCCCTGTGACCGCTTGTACCAAATGAGACTCTTTCATTTTTATCTTGTGGATCTGGTTTTAGATAAAAATAATTTGAAATAAGTTTAGGTATATTTGTTTTCATTTTTTATTCCTTCCCCATCAATGGATATGCTATTTTTAGAAGTTTTTTATCAAGTGAATATGTTGAGCTTTCAATTTCTTCTAAATCTCTTAAAATAAATTTGTCATCAAAATATGTAACAATTTTATTTGGGTTGTTTTTTATATTATCAAGTGCGGTTACTACAAATTCAGAGGCTCTTAGTCTTTCAATTACAGTAGGACTTCCACCTCTTTGAATATGTCCTAAAACAGTTAGACGACTTTCAAAACCTATTTCTTTTTCAAACCACTCTTTTATTTTTTCACTTATTTTAAGTCCTTCTGCAATAATCGCTATAAAATAATCTCTTCCGTTTTTTATTTCTTTTAAATATCTTTTTTTAAGATTTTCGAGATTATATTCCTCTTCTGGAATCAAGCACATTTCAGCTCCGTTTGCCACAGCGCTGGTCAGTGCTAAATATCCGCACTCCCTTCCCATTGTTTCTATTACAAAAGCCCTGCTGAATGAACTTGCCGTATCCCTTATATCATCGACGGCGTTTCTTATTATATTTAAAGCAGTATCCACCCCGATGGAGTATTCATTTAAAGGTATGTCGTTGTCAATTGTGGCAGGTATTCCCATAAACGGAACTTTAAATTCGTTATAAAAAATATTTAAAGCCCTGAAACTTCCATCACCCCCCAAAATTACAAGTGCGTCTATATTATGCTTTTTAATATTTTCAAAGGCTTTTTTTCTGTAATTTTTATCATACCATCTAATTGAGCGGGCGGATTTTATAACTGTTCCGCCTCTATATATAATTCCGCTTACATCTTTATATTCAGCTTTTTTTATATCTCCGTCAATCAGTCCTTCAAGACCCTTATAAACAAAATATGGTGTAAAGCCTAATTCATAAGAATATTCAACAAATTTTTTAATGGCATTGTTCATACCGCTGGAATCTCCGCCGCTGCATAAAATTGCTATATTCATTTTTTTCTCTTATAACTTATCTGCATAGTAACTGCTTCTAACTAATTCACCACTTGCAACCGCTTCAAATCCCATTGAGTAAGCCAAATTTTCAAGAATTTTAAATTCTTCATGAGAATAATATTTTTTCACAGGATAATGATGAGGTGAGGGACGAAGATACTGGCCTATTGTAATTTGAGAAACTCCTGCATTTTGTAAATCTATTAATGTTTTTTCAATTTCTTCAAAATCCTCACCAAATCCTACTATTAAAGAAGATTTCGTTATTTTGTATTTTGAATAGAATTCAAGAATTTTTAGAGATAATTCATAAGATGATTTAGGTTTTAGTTTTTTATGGAGTCTTTTTGCTGTTTCTATATTATGAGCTAATTTATCTGCACTTGAAGTAGCTAATAAAGATAAAGCCTCTATATCACCTCTAAAATCAGGCGTTAGGGCTTCTATTTTTGTTTCAGGATTAATTTCTTTTATTTTTTCAATTGTCCTGTGCCAGTGAATACTTCCAAAATTTTCTAAATCATCCCTGTCAACCGATGTTATTACGACATATTTAAGTTTCATTTCTTTTATGGCATTTGCTACTTTTTCAGGCTCAGCTTCATTGATTTTTTGAGGTTTTCCCTTATTAACACCGCAAAATCTGCAGTTTCTGGTGCATACATTTCCCAAAATCATAAAAGTGGCAGTGCCTCTTGCGAAGCATTCGCTTATATTCGGGCATTTTGAAGAGTAGCAGACGGTATTAACGCCGTATTTATCGATAATGTTTTTGGTAGTTGAAATTACCTCTTTGCTTGGGGCTGTTACTTTAGGCTTCATCGAAAACTTCTTTTATTATTTTTTTTAAATCTTTTTTTACTTCTTCAATTGAAATGTCAATTCCTTCATTTTTAAAGGATGTGGCTTTTATTCCTTTTAAATTACAGGGATTTATTTTATTAAAATTTCCTAAATCTGGGTTTATATGAATAGAAACTCCATGATTTGAGCGGCATTTTTCATAATGAAACCCGAGGGACGCTATTTTCCTGTTTTGAATGTAATATCCTGGCTTTTTTTTGTCATAAAAAACGGGTTTGTCAAATTTATTGAAAAATTTGTTTAAAACTGTTCTTATTTCTTTGAAAAACAAAGGGGGGTTGTTTACATTAAAAATGAAATATAGCATTAAAGTCCCTTCGTCAAAATATGTAACGCTGCCGCCTCTTTTAACGGGGGTGGCAAAAGGAAAAAGTTTTGCTTCTTTTTCTCCAACAGTATATACAGGATAATGTGTTGCAAAAAGCAAAAAATTTTCTTTTAAAGAAGTTAACTTTTCCTGTAATAATAAAAACTTATTATATTTTAGTAATCCTAAATCTTTAAAATTTATTTCTGAGAATTTGTTTTCCAAGTTCCACTCCCGGCTGATTGTATGTATTTATTCCAAGCAGGCTTCCTATGGCGCTTGTTAAAATTTCATAATACATTATTAAATTTCCCGTGTTTTTTTCATTTATTTGTGAAATTGTTATTAAATCTATCGGATAATTTTTACTAAGCAGTGCTTCAAGCGTGGAGTCGCATTCTTTGTTTATCAGTTCGTTAAATGTATGGGCGTTTACAAAATCTGTTGCTTCTAAATAAGGCAGATTAATATCAGGAATTGTTAATTTGCTTTGAAAATTTTCTATTTTTACAAATGTAAGTGTTTTTTTGCCCATACCTTCCATCAAAAGCTGTAAGAATGAGTGTTGGTCTATACTTCCTATGTGACCTACCGGCATTATCTCTTTGCCGTCTTTTCCCAAAGATTCGCCAAACAGCTGAACAAACCAATCTTTAAATGAAGAGAGCATATTGGAATAGGCAAACATTACATTTATGGGATATTTTTGATAATTTTGGGCATAAAAGGCGGCTTTTTTGTTTAAATGCCATTCTTTTTTTTGAAAAAATTTTTTCCTGAATTCTTTTGCACCTTCAAGCAGATTTTTTACATTAAGCCCGGCGGCTTTAAGCGGAACAGTCCCCACTGCGCTTAATACGGAAAACCTCCCGCCAACATTATGAGGAATATGAAATGTTTCCAGATTCCATTTCTTTGCGAATTTGTCAAGTGGTGAATTTTCGTCGGTGTATTATTTTTAGGTTTTTAGGCGTTTTTTTTTAAATCTAATTTTTTTATTGTTTCTTTAAATATTGAAATTGTTTCAATTGTTTTGCCAGATTTTGATATTACAAAAAACAGCGGTTTTTTAATCTCTTTTATTTTATCTTCAATATCCACAGGGTCCGGATTTTCAAGAAAAATCATTTTTTTTAGTTTGTCTTTAAATATACTATATATAGCTTTTGCTCCAAGAGAGCTTCCTCCAATACCTATTACAACAACTTCATCAAAATCAACATCAAAATTAATATTAAGAAATTTTTTAGAAGTTTCAGGCAGTCGGTAATATCCTGTTTCTCTGTTTTCAAATTCTTTTAAAATATTATCATACGCTTTTTGCTCCAATTTTTTATTGTCGTAATCAAAAAATAAACTGTAATTCATTGAACACCCCTTTAATCATATATTTTAGAAAAATTATATCACTTATTATAAACTTTGAGTAAATTTTAAGCAAAAATTAAGCAAAACTGAGTTATAATTTCCAAAAGGAAAAAAATGAAAACAAAAAACATATTACTTGAAAATTTTCCTGAGGAACTTATAAATCTTAAAAAAATAGCCCTTAATCTTTGGTGGAGCTGGAATCCGAGGGCAAGGGAATTATTCAGACAAATTGACCCTTATTTGTGGGAAGAGCTTAGTCATAACCCCATTTCCCTTCTCAAGAGGCTTGATGATAACGATTTTAAAGCACTTTTAAACAATCATGAATTTATGAAAGAATATAATCTTGTTTCGGCGCTTTTTAAAGACTATTTGAATACTTCCAAAATTTATACTGATGAAAACACCCTTCCGGTGGCATATTTTTGTGCAGAGTTTGGTCTGCATCATTCTATTCCTATTTACAGCGGAGGCCTCGGTTTTTTGGCCGGCGATATTTTAAAAGAGGCAAGCGATATGAATCTGCCTTTTGTAGGTGTAGGATTTATGTATTCAAACGGTTATTTGAAACAGGTAATAGGAAGCGACGGATGGCAAAACAGTGAAAATCAAAATATCAATAAAGATGAAGCGCCAATTGAAAGGGTTATGGATAAAGACGGGAAACAGCTAATAATCCAGGTCCCTTTTATAGACCCTCCGATTTATACGGCTGTATGGAAAGTAAATGTAGGAAAAGTTGAACTTTATCTTTTGGATACCGATATAGAGCAAAATTCACCGTGGGACAGGGGAATAAGCTCTCATCTTTATACCCCCGATATGAATCAGAGGCTACGTCAGCAAATTGTTTTAGGAATAGGCGGTTATGCCGTTCTTGAAGCACTGGGTATTAAATATTCAATTCTACATCTAAATGAGGGCCATCCCGCATTTGCGCTGTTTGAGAGAATCAGGTATTTTATAAATCAGGGATTTAGTAAAGAAGAAGCCTTGCAAAAAGTAAAACAGACTTCTGTTTTTACGACTCATACGCCTCTTGCTGCTGCAACAGATATATATTCTTTTGAAAATGTGGGCAGTTATTTTAAAGATTATGTAAAAACACTCAATATGGATTTAAATGAATTTTTCTCTTTTGGAATAAATCCGGACAATCCTCACGGATTTAATATGACGATACTTGCCATGAGTTTAAGTAACAATATTAATGCGGTATCAAAAAAACATAAAAATGTAACAGAAAATATCTGGAAAAATTTTTTAACTAAAAAAAACAAAAAAATAGATTATGTAACAAACGGAATACATATTCCCACATGGATAAACTATGATTTGTATAAACATTATGATGAGATAATAGGAAGCTGGCTTGAAATACAGGATGATATAAACTGTTTTGATATGGTTGATGAAATAGATGATAAAAAACTTTGGAAAATGCATCAAAAATATAAAATAGAGATGATTGAATTTATTAATGAAAAAGCCAGAAGTAAGTGGGAAAACGGAGCTGATCCGTTAGTTGTTATTGCCGAGGGGGCATTGCTTGACAGTGATATTTTAACCATTACTTTTGCAAGAAGAATGACAAGCTATAAAAGAGCTGATTTGATATTGAAAGATATTGAAAGGCTTTATTCCATTATTCATAATCCTAAAAAGCCGATTCAAATTATTTTTGCCGGAAAGGCGCATCCTGCCGACACCCCAGGAAAACAGATAATTCAAAGAATTTTTAAAGTTTGTGAAGACCCGAGAAGCAAGGGGAGAATTGCTTTTATTGAAGATTATAATGAAGAAATTGCAAAATATTTACTAAGAGGCAGTGATATCTGGCTTAATAATCCCCTTTTGCCGCTTGAGGCAAGCGGTACAAGCGGAATGAAAGCCGGGATTAATGCAACAGTTCATTTATCTACACTTGACGGATGGTGGCCTGAGGGATACAACGGCAAAAACGGGTTTGTTATAGGGGGTGAGTCAAGCGATGATGTAAAAGATGCCGAAAGTATTTATGAAAATCTGGAAAAAATCGCCGAACTATATTATGACAGAGACGACAACGTATATTCAAAAAAATGGATTCAGATTCAAAAAGAGGCAATAAAATCAATTACACCCAAATTTTCCGCAAGACGTATGATGAAAGATTATTTAAACAAATTTTATTTGCCAATCTCAACAAATTTAAGGAGGGAAAATGATACAGATAAAAAAAAGAAAAAATAAAGCATGGGTCAGTTTTTATTTTAATAATGAAGCAAATGAGGTTTATATAATGGGAAGCTGGAATAAGTGGGAAAAAGAACCTATGAAAAGAAAAAAAGACGGAAGCTTTTATATAAGAAAATCGCTTCCTGTTAATCAGACTTATGAATTTGGATATTTGGCAGACGGAAAATGGCTGAATGACGAAAATTGTGAGAAAATAAATTCACCGTTCGGTTCTGAAAATTCTGTATTGAAATTATGAATTATAAGGAGAAAGAATGAGAGAATATACAGCGGTTATTATGGCGGGGGGTTTTGGTACAAGAATTCAACCTCTAACACATTCAACCCCAAAACCTATGCTGCCGGTAACAAATATTCCCATGATGGAGCATATTTTAGAAAAACTGGTGGATTTTGGGATGAAAGAAGTTGTGATTTTGCTTTATTATAAACCAGAAGTTATAAAAAATTATTTTGGTGACGGGAGTAGATGGGGCGTAAAAATCAATTATGTTTTGCCGGACAGTGATTATGGAACGGCCGGGGCTGTAAAAAAGGCTGAAGAATTTTTAAATAAACCGTTTTTAATTATAAGCGGGGATTTGGTTACGGATTTTGATTTGAAAAAAATATTTGCTTTTCATGAAGAAAAAAATTCAAAATTAACCATTACATTAACTACGGTAAATAATCCTTTGCAGTTTGGAATTGTAATAGTAAATGAAGATGGGGAGATTGAACAGTTTTTAGAAAAACCGAGCTGGGGAGAAGTTTTTAGTGATACAATCAATACTGGTATTTATATAATAGAACCTGAAATACTTGATTATATCCCTAAAAACACCCCTTTTGATTTTTCAAAAGATTTGTTTCCAAAACTCATGAATGAAGGAATAAAACTCTATGGATATACCGCGCAAGGTTATTGGAGGGATGTTGGGAATCCGGATTCATACAGAGATGTTCATATAGATATTTTTAACGGTAAAGTCAAATATAATTATCCTGGGCGCAGAATAAGATATCTTGATGGAATTTTGCATTTAATGGGTGAAGCTAAAATCGATAAAAGCGTAGAAATTGTAGGAGAAGTGGTGCTTGACGACGGGGTTGTTTTGGAAAAAGGAGTAAAACTTCAAAACTGCTCAATCGGTAAAAATACCAAAATAGGGATGAATTCCAAAATCAGGGATTCAATTGTTTGGGAAAATGTAACTATAGGTGAAAACTGTGTATTTGATTACAGTGTAATTTGTAAAAATACAATTATTGAAAACGATGTTATTGCTAAAAACGGATGTGTAATTGCTGAGAATGTAAAGGTTGGAAAATTAACAAGAATTGAAAAAGATGTGACGATATGGCCTGATAAAGAAATAGAACCCGCCTCTATTGTAACAAGCAATGTGGTTTTTGGGACCAAACTTAAAAATGCAATTTTTGAAAACGGAATTGCAAGCGGAAAAGTAAATACGGAAATAAGCTGTGATATGGCCTGCAGACTCGGAGAAGCGTTCGGCTCACTTTTTCCAAAAGGCGCTAAAATAATGGTGGGAAGAGATGAAACAAGAAATGCGAGAATGCTGAAAAGAGCGTTTGTGGGAGGGCTTCTTTCAACCGGAATCGATGTGATTGATTTAAAAGCCCTTCCGCCGACTGTTCTCAGATTTAATGTCAATGCTAACGATGAAATAGCAGGAGGTGCGTATTTCAGACTTGCTTTAAGCTCTCCTGGTGATATAGAAATTATTCTTTATAATGAATTTGGTCTTAGAATTAATTCCAGTATATCAAAAGCATTGGAGAAAAATTATTTTAATGAAAAATTCAGAAGGGTTGAATTCAGTGATGTAGGAATGATTCATGATTTTGATGTAAATATTTTTGAATATTGCAATAATTATGAAAATAAAATAAAAGAAATAATTGATCACCAGATAATCAAAGATAATGAGTTTAAAATCGTAATAGATTTAATGTTTGGAATAACAAAAGAAGTGTTTCCAAAATTATTGAATGAAATGAAAATAGAAAATATTATTTTAAATGCATATTCCGATGAAAACAGACTTTTAAATATTTATAATTATAAAGACAGGGCAAAAAAAGAAATAAGTAAAATTGTTACTTCACTTAAATTTGATATGGGTGCAATAATTTTCCCTCATGGCCAAAGACTTAACTTAATTACTGAAAAAGGAGAAGTGCTTGATAAAATAAAAGCATTAATTGCAGTTCTTAATTTACTCAATATTGATGCAAAAGCCGGGGATAAAAAATATAAAGTGTTTTTGCCTATGTGGGCCCCTGATTATATGGATGAAAATTTTAAATATTTAGAGATTTACAGGGGCAGATATTCAAACTTTGATTATAAAAAATTAAAAGAATATAATTTGATAGCAACAATTGACGGAAATTTTGCATTTACAGAATTTGCCCCTCACAGGGATGCTATGTTCAGTCTTTTAAAAATAATGGAACTTTTAACAAGACATGACTTAAAACTTGGTGAGATTACCGGTATTGAAACAAATTTCTATTATAAAAAAGAGAAAATAGAATGCCCTCAGTTTAAAAAAGGCAAAGTGATGAAAGAGTTTTTAAAAGTTGCCAAAAATAAAAAATATAAAAAAAACGGAGGAATTAAAGTTTATGAAGAAGATAATAACTGGGTCCTTTTGATTCCTGATGAAACAAGCGAACATATAAATATTTATATTCAGGCTGAAAATTCTGAAATAGGGGAAAAAATGTTTGAACATTATAAAGGTCTGATAAATAAATGGATAGCATAAGCATTCTTTGGCATATGCACCAGCCCTTTTATTATTATAAAAATAAAATTTACCTTCCTTGGGTTTTTTTGCATGCTATAAAAGATTATTACGATATGGCTAATATTGCCGGCAAATACAATGTAAATGTAACTTTTAATCTTACACCTTCACTTTTAGTTCAGTTAGATGAGATTAATGAAAGTAAAGATTATTTTATTTCTCTTTTGCTTAAAAGAAATTTGCAAGATTATGAAAAAAACTTTATTTTAAATATTATAAAAAGTGTTTATGTTGATACAATGGTAAAACCTTATAAAAGATTTTATGAGCTTTTTAATAAAAAAGATTTGAGTGATAGCGAATTTAATGATTTGCAGGTGTTTTATCTTTTATCATGGTGTGGGGAAGAGCTTAAAAGCAGAAAATTTATTCAAAATTATCTAAATAAAGAGAAATTTACTTTTGAAGAAAAAGAAGAACTTATTTTTTATCTTTTAGAATTTGTAAAAAAAATTATTCCTTTATATAAATCTTTGCAAGAGAAAGGGAAAATTCAAATTACTACAACACCTTTTTCACATCCAATTTTGCCTCTTTTATTTGATATGGAAAATGCAAAAAAAGCAAATCCAGATATAGTTTTGCCAAAAATATATTTTTCTCTCAAAGATGACGCTATTTTGCATATTAAAAAAGCAAAAGAGGTTTATAAAAATTTTTTTGGGTTTTTTCCAAAAGCATTTTGGCCGGCTGAGGGGTCTATAAGTGAAGAGGTTATAAAAGCTTTTAAGGAAGAGGGGGTTGAAATAACTTTCAGCGGTGATGACGTTTTAAAAAAAGTAGCTGATGATATTTATACCCCTTATGAATTTAATGGTATAAAACTTTTTTTTAGAGACAGATATTTAAGCGATTTGATAGGGTTTAATTATAAATATTTTGAAGTTGATGATGCCATTACTCATTTCAAAAGAGAAATAGAAAGCAGAAGTGGGAATAAAACTATTATTTTAGACGGTGAAAATGCATGGGAATATTACAAAAAACCGTATGAATTTTTGCATAAGTTTTATCAAATGCTTGAAAGTATTAATACAAAATTTTTTGATGAGGTAGATGGAGTTAAGAAACTTAATAAAATCATTCCCGGAAGTTGGATAAATGGAGATTTTAATACATGGGTTGGGGATGAAGAGAAAAATAGGGCTTGGGAGATGCTTTTTTTATCAAAAAAAGAAATTCCTGAAGATGAGAATTATTTATATGCCGAAGGGAGCGACTGGTTCTGGTGGTATGGGAAAGGGCATACATCTATTCAAAATGAAATTTATGATGAAATATTCAGAAATTATCTAATTGATATTTTTAAAAAACACAACAGGGAGATTCCCGCATATCTGCTTATTAAAAATTTCAATAAAAAACAGTATTTTAAACCCCAAAAGTTTTTATTAACTCCAAAAATAGATGGAAAAACCGATTTTTTTGAATGGGTTGGAAGCGGGGAGATTGAGGAAAATTTTGGCGCTTTGGCTTCAAATTTGCCTAAAATATATTATGGAATAGATGAAAATAATCTTTATCTGAGAATTGATGATACCAAATATGTTTTTGAAGGATTTAAAAATATAAAAGGAAAAATTATTGAAGCGGTTGGTGAAAAAAAAGAATTTTTAAAATTTATTTTAAAAAGTAAAAATTTTGAAATGATTCTTCCAAGTGAAATAATAAAACTTGATATAAATGAAATTTACAAAAACTGGTTTGTATAATGCTTTTTGGGGTACATTTACATCAGCCGGTTGATAATTTTGATAATGTTATAGAAAAAGCTGTAAATGAATGTTATGGCCCTTTTTTTGAGCTTCTTAGCAGATATCCCGAATTTAAATTTTCTTTTCATTCAAGCGGCTGGATTTTTGAAAAAATCAAAAATAATTATTCAGATGTATTTGAAAATATAAAAAAATGCAATATTGAATTTTTTACAGGCGGATTTTATGAGCCGATTTTAGTTTCAATTCCAAGTGAAGATAGAATTTATCAGATTCATAAATTGAATATATTTTTAAAAGAAAATTTTAATGCCACTCCTTCAGGACTTTGGTTAACTGAAAGGGTTTGGGATGATGAAATAGTGAGTGAACTTAAAAAATGCGGTATTGAATATGCAATTGTTGATGATTATCACTTTAAAGCCAGCGGATATAAAGAAATAAATGGATATTATTTAACAGGTATGTTTGAAAAACTTGCACTTTTTCCTATTTCAAAAGAACTCCGTTATGCAATGCCTTTTAAAGAGGTGAATGAAGCAGTTAATTTACTTAAAAATAATCTTGTAATGTTTGATGATATTGAAAAATTTGGTCTTTGGCCTTGGGACACATGAACTCGTTTACAGAAAAGGCTGGTTAAAAGAATTTATTGAAAAAACAATTGATGAGTCTTTGCATTTTAGCGAGTTTTATAAAAAAAATAAACCTATTGCCTATGCTTTTATTGAAAACCTATCATATGAAGAAATGAGTGAATGGGCATTAGATGCTGATGATATAATCGAGCTTAAAAACGAAAAAAAAGAGTGTCGTTTTGCAAAAGGGAGTATCTGGAAGAGATTTTTTTATAAATATAAAGAGAGCAATTATCTGCATAAAAGGATGCTTTGTGCAAATAAAAATGAGAGTTATTACAAGCTTCAGACAAACGATGTTTACTGGCACGGGATTTTTGGTGGAATTTATTTACCAAATCTAAGGGATAATGCTTATAGGTATTTAATAGAGTGCGATAATTTAGAAGATGAATTTAAAGATATAGATTTTGATGGAAATAAAGAGATAAAAAGAGTATTTGAAAATTCAATTTTTGCTTTTAATAATAAAGGTGAATTAATTGAATTTGATGATAGGAAAAATAAATTTAATTTTTTAAATACCATAAAAAGATATAAAGAGTTTTATCATCTAACAGATGAAGAAAAAAAAGATGATAATAAAAAAGTAAAAACAATTCATGAAATGGAAATTAAAAGACCTGAAAATATATATTTTGATGATTATTTCAGGTATTCTTTTATACTTAGAAAAAAAGAAGATGTAAATTTAGAGCAACTTATAAAAAACGAAATCCCATATTTAGAGTTAGAATATTATGTTAAGTTGGAAGACAACAATTTGTTTTTTATAATGAGAACACCCATATATAAGCAAAAAGTTTATTATTTCCGATAAAAAAATAGAATATGAAATTGAGGGGGAATGTATGCTCGAATTTAACTTTCATTTTGCCTCATATGGTATAAAAGAAGGAGAATTTGAAGGGAATGAATTTATTTATTTTGATGAATATGCAAAAAGAAATATAATAATAAAATTTAATAAATCAAAATATTTTGTTTATTTAATTAAAACTTATAATTTAACAGAAAATGGACTTAAAAAAACTGTGCAGGGTGTCAGTATTGTAATAGAAAATCCAGGTAAAGGGGAGATTGGTTTTGAATAGTTTAAGGTATGATTTGTTAAGGGATGAATATGTAATAATTGCTCCAAACAGGTTGCATAGGCCGGATATGGTATATGAAATAAATACAAAATATCCAAAAATCTGCCCGTTTTGTTCTGGTAATGAAGATATGAGCGAAAAGGATATTTTAAAATTTAGTAAAAATAATAAATGGGTTTTAAGGGTTGTGCCGAATAAATTCAGAAGCTTAGCAATTGAAAATCCGTATTATTTTAAAGAATATGAAGCCGGAAGCTATGGAGCTCATGAAATTATTATAGATACTAATAGGCATATTAAATTTTTTGAATTTGAAAAAGAAGAATTTATAAATTTATTTAAAGCAATAAAAGTTAGATATGTTGATTTAAAAAACGATAAAAAGCTAAAATATTTTACCTGTTTTAAAAATGAGGGAATTAAAGCAGGAGCTACTCAGCCTCATCCTCATACACAAATCTTAGCACTTCCACTTATTCCAATTAATAAAATAAATGAAATTGAAAGATATAAAAGATTTTTTGAAGAAAACGGAAAAACTATATTTGAAAGGTATTTGGAAATTGAAAATTTGGTAATTTTTGAAAATGATGAATTTACGGCAATATTACCAAAGGCAAGTAAATTTGCTTTTGAAATTAGAATTATAAAAAAAGAGGGATGGATTTTAATGAAGAGAAACTCTCAGAAGTTTATGAATATTTAAAAGTTATGCCAAAAATTATAGGAGAATTTGATTTCAATATAGTTTTTCATTTTCCACCTTTGCGAGAGGGTGGCGAGTGGTTTAATTTTAATATTGAGATACTTCCAAGACTTTTTAATATAGCAGGAGGGGAGTTAAGTGGGATTTATACAAATGTTGTGGCACCTGAAATTGCAAAAAAGGCTTTTGATGATTTTGGCAATTGATATAGGAGGGACATTTTTTAGGTATAAGTTTGGAGAAATTTTTGAGGTTAAAAATACAAAAGAGATTGATGTTTTAAAAGAGATTTTAAATTTAATTGAAAAATATAAACCTTCAAAACTTGGAATTTCTTTTGCAGGACAGGTAGATAATGGTAAAATCCTCTCATCTCCAAATATTGATATAAAAAGCATTGATTTAAAAGAATATATAAAAATTCCTTTTATTTTAGAAAATGATTTAAACTGTGCTGCAGTTGCTGAGAGTAGATATTGGAAAAGTAAATTTTTAGTTGCACTTTATTCAGGCACTGGGCTTGGGGCTGGAATAATTGAAAATGGCAAATTAGTCAGAGGATATATGAATTTAGCAGGAGAAATTGGACATATCCCATATAAAAAAACAGATCTTTTATGCGGATGCGGGAAGAATGACTGCTTGGAATTTTATGCAAGTTCTAAAATTGAAAAAATAGGTGGAAGTATTGAAGAATATAAAGAAGCTTTAAATAAAGCGGTGGGTATAGTTGCAAGTTTATTTAATCCGGAAATTATTGTTTTAGGAGGAGGATATTATTTGCATCATAAATTTGAAATAGATAAAAAATATATTCCAAATTTTGATAAAGTTGAAATAAAAACTACAAAATTAAAAGATGCTTCGTTAATTGGAGCAGAATTTTTAGCAAAGGAAGAGTTATGAATATAATGTTTGCAAGCTCTGAAGTGACACCATTTGCCAAAACAGGTGGTTTAGCAGATGTAAGTGCTGCTTTACCTAAGGCTTTAAGTAAGTTAGGGCATAATGTAAAAATAGTAATGCCAAGATATTATAGTATAAACCCAGCAAATTTAGAAAAACTTCCATTTAATATAGGAGTGCCGGTTGGAGGTCTTGGAACACTTTGGGCTGGGGTTTATAAAAGTTATTTGCCAAATACAAATGTGGAAGTTTATTTTATAGATTATGAGAAGTTTTTTGGAAGAAGCAGAATTTATGCAGATGAAAGTGGATATTCATATCTTGATAATGATAAAAGATTTATATTTTTTAGTATAGCTGTATTTGAACTTGCACTTGCTATTAAATTTGATGTTGATATTTTTCATTTTAACGACTGGCAAACAGCAAGTGGAACAGCTTTACTTAAATATAGATACAACTGGCTTTTTCCAAAAAGTAAAAGCGTTTTAACAATTCATAATCTTGAACATCAGGGGATTTTTGGCAAAGAAGCGTTTAATTACCTGATGATAGACTGGGAACATTTTAATTTGTATGAATTTGAAGCAATGGGTCTAACAAATTTATTAAAAGGAGGAATTGCAGCGGCCGATAAAATAACAACAGTTTCACCTACATATGCAAAAGAAATACAAACTCCTGAATTTGGTTTTGGTTTGCATGACCATATAAAGGCGCATTCTCATAAACTTGTAGGTATTTTAAACGGGGTTGATTATGATGAATGGAATCCAAAAACTGATAAATTAATTCCATTTAATTATGATGTTGAAAATATTGAAGTCAAGAAAAAAAATAAACTAGCTCTTCAAGAGAGAATGGGTTTAGAAAAAAGCGAAAAAAAGTGCTTAATAGGCTTAGTAAGCCGCTTTGCAAAACAAAAAGGAATAGAACTTATTGCACAAGCTATGGAGGGGCTTTTAGGATTGAGTGCAGATTTTGTTTTCCTTGGAAGTGGTGAGAAATGGGCTGAGGGATTTTTTAGCGATGTAAGCGCAAAATATCCAAATTTCAGGGTTTGGGTTGGATACAATAATGAACTTGCACATTTAATTGAAGCTGGGAGCGATTTGTTTTTAATGCCAAGTTTGTTTGAGCCTTGCGGACTTAATCAGATGTATTCTCTGCGTTATGGAACGCCCCCTATTGTAAGGGCTGTAGGTGGACTTAATGACACGGTTGAAAATTATAATCCTTTTACAAAAGAAGGTGATGGATTTAAATTTTGGGAGCCTTCAAAAGATGCTTTATACAATACTGTAAAATGGGCGGTTGATACTTATTACAGCGATGATTATAAAATTATTCAAAAAAGAGGAATGAAAAAAAGATTTTCTTGGGAGAGAAGTGCAAAAGAGTATGAAAAAATTTATAAAGAGGTATTATGAAAGAGCTTGATTTATATCTATTTAAAGAAGGAACACATAGATATCTTTATAAACATTTAGGAAATTTTATAAAGGAAAACGGAGTATTTTTTAGAGTTTGGGCTCCGCATGCCAAAAGTGTAAGTGTAATGGGAGATTTTAATAATTGGGATAAATTTGCTAATCCTTTGGTTAGAAACGGAGAATTTTGGGAAGGATTTATTGAAGGTGCAAAAAAAGGCGATAAATATAAATATTTTATAATAGGAGCTTATAATCAGCAATTAGAAAAAATAGACCCATTTGCTAAATATTTTGAAAAACCTCCAAAATCTGCAAGTATCATCTGGGAAGATAATTATAAATTTAATGATGAAAAATGGCTTAAAAAAAGAAATCAAAATTTTGATAAACCTTTTAGTATTTATGAAGTTCATCTAGGAAGCTGGAATAAAGAGTATGATAATTATGTAGATTTGGCAAATGCATTAAGCAAATATGTAAAAGAGATGGGCTATACTCATATTGAACTGATGCCAATAACTGAATATCCATTTGACGGGTCATGGGGTTATCAGGCTATCGGATATTTCGCACCTACCGCAAGACACGGCAGGCCTGATGAATTTAAAAAATTTGTGGATATTATGCATCAAAATGATATAGGTGTAATACTTGACTGGGTGCCAAGCCATTTTGCAGTTGATGGACATGGGCTTATTACATATGATGGAACTGCTTTATATGAACATCCATCGCCTCTTAAAGGTTATCATCCTGAATGGAAAAGCCATATTTTTGATTATGAAAAAGGGGAAGTTCGCTCTTTTTTAATAAGCTCAGCCATTTATTGGCTAAAAGAATTTCATATAGATGCTATTAGGGTTGATGCGGTTGCTTCAATGATATATCTTGATTATGCAAGGGATGAATGGATACCAAACAAATACGGCGGAAATGAAAATCTTGATGCAATACATTTTTTAAAAACCCTTAATAAATCATGTTATGAAGAAGTGCCAGGAATTACAATGATAGCAGAAGAATCAACAGCATTTCCTGCCGTTACAAAACCAGATGGGCTTGGTTTTGGATATAAATGGAATATGGGCTGGATGAATGATACTCTTAAATATTTTGAATATGAACCAATTTATAGGCAATATCATCATCACGAGCTTACTTTTTCTTTTGTTTATATGCATAGCGAAAATTACATATTGCCTCTTTCTCATGATGAAGTAGTGCACGGAAAAAAATCGCTTATCGGTAAAATGCCAGGAAGTTATGAAGAAAAATTTGCAAATTTAAGAGCACTTTTTGCATATATGTATGCACATCCCGGTAAAAAACTTCTTTTTATGGGCGGAGAAATTGCTCAATTTAAAGAGTGGGCTTATAAAGAAAGCATAGAGTGGTTTTTACTTAAATATGAAAAACATAAAGGCATTCAAAATTTAATAAAAGAGCTTAATAAAATTTACAAAAATGAAGAGGCTTTATGGCTTGATTGTAACCCATATGGGTTTGAGTGGATAAACGAACTTGATTATCAAAGAAATGTAATTTCATTTATCAGAAAAAATAAAAATGAACAGATGATAATAGTATGTAATTTCTCAGGCGCAAAATATGAAAATTATATAATAGGTGCTCCTAATGGGGAATATAAAGAAATTTTAAATTCAAATAGCAAAAAATTTGGCGGATGGATAGAAGATAAAGAAAGAATTTATAAAACTTTTAGTAAAGAGTGTTGTGGCAGAGAATATTCAATTGAGCTGGATTTAGAGCCATTTAATATAATCTATTTAAAGAAACAATGAATATTTTATTAAATAAGGAGAAAACTTGGGTATGAAATATATTTTTAGAGAATATGACATAAGAGGAATTTTTGAAAAAGATTTAAATGAAAAGGTTGTAAAGTTAATTGGATTTTATTTAGCAAAAAGAATTGAAGGTGAATATGTCTTAGTAAGTTATGATGCAAGGACACATTCTCCTACACTTAAAAATTGGTTAGTAAGTGGATTAAATAAAGCTGGTAAAAAGGTAATAAATGCAGGAATGCTTCCAACGGGAGTTAATTATTTTGGAAATTTTGTGCCTTTATGTTTAAATGGGGTTGGAAAAATTAATATAGGAGGAAGCATACAAATTACTGGCTCACATAATCCGCCTGAATATAACGGATTTAAAATAACAATTGATAAAAAACCTTTTTTTGGAAAAGATATTTATGAATTAGGTGATGAAATTATTAAAAATTTTGATTTAGATATAGAAGATAATTTTGAGGCAATTGAGTATGATTTAAAAAGTGATTATATAAATTATATTGCAAATCAATTTTCCCATTTAAAAGATTTAGGGTTAAATGCAGTGTTTGATTGTGGGAACGGTGTAGCAGGGGTTGTTTTAAGGGATATATTAGAAAAACTTAATATTAAAAATTATGAAATTTTATTTGAAGAACCGGATGGTACTTTTCCAAACCATCATCCAGATCCAACTATTGAAGAAAATTTAAAATGGGTAAAAGATGAAATTAAAAATGGAAAAGATTATGCATTTGCTTATGACGGGGATGCAGACAGGATTGCTTTTTTAGATAAAAAATATAACTATAAAGGAGATATTTTACTTTACTTTTTTGCAAAAAATATGAAAAATCCATGCGTTATAAGTGAAGTAAAAGCCTCTCAAATTGTATATGATGAGATTGATAAATTTGGTAAAACTATAATGTATAAAACTGGGCATAGTAATTTAAAAACTTTGCTTTATGAAAAAAACTGCGATATGGCAGCAGAAGTTAGCGGACATATTTTTTTTAACGATAGATATTTTGGTGTAGATGATGCTATTTATGTAACATTTAGAATTATGGAATTAATTGATAAGGGATTTGACTTTATAAGTGAATATGAAAAACTACCTCATGTTTACAATACAGATGAAATTAAAATAAAAACAACAGAGGATAAAAAATTTGAAATAATAGAAAAAATTAAAAAATATTTAAATGAAAATAAAGAAAAACTTAAAATTAAAAAAATTATTGATATTGACGGAGTAAGAGTTGTTTTTGATGATGGATGGGGACTTGTTAGGGCAAGTAATACGACACCAGTTCTTGTTACGAGATTTGAAGCTTCTTCACCTGATGTACTTGAGAGAATAGAAAAAACGATGAAAGAGATAATTAATAAGTTTTTATAATCGTTATAATTTCAATAAAAAAGGAAGTTAATGAGAGCATTGCTAAGCGTATCTGATAAAACTGGAATTGTAGAATTTGCCAAAAATTTAGAAAATCTTGGATTTGAAATTATTTCAACTGGCGGGACTAGAAAAGTTTTGGAAGAAAACGGAATTAAAGTTATTGATATTAGTGAAATTACAAAGTTTCCCGAATGTTTTGGAGGAAGGGTAAAAACACTTAATCCTTATGTTCACGGAGGAATACTTTATAGAAGCGGAATAGATGATGAAGAAGCCAAAAAACTTGGAATTGAGAGAATTGATTTAGTTTGTGTAAATTTATATCCTTTTAAAGAGACAACTCAAAGGACTGACGATTTTGATGAAATTATTGAAAATATCGATATTGGCGGTCCTACAATGGTTAGAAGCGCGGCTAAAAACTTTAAAGATGTAATTATTGTAACTGACCCAAATGATTATGAAAGAGTAATTGAAGCTCTTAAAAATAATCAAAACACGCTTGAATTTAGAAAAGATTTAATGATAAAAGCATTTGAACATACTGCGGCGTATGATTCAATGATAGCAAATTATATGAATGAAAGATTTAACAGCGGGTTTGGTGAAAAAAGATTTATTGTAGGAAATAAAGTATTTAATACAAGATACGGTGAAAATCCTCATCAAAGAGGGGCTTTGTATGAATTTGAAGATTTTTATAAAAATTTAAATATTTTAAAAGGTGAAATAAGCTTTAATAATCTAACTGACATAAACGGGGCGGTTAAAATTGCAGTCAGTTTAGGCGAGGGTGCAATAAGTATTATTAAACATGCAAATCCATGCGGGGCTGCAAGGAAAGAAGATTTAATAACAACCTGGCAAAAAGCATTAGAGTGCGACCCAATCAGTGCGTACGGAGGAGTTGTTGCCGTTAACGGGGTTGTTGATAAGGATTTGGCAGAAGAGATTAACAAAATTTTTGTTGAGGTGTTAATTGCCGGAAAAATTACAGACGAAGCGGTAAAAGTGTTTGAAAAGAAAAAAAGAATAAAACTGTTTGATTTAGGTCAGCCTCATTTGGAAATTGCCGGTGACAAATGGGATTTTAAACATATTGAAGGTGGATTTGTATTCCAGGATGCAGACAGGGTTAGTGATGATGAAGTGGCAAATGCCGAGTGTGTAACCGAAAAATATACAGATGATAAAAGAGATTTAGAAATAACCTGGAAAATTGCAGCTCTTACAAAATCAAACTGTGTTGTGTTTGTAAAAAATTCTCAAATGGTGGCAATTGGTATGGGAATGACAAGCAGGGTTGATGCTACAAGATGTGCGGTAGAAAAAGCTAAACAATTAGGACTTGATATAAAAGGCGCTTCTCTTGCAAGCGAAGCATTTTTTCCATTTAGAGACAGTGTGGATTATGCCGCAAGTGTCGGTGTAAAAGCCATAATTCAGCCGGGAGGTAGTATAAGGGACAATGAAGTAATTGAAGCTGCTAATGAACATGGAATAGCCATGTATTTTACAGGAAAAAGACACTTTTTACATTAAGACTTAAAGCAACAAAATTAAATTTGTTGCTTTAAAGATTTATACTGATTTTTGTTATAAAATATCCTCCAACAATCAGCCAGATAAATAAAATTCCAGCTAAATAAATAGGTTTAAGTCCCACGCCTTTAAATTTGTTTATATTTGTTTCCATTCCTAAAGCTGTCATGGCCATAGTCAAAGCAAATGTATCAAGCGTATTGACAGTATCTACTATTTTTAAAGGCAGTAAATTTAATGAATTAAATCCGGCTACTATAATAAACCATACTGCAAACCATGGAATTGCTATTTTTGTTTTTTCATTTTTAATTTTATTTTTTGCCGTTTTTGCAAGAAAAATTCCTAAAATTATTAAAAATGGGGAAATCAGCATTACCCTAATCATTTTTACAATTACGGCTTCTTTTGCCACTTCTGGTGAAATGGCGCTTCCTGCACCTACCACATGTGCTACCTCATGAATGGTTGAGCCGATATATATTCCCATCTCATTTGGTAACAGATGTAAAATTCCGCTTTTATAAGCAATAGGATATAAAAACATTGCAGTTGTTCCAAAAATTACAACAGTTGCAACAGCAATAGCACTTTTGTAAGGTTCCGCCTTTACAACCGGTTCGGTAGCCAAAACTGCGGCGGCCCCGCAGATTGAACTTCCGGCACTTGTCAGTATGGTAGTGTCTCTGTCAAGTTTTAAGATTTTAGTCCCTACAATATAACCGATAATAAATGTAAAAGTTACAATCATAGTAGATGCGAAAATTCCAGGAATTCCTACAGCCGCTATGTTTTGAAATGTTATTCTAAAACCGTAAAATATAATTGCAGCTCTTAAAAGTGTTTTAGTGGAAAAATTAATTCCAGGATTCCATTCCTCAGGCAAATGCATTCTTAATGTATTTGCATAAAAGTATTTTAAACATTGAAGAATATAAAAGAAGATTAAAATCAGGAAATCCAGTGACAATTGAAGAGCTTGAAAATGAATTAAAAAATTTAATCAAAGAGATGAAGAAACAGCAACCCAAAGTGAAATGACAAACCATTTAGGTTATGAGAAAAATGAAAAATCTGATAATAGCAATTACAGAAATGGATACCAAAGACTTTTAAAACTAAATAAATTCAACATTTGAGCCTAAAATTGTAAAAAAAAGACAAAGACTTTTAGATGGGACGGAAGATTTAATTTTATCTTTATATGCAAAAGGAATGAGTGTAAAAGATATTCAGCACCATCTTGATGATTTATACGGATATGAGCTTTCAACTGAAACCATATTAAATATTACTGAAAAAATCTTAGAAAAAGCTATTGAATGGCAGAATAGACCTTTGGAAAGTATTTATCCTATAATTTTTATGGATGCAACCGTATTAAAAATAAAGGTTGAGAGAAATATAAAAAATACAGCCTGTTATATAATGCTGGGAATCACTATAGAAGGTAAAAAAGATATTTTAGGTATATGGATAAGTGAAGAGAATGAAACTTCTAAATATTGGCTCTCAATACTTAATGAAATAAAAAACAGAGGTGTAGAAATGTTTTAATATTTTCAATAGACGGACTAAACGGTGTAGTTCATCAGATAAGAAACTCTTTAAAATTTGTCTCTTACAAAGACAGAAAAGAAATTGCAAAGGATTTAAAATCAGTATATCAAGCTGATACTGAGGATTTAGCCATTCAAAATCTTGAATCCCTCATATTTATGATTTATGGAAAAGAAACTGGGATGAGCTTGCTACTTTTTTTAAGTATCCAAAAGAACTTAGAAAGCTTATTTATACAACAAATCCAATTGAATCTTTAAATTCTATTATAAAAAGAAAAACAAAATCTAAAGGTTCATTACCTTCAAAAAAAGTGGTTTTTAAAGCCCTTTTTACTTCTATACAGGAGAAAAATGGAAAAGTAACAGAATCAGAAATTGGTTTGTAATTTATCCGCAACTTGTGATATATTTCTAGGAATTTTTAGTAAAATATCTTAAAGCTTTAGTATATGGGTTTTATTTACACAGTTAATTTGATGGGCTCAATAAATTAGAGGAAGGTAGAAGAATCTAAAATTTATTTATACTACTTTTTATTATTTCTTCAAAACAATCATAATTAGCATTTTGAACACACTCTATTGCACATTTTATATACTCTTCTTCAGTTATATTAGCATAATCAATTACATCATATCCAGCATTTATAGATAAAATATCAATAAAAAATCTAATAATTCTTCCGTTTAATTCTAAAAAAGGATGAATAGCTATTAACTCACATTTATAATAGGCTAATTTATGAGCAAAAGTTTCTTTGTCTAAATTTTTTAAATATTTATCTTTTTTCAACTTAGCAAAAATTTTTTTCATTTCTTGAGTTACATAGATTCCTCTACAAAAAAGAGTATCACCTTTTGCTATATCAACATCTCTATAAACACCTGCCCATTCATATAAATCTTGAAAAGTTTTTTTATGAAGATTTTTAAAAAAGTATTCATCTAATTCAACATCAAGTTTTTTTGCAAACTTTTCGTAAGATTCTAACAAAAGAAGATGCTCTATTTTTATTAATTCATTTTCATCTTTAATGTCAAGTTTATTTTTAGGAATAGAAGTGTTAGAATAATAAATATCACTAATTTTAAACGTGTACTTTGACATTATATTTAGATTTTATCTCTTTTAATTTTTTTTCCTCTAAATTAACTTTATACCCCTCTAGTCTCATAGAGTGATAAACAATTTTTTTTAATTTAGATTTTTTCATATTTTTCCTTTTACAAAAACTTTATATAATAATTATACCATAAAAATACTTTGTCAAATCCTTTGACAGAACCTAGGTAGGATTTTTAAGTAAGAGTTTTTTAGAGGTTTATTAAAAATAAAATATCTGAATATGACGAGCCTATTTATAAAAATTACTTAAAATTAATCAATATATAGCTCCCGAAGGTTCGATACTCAAATTTTCTTCTCCCTTAGAGTCGCTTAACGTAATTTTTTGAGGTGTTTTAATTAAATTTTGCATTGATAAATTATTTTCAAACAAATCTCCGTTTGGGGAAAAACATATTTTTGTAAATGTTGCGGAAATGTTGGATTGAAATTTTGTATTATTGATTTCTTTATTCTGATTGGTCGGGTCTTTTAAAAATTCCTTTGAATTATCCCATTTCTGAATATAGGCTGATACAGAATTATTAGAACTGTTTACTTCAAAACATACCGCAGCCACTTCAGGTTTTGAAGGGTCATATCCATCCCACTTTAGACCAATATTATTTGTATACATAAAATATTGTTTTATTCTGTCTTTTTCAAGTGCAAGGGTGTTCGGTTTTAAATTAAAGCTTACAGAAGATATTATAATTCCGATAATAATAATCACAATTAATAATTCTATTAAAGTAAATGCTTTTAAATTTTTTTTCATTTTAAATCTTTCATTATTTTTTTTAATATTTTATTAAAAATTTTAAAAAACAGGAAAACATTATAAATACTTGGCTATTAAATTAATCTGATAAACAACCGTGTTTTTACCCATTTTTTTAGCCTGATATAATTTATCGTCAACATCTTTTAAAAATTCATAAAGTCTTATATTTTCATCATTATACTCTGATATTCCGACACTTACTGTAACTTTTCTGTCAATTCCGAAATTATGACTTTCTATTTTCTTTCTTAGCCTCTGCGCTGTTTGTATACCTTCTTTCAAAAATGTGCTAGGACATATTATCATAAATTCCTCTCCTCCCCACCTGGATGCGATATCTGTTTTACGTATTGTTTGTGTAGTAATTTTTGCAATCTCTTTTAAGACTTTATCTCCCATATCATGCCCGTATGTATCATTAACCTGTTTAAAATTATCAATATCGAACATTATCAAACAAAAAGGATTATTATATCTTTTAAATCTTTCCATTTCTTTTTTAAGCTCTTCATTAAATTTATATCTGTTGTAAAGCCCTGTTAATTTATCCGTTAATGCCATTTTTTTTAACAATGCGTTTAATTCCTGCAATTCTTTATTTTTTTTATAAAGTGCGTTTTTTGTTAAATTTTCTATATTTTCTTTAATTTCGGCAAATTCTTTGAATGGATATTCCGCTTTTTTGATATTCTCAACGTTTCCGTTTACAATTTCTCTGACATTGGAGTGTAATATGTCAAGTGAACTTAATATTTCTTTATAAATGATACGGGTGTAAAATATACCCAATATTACAGAAATAATTGACACTATTAAAAATATAAAAATAATTTTTTTTATAATCGGCAATAAAACTGTATTTTTATCAATTACAGTAATAACTATCCATCCTAAATTTTTCAATTTGGTGAAATAAGCCAGAATTTTTACGTGATTTTTATAATATTCAAAAAAACCGTTTGATTTATTAAAAATTTTTCTCTCAACATTATATTCATCAATAAAATTTTTGTTTAAATTTAATTTATTATGACAGACAATGATTAATCCGTCGTCTCTTATAATAAAATTTGATAAATTCAAAAAACTTTTTTCATTTAATTTTTTAATAATCTTATTTATTGAAGTATCTATAGAAATCACCCCGGTTATTTTCCCCCTGTCATCAACCAAAGCTTTGGAAATAGACACCAGCCACTCTTTTGTTTTAATTTCCCTGTAAGGAATTCCCTGAGAAATATTGGGAAAAGATTTAATTGCCGCACGATACCAGGGTCTAATTGTCGGGTCAAAACCGGGAGGAGGTGTGTAGTTGTTTATAAGCAGCATTTTATTTTTATACCCGGAATATACGTAATTTATATCTTTATCAATTTCCTGAAACAATTTAAACGCATACAATGCCCTTTTACGCTCTTTTTCATTTAAAAAAGGCGCAAGTCTAACTTCTCTTAATCTGCTAAGATATTCAACTTCAATATAAAATTTTTTAAAATACGCCCTTATAAAATTACTTACATCACTATTTTTTGTTTTTAGTAAATTATATATATTTTTTATTCTGTATTGATAAAAAAACAGTGATGTCAATATTCCAAAAATTGATATCATTAACAATATTAAAATAATCGTTCTTTTAAAGATTTCTTTTTTTAAACTTTTCATTTTACCTCTGTTTTTATATTTTTTTATAATATAATAACATAAAATTGATATTTATTAAAATAATATTAATTAATGGGATAACAGCAGAAAAAAGAGGCTATTTCCAGCCTCTTGCATAAAGTCCTTTTATTGAAGCTTTGTCAATTGTATGCTCTTCTATAGCTTTTGCTAATATTTGAGGATTTATGTTTATATCAACATCAAACCCTTCAGCATCCAGGGCATAAACGGTAATAATATATCTGTGCGGCTTTCCGGGAGGTGGACACGGTCCCCCATATCCCACCTCTTTGTAATCATTTATGGTTTGTAATCCTAAATCAAAATACTCACTCTGCGGATTCCCCGCATTTCTTGGAAATTTATTGATGTCTGCGGGAATATTCACCACTATCCAGTGCCACCACCCGTGATCAGTCGGAGCATCCGGATCAAACATCGTAATGGCAAACGATTTTGTGTTTTTTGGAGCATTTTCCCATATAAGTTCGGGTGAAATATTTGCCCCGCCGCAGTCGGGATAAACCTGTTCAATTGAAATTTTTTCACCAAAATCCGGCGAAGTTAAAGTTAATGCATACATTATTACACCTCCTATTAATAATAAAAATTTTCTCATATTCAAACCTCAAAATATTTTTTTATTACCTCATCAGAAATTTTTTTTGGTCTGTGTGTTTTATAATCCACATATACCCACTCTGTCTCTCCAAAACAAATCAGTTTGTCATTTTTATAGATTTCATATTTTCTTTTTGATGTTATCTTTTTAACATCGTCAACCCATGTTTTTATAATTAATTCATCACCTTCAAATGCCGGAAGTTTATATTCTATATGATGTGATTTTGCAAACCATGTTGCACCTATTTTTTCATAGGTTTGGGGATTAAAGCCCAATTTTTCGGAGTGTTCGAGAGCACACTCTATCATCCATTCAAGATATTTCAAATTATTTACATGAGAGTTAAAATCTATATCTTTTTTTGAAACTGTAATCTTTTTTTTAAAGACATTTGGTTTCATGTCAACTCTTTTTTATTTATTATAGCACATTTTGATAAAATTACACAAAAAAAGGAAACTAATGTTAAAACCTCTTCTTATAGAAATAGGCGTTGAAGAACTGCCTGCGATTCCTTTATTAAAAGAACTTTCAAATATTGAAAAAAGCTGGTTAAATATTTTAGAAGAATATAATTTAAAAACAGATTTCAATTTTTATTATACGCCAAGAAGACTGACTCTCTGGCACAGAGAATTTCCTACAAAACAGGAAGATAAAACAGAAGAAATTTGGGGTGCGCCTAAAGCAATAGCCGAAAAAAACCCAAAAGCTGTAGAAGGGTTTGCCAAAAAATGTGGAATACTGCCAAATGAAGTGGAATATAAAACAAAAGGAGATCAAGAATTTTTATATTTTAAAAAAGAAGTAAAAGGAAAAGAAGCAAAAGAACTTCTGCCTGAAATGATAGAAAAATGGTTAAAAATCCTTAATTTTGGTAAAATTATGAAATGGGGAGAATGCGTTGAAGAATTTATCCGCCCAATAAGATGGATTTTAGCAATGATTGAAGATGAAGCCATTATTTTTAATAAATATTGCGTAACTTCAAGTAATTTCACATACGGCCATCGATTTTTTAAAGATAAAATCTTTATAGATTTTGTTGGAAAATACTTTTGCGAACTTGATAAAAAAGGAGTTATTTTATATCAAGATGAGAGAAGAAAAAAAATAATAAGTGATATCGAAAAAATAGAAAAAGATAATAGTGTCAAAGTTGAAATTGATAAAGATTTACTTGAAGAAATAGTAGCTATTACAGAATATCCGACCCCGCTTCTTGGAAAATTTGATGAAGAATTTTTAGTTCTACCTCCGGAAGTTATTATTACCTCTATGAAAGAGAATCAAAGATATTTTCCCGTGTTTAAAAATAATAAATTAACTAATGCATTTGTTGTGGTAAGCAATGCGTATACAAAAGATTTTTCTAAAATTATCAACGGAAATGAAAGGGTACTTAGAGCAAGGCTAAAAGATGCCCTGTTTTTCTATAAAAACGATTTGAAAAACGGATTGTCAATTGAAGGGCTTAAAGATATAGTTTATATGGACAATCTTGGAAGTCTTTATGACAAAGTTAAAAGAGAAGAAAAAATAGGGAAAATTCTGGCTGAAAAATTTAAAACAGATAAAGAAAAATTAAATACTGCCGTCAACCTGGCAAAAGCCGATTTACTGACCGAAATGGTATATGAATTTACAGAACTTCAGGGAATCATGGGATATTATTACGCAAAAGCCCAGGGAATTGATGAAGAAATTGCAACAGCTATAAAAGAGCAATACAGCAACAGCGCCAGCAATAAAATTTCGGCACTTCTAAATATTGCAAGGAATTTGGATACACTTGCCGGACTTTTTAGCATAGGTAAAATTCCAAAAGGAAATAAAGACCCGTTTGGATTAAGAAGAGCCGCAAATTATATTATAAAAATATCTCTGGAAAACAGTATACCGCTTGATTTTAAAGAAATTTTAGAAAAAATAAAACCGTTTTATAAAAATCTGGATACAGATAAGCTGCTTGAATTCATCTATGAAAGATTTTATAAATTTTATAATGTCAATCCGTCCGTTATCAGGGCTGTTCTTGCCACAGGTGAAAGTAATATACTCGAAATAGACAAAAAAATAAAATTAATGAATGAAATTGTTAAAAGCAGTGATTTTAAAGATTTATCCGTTACATTCAAAAGAGTCGGGAATATAGTAAAAGATTTTGATTTGAATACAATAAAAGTAGATGAAAAACTTTTTGAAAAAGAAGAAGAAAAAAAATTATGGAATGAATTCAAAAAAGTCAAAAATTATACTGATTTAGAAAAAAAACTTGATTTTCTAATTTCACTGAAACCTTTAATAGATAATTTTTTTGATAATGTAATGGTAAATGTGGAAGATGAAAAAACAAGACATAACAGAAAAAGTATGATTGCTTCAATTTA